>JAGLXM010000289.1 GCA_023132915.1 Candidatus Bipolaricaulota bacterium
AACGTGAAAGAGGCCTCATGGTTGCAGACAACGCCGATGATCGTCCTGGCTGCGCTGTGCGTCTTCTTCGGGGTCTTCTACTACATACCGCTCAAGCTGTTCATCTATCCGGCACTGGGTCTGGATGCCAGCATCACACTACTTGGAACGTGGAATTCCACACTGGCTACTGGCCTGATCGCTGTCGGGGTTCTTCTGGGCCTGCTCATACTGGCCATCGGGCAATTATCAAAGAAAGTCCGACTGGTACCTACCTGGACGTGTGGCGAGGTACAGCCGAACGATCAGATGATCATTCCAGGGACGCATTTCTACAAGACGGTCTCCTCTATGAACGGACTGCGCCAACTCTACAGCTGGCAAGAAAGGGGTTTCTTCGATCCCTACAATCAATCAGGAAGGGTAGGACTGGCCGTAACAGGCTTGTTGCGATGGTTGCATTCGGGACTATTGCCGATGTACCTGACATGGGTGACGTTCGGCTTAGTGGTGCTGCTGTTTGTATTGTGCAGGATCTGGTGATAAAACTATGCTGATACTCTACGTATTAATGCTGTTCATGATAATCGCCGCCGTCATCGCGGTAGAGACCAGAAGCCTGCTCAGTGCGGTGATCTGTGTCGGCTCGATCGGGTTTGTCGGCTCGCTGATGTTCTTGTTCCTGGCTGCACCGGATATTGCAATAACACAGATTGTGGTAGAAGTTCTAGGGTTGATTATCTTGATTCGTGCTACCATCTCTCGTGATCTTACCTTCATCAGCGGGGACAAGGAGTTCTTCGGGGTCGTCGTATCGATCGTTCTTATTGCTGTCATCTTCCTGGCCGGCATGAAGGTCCTGGATACGCTCCCTGCTTTTGGTACAGCCATCTTCACTCAGGTTCCTGACGCCGCTTCACAGGTCTATCTCAGTGAAGGACTCCAGAGAACAGGAGCGGCGAACATCGTCGCCTCGGTGATCCTTGACTTCCGTGCCTACGACACACTCGGAGAGGCGACTGTCTTGTTCACTTCGATCCTCGGTGCCAGTGTGATACTACGGAAGAAGAGCAAGAGGAGACTAGGAGGATCGACGGAATGAAAGGGATGACAGTAATAGTCAAGACGATTAGTAGCTGGGTAAAGCTGCTTATCTTCCTGTTTGGCATCTACATCATTCTGTTCGGTCACCTTACACCTGGTGGAGGATTTGCCGGCGGCATAATCCTGGCTTCCTCCTACGTGCTACTTATGCTCGCCTACGGTAGGGAGTTCGTTGAAGATAATCTGCCGCTGGGCCTGGCATCGAAATTGGACTGTGTTGGCGCGTTTCTGTTCGCGCTAGTGGCAATCCTCGGGCTTGCCTTCGGCGGAGCATTCTTTGCCAACTTCTTGTATCAGAAGTACCTGCCCGGAGAGTCGTTGAGACTCATCAGCGCGGGGACGATACCGCTTTCCAATATCGCTATCGGTCTTAAGGTGGGGGCATCACTCTTCTTGATCATCCTCACCCTATCTATGTGCTGTCATTACGAAGCCGGGAGCGAAGAACCGAACGACGAGGAGGAGTGACACCATGTTGTATGCGCTGTGCTTTCTTCTGTTCATGATCGGGCTGTACTGCGCGATTACAAAGAAGAACATGGTCAAGATCGTGATCGGTATTGTCGTCATGGAATACGCCGTTAACCTGTTTCTTATCATGCTTGGCTATCGCACAAACGGAATAGCTCCGATAATCGGCAAGGGTGACCTGAATCCAGAGACCGGACAGGTCTTATCTAGCTTCATTAACGGATCTGTCGACCCGTTACCCCAAGCGCTCGTCCTCACTTCAATCGTCATCAGTCTGGGATCGCTAGCACTGATGATCTCCTTGTGCATCAGGATTTATGGCAAGTACAAGACATTTGACATTACCAAAATACGGAGGTTGAGGGGATGAGTATACCGTTGCCCGTCTTCGTCGCTGTGCCATTGGTAACAGCATTCCTGCTCCCGATCTTCGGCAAGAGAGGCAAACGGATCGCCACCCTACTAGCCAACCTGGCTACCGCCTCGTTATTAGGACTGGCAATCGCTGTTATCGGCAAGTCCGGTGTCTATGATATCGGTAACTGGTCGATACCGCTTGGGATCAACCTCGTCCTTGACGGCCTGAGTTCGCTGATGCTCGTGGTGATCAGTACAGTCGGCACCGCTGCGATGCTGTTTAGCGCTCGTTACATGGAGCAGTACACCGCCAAGGCGAAGTATCTAAGTCTGTTCCTGCTCATGATCACCGGCATGAACGGCGTAGTGCTCTCAGGAGATATCTTCAACCTGTTTGTCTTCCTGGAGATTGCCTCCATTGCATCGTACGCCCTTGTCGGATTTGGTTGTGGGGCCGAGGAGCTAGAGGCATCATTTAAGTATATGGTGCTAGGAAGCATTGCATCGATATTCATCCTGTTCGCAGTCGGTCTTGTCTACGGAAACACAGGATCTCTTAACATGGCCTACATCAGCAAGGCGATCCAGGCATCAGGTCTGAATCTAGGACTTACGTTCGCCCTAAGCTTCTTCATTGGCGGTTTCTCTCTGAAGGCTGCGTTGGTGCCATTCCACGCTTGGCTACCTGATGCGCACCCATCAGCGCCGGCCCCAATTTCAGCGATGCTTTCAGGTATATTGATCGAGACGCTCGGCATCTACGCCCTTGCTCGCATCTTGTTCAACGTGTTTGGTATCTCACTTCACACAGGATGGATCCTGGTCATCCTTGGTCTCGCCAGCATGGTCGCCGGCGCGTTCCTGGCGATAGGACAGTGGGACTTCAAGCGCCTCCTTGCATACTCAAGCATCAGTCAGGTAGGGTATGTTGTCCTTGGTATAGGTCTTGGGGGACTCATCCTCGCCAAGGGAGGGAACCCGACCTGGGCCTCACTGGCCCTTCTTGGCGGTCTATTCCATCTGGCCAATCACTCTATTTCTAAGTCTCTGTTGTTCTTGACAAGTGGTTCAGTGGAGATGTCTACCGGCACACGAGATATGAAGAAGATGGGAGGCCTGGCAGCCAAGTTGCCGTTCACACGTGCAACCTGTACGGTTGCCTCGGCTTCAGTTGCCGGCGTTCCCCCGTTCAGCGGCTTCTGGAGCAAGTTGATTCTCGTAATTGCCGCTGTTCAAGCCCATTTCATCTGGGTCGCTGTAGTGATCGTTTTTGTCAGCCTATGCACGCTGATCATGTACTTGAAGGTCCAACGGCACGTATTCCTTGGTGAGCTGCCGGACCCGCTGAGGCAGATACGGGAACACAGGGGCGCTATGGTCGTTGCCATGGTCAGTCTGGCGTGTCTGTGCATCCTGATGTGCCTGTTGGTGATAATTCCTTCGCTAAGGAGCAGTATCCTTGATCCAGCAGTGAAGGCGTTGGTGGATGGATTGGAGTATTCTACCAAAGTAATCGGTACGCAATAGAGGTGTTAGTATGAGACGACTCGTTCACTTCGGCCTGGGATTTGTCGCTTGGATCGTGTACACATGGCCATTTGCTGACGGGAAGATCGACATCCAGGTACTGGTAG
>JAGLXM010000029.1 GCA_023132915.1 Candidatus Bipolaricaulota bacterium
GATCTTCTCGGCGAAACCCTCGAATTCCCCTTTCCGGATCGCGGCTAGGTTTCGTCGCTGCTGGCTCGTTGCCGACTCCTCATACAGATAGACCGGGATCTTAAGTTCTTTTGCGATCCTTTCTCCTACTTTGAGAGATAGCGAGACGCAGTCTGACATCGTGACGCCACACACCGGGATGAATGGGATGACGTCAACCGCTCCCATGCGCGGATGCGCTCCTCGGTGCTTCCGCAGATCGATCCGCTCCACCGCCTTTCTCGCGAGGTTAATGACCCCATTGGCAAGCCCTTCCGGCTCTCCAATGAGAGTGATCACTGAGCGGTTGTGGTCGGCATCCATGCTGAGGTCGATCGCCCGCCGTCCCTCGCCCTCTGCAGCGCCGACGATCTCCTCTATGACCTCGCGGCGTTGTCCCTCGCTGATGTTGGGAACGCACTCAACGAGTCTGTTCCACATCAGCGCTCCCCGCGATTAAAAGCGAGATTGTCGCGCTCGCCACTACCTCGTCCCCAACCAAGGCCTCAACCTCAGCCTGCACCAGTCCTTTCCTCTTTCGCAACGTGCGCGCAGATAGCAGGATCTGATCCCCAGGGACGACCTTCCTGCGGAATCGGGCTTTCTCCACTGCCGCGAGGTATCCGATCGTGCCTTGATCCCGTTTAAGGAGGAAGGCAGCCGCCTGGGCCATCGCTTCCAGAATCAGTGTCCCCGGCATCACTGCGGGGTACGGCTCTGGGAAGTGCCCTTGGAAGAACGGTTCGTCGATCGTCACGTTTTTCAGGGCGAGGACACGTTCCTCCCCCTCTTCCAGGATCCGATCGATCATCAGATAGGGATAGCGGAGGGGTAGTAACCTCCGGATCTCTTCAATATTCCGAGGCATGAGGGGCTACAAGTACGCAGCCAGTTCGTGCTTGACGAGATCGGTGATATCTACAAGCTTCGCTGTGTTGCGATAGATGATTACGTTCTTTGCTCGCAAAACAAGGTCGTAGCCGTTCTCCACCGCGATCTTCTCCGCTGCCTTCACAATCTTCGAGGTTGCCGCCTGCGTGAGGAGTTGATCGAGTTGGGTGAATGCGGCCTTCACCTGGTTAAAGCGATTTTGGAACTCCTGTGGATCGATTATTCCTACCCGCACCGTTGACACTAACTTCTTCATCTCGTCGATTACAGGTTGTGCCTCTTCACGCAAGCGTTCCAGGTCGTTGCGGATATCGGAGAAGCCGGGGGAAGCGATCATCCTGTCGATCGTCCCGATATCAATGTTGAGCTGCGCTTGTAGGAGTTCGACCTGGAGCTGGTTATTTTGGGTATCGAATTCCTCC
>JAGLXM010000290.1 GCA_023132915.1 Candidatus Bipolaricaulota bacterium
AGCACCATCCGCACCGCTCGCTCCCGCACCTCTGGGGAATACCTACTTGTTCTTGTCATGACTCCATCCTCTCAAGCTTTGAACTCTCCGGCAATCCCGGGGCGGTTCATAGACTCCCCCAATGTTATCGAGCGTTGCCCCTTCACCCGCACGGTTTCCCACTTCACGAGAGATCACCAGCGCTTGCTTGTAGTACTCTAGCGCCTGGTCGTACAGGCCTTGGCTGCGGTAGACTAATCCGATGTTATGAAGCGTTGTCCCTTCACCCGCACGGTCGCCTACTTCACGGAAGATCACCAGTGCTTGCTTGCAGTACTCTAATGCCTGGTCGTACTGCCCTTGGCCGCAGTAGACTAATCCGATGTTATTGAGCGTTGTCCCTTCACCCGCACGGTGGCCTACTTCACGGGAAATCACCAGCGCTTGCTTGTAGTAGTTCAGAGCCTCTTCGTAGGAGCCCTTGCCATATGCGGCATGACCTCTTGCTAGAAGATCGGCAAGCTCCGACGTGGAGACAGCTGCCCCGGTAGTGAGCCAGTACGTCACAGTTCCGGCTCCGATAATCGAAAAGGTGACAAGACCCACCAAAGCCCATGATCGCCAACGACGATAACGCCACTTCCTTTTCTCCCCACGTTTCCGCGCTTCTTGGCTAAAGGCCACGTAACTGCATCCGGCAATTCCTAGCAAGCAGAATGCAAGTACTAGGAAGACGGGCCACTTGAGTGCATTGAAAAGCCAAACAATGGCTGCCGCAACCCCGGCTCCAATTGAGCTTGCCAAGATCTGCAGACCGAGCCGTCGTAGTGATAGTCCAGCAAACACGCGCTTACACATATTACGTATGGTAGTCAATGCTTAATCGTGTGCAAGTCGCAGAGTATGGCATATGCTTGTTAAGAGACTTCCGTGTGGAGGAATGAAAAGGTGCTACGTGACGCGCAATCAACAGTATCACTAACATGGTGATGTTTCACATTGCACCCATCAACAGCCTACGAGACTGTAGAGAGAACGAAAGTTCTGCCTACAGTCACATAGGCTCCAGTCTACGGGATTCGTACTCACCTGCTTGATGCAACAGAAGAAGGCTACTGTTGCGATTGGCTTCGCTGTGCAACATGGCACCTCAGCAGCAGGGAATTAGGGAATTCATCGTGTCAGAACCAAGAGTGTCCAGCTTCGGGGACTACCCCTGGTTGAGACGTATCAGGGGAAGAAGCTCTTCAAGCACATTTTCCTGTAGACCCTTGCAACGAAGGGGTCGGGCCTTTATTTTCGAAATGCAATCCGCTAGACTTGTCCCGTCATGGCTAGGCCACTGCGAATCGAGTACCCTGGTGCTGTCTATCACGTCACCTCACGTGGGAATGCCCAGCAGGATATCTTCGCCGATGACCATGATCGGGAAGCGTTCCTCGAGGTGCTCGCTCATGTCATCGATCGATTCGAGTGGCTCTGTCACGCGTACTGCCTCATGTCCAACCATTATCACCTGCTCATCGAAACGCCATCACCCGACCTGTCTCGGGGCATGCAGCTTCTCAATGGTGTCTACACACAGAGATTCAACCGTCAACACAAGCGATCAGGCCATGTGTTTCAAGGGCGCTTCAAAGCGATCCTCGTCGAGAAAGAGTCGCACCTCCTCGAGCTTGCTAGATATGTCGTCTTGAACCCGGTTCGTGCGAAGATGGTCCGCTCGGCGCGAGATTGGCCATGGAGCAGCTATCGAGCAACGTCCGGGCAAGTCGAAGCACCCCAGTTCCTTGCGATCGATTGGATCCTCTCTCAGTTGGAGGCCAAACGTGGCCCAGCGATTCGTGCGTATCGCCGCTTTGTCGCTGAGGGTGGAGGGGTTAATGCCTGGAACGACCTTCGCGCGGGAAGCCTCCTTGGGAGTGAGGCCTTCATCGAGCGCATGCGGCCAGTGCTCCTCAACGCGCCTCTCGATCCGAACATTCTCCGGCGCGAGCGCGACGCAGCAAGGCCAAGCCTTGCGGAGCTCTTTGCTGACGTCTCCGACAAGCCCACTCGAGACGAACGCATCCATGAAGCTGTTCTCTTCCATCACTACAAGCTCCGAGAGGTCGCGAAGCACACCGGTCTGCACTTCTCGACAATCAGCGTCATCGCGAAACGAGTAGCTGAAGCGAAGAAGATTCGAAAATAAAGGCCTGACCCCTTTCCGTGCCGAAGGATGTCCGGACTCCCATCCGAAGAGACCAGGCACCAACCTTCAAGAGAGATAGCGTGATCGGTCGAGTTGAAAAGCTCAATCCACTCGCCGGTTGGGTCCTCTCGAGACCCGCCCCACGCTACCTCGTTTATTACTACCTCCCTCTCCTGCGCCAAGCCGGTGACAGTGAGGAGCGCCCCCGCGACGATCATTAGCACAACCTTAATCCCTGTGTTCACGTGTACCTCCTCCCGTCTGCGACCCCTCCCTCGAGTACGACAGACGTGTTCTTTGCGGTTAATAGAGTAGCACATCTACAGGGTTCAACCAAGGTCGAACATCCCCATAAAGAGGGGAAGAGGAGACCGAATCAACGGGTTATCGACACTGATCCTGGGTGATCCGGCCGTCCTCCAGGAAATCGGGGGACATAAACCCTAATTCCAAGGCGCAATGCGCCAGAATGCGGTATGCGTCCCATGACTTGAAGCTGCTGTCGCGATTACCTGCCTGATGCAATGAAAGGTGCTGCAGTTCGAGTCCTTTCAGGTACGCCTGAGTTTCCCATACCGAGAACTTTTCACCATTGGTTCTCGGTTCAGCTGCGCTGAGTACACTCACAATCACGGAGACCAATATTGACGGTTCATCCCCACGTGCGTGGGGGACCACGCAACCGCCTGTGATCCCGCTGTGGCGTCTGTCGGTTCATCCCCACGTGCGTGGGGACCACGCTCCGTTTCACGCACAAGCAACGCGGTGAGAACGGTTCATCCCCACGTGCGTGGGGACCACGATCTATTGGTTTCGTCGGGCGCTGGATATGATCGGTTCATCCCCACGTGCGTGGGGACCACACGGCAAGGGACATCAAAACCCTGTCGATGTTCGGTTCATCCCCACGTGCGTGGGGACCACGCCATCTGCTTCTTCTTCGCCTTCGCCTGGGCCGGTTCATCCCCACGTGCGTGGGGACCACGGCTTTGTCGCCACGAGCAAGACCGCACAGGTCGGTTCATCCCCACGTGCGTGGGGACCACAGCTTCCGGTTGATCTCCCTTTCGTGGCTCGTCGGTTCATCCCCACGTGCGTGGGGACCACAGTGAGAACGCAGCGGATCCCAACGTCGATGTCCGGTTCATCCCCACGTGCGTGGGGACCACGTGGAAGGGCTGTCCTTTGACGAGACCGGCCTTGGTTCATCCCCACGTGCGTGGGGACCACTGCATCCCGCCGTAGGTCTCCCACTCGACCACCGGTTCATCCCCACGTGCGTGGGGACTACGGCTTTCCCCACCCTCACGAGATAGTACCCGTCCGGTTCATCCCCACGTGCGTGGGGACCACGCTTCTTCTGTTTGGCGTTTGCTAGCTCTGCCACCCCAGGAAGTGTCCTTCCTGTGCACCGGTTCACTTTTCAAGGATCTAACCACTACTGCTGTTCCAACAGCTCTTGCCACCGGGCATTCTTCACGCCCACGAGAAAAAGGCCGTCCAGATCGACAACCGAACGCGTCTTGTCGCCCGTCAGACGAATTGATAAGCCCTGTTCGTTGTTCGTGCTGTACGACAGGCCGTCACGAAACTTGGGCAGTTCGCGCAGGTTCTTCATCTGTCCCCCCGCGGTACAATCGAGAGTAGCCCGAAACCGTAGGCTTTCGCGCTACCGATGCCCCTGGCCAGCGTTTCTCGGAAGTCGTTAGCGTCTGTGATCCGTAGGAGGCCATCGAAGAGAACCGATAGGTGCGTCGTCTCATGAGAACGCCCGTTTTCCTTCTTGCGTCCTCTTTGTTTCCCTTCGCGACGAACGTTGACGAGCGGCACCTGCAGAACTTCGCCGCTCGGGGCCGCGACGTCCTTCATCAGCATCTCGAAGCCGCCGGGCTTGCCGATTTCCCGCTCCTGCCCTTTGCGAATCAGCCAAGCGATCTGATCTTCTTCACGCAGCAGTCCGACTCGCTTGCCCTTCCACACACCGTTGTTTTCAGCGTCCTTTCCGATGCGTTTGGTCGGATTGGCGCGAAGGCGAAACGAAAGAGCCTGTCCGTCTTGAAGCTGCTGATAGGCCCCAGCAACGTCCTTGCAGGCTGGATTGGGCTTGTCCGCACCCGTGAGCAGGTAGTATTGGAAGGTAGCGAGGAACGACCAGTCCGGCTCGACGCTGGATTGGACATAGAGGGTCACGCGATTACAGTGGGCGTCGACATCGGTGCGAAAGAGGACGCCGAACTTCTCACGCGCATTCTCCTTTTCTTTGAGGGGATATCTCTCAAAGGCATGCATCAGCGTCCGGTGCATTTCGTACGGCTGCGCCAGCTCGCTCCAGACCTGGCGCGAGCGTGGATCGAGGAGAAGACGAGAGAGGTAAAGCGGGGCGATGGCGTTCGTCGTCATTCTGAAGCTCCTTTCACCCCGAACTGGGTGTGGATAGATCGCGGCTTGAAGCGACGTTCACCGAAGCAGAGAGGCCAATCGTTCTGGATCCTCTCACCATCGGCGGTTTCCAGGACCACACGCTTGCCCGACTCTTCAGACAGCAGATGCTCCTCCAACGTGCCCGGCTTACCGGTATCCGAAGGATGAACGGGCGGAACGGAGAGCGGAAACGCCTTGCGCCCAAGGAACAGTGGCCATACCGGGGACTGTAGTGCCTCTGCGATTTCGTCAAGAAGCTTTTGATCGCTCGATTGCAGGCCAACTGTAAACGATGCATCGGCCAGATAGTCGCGCCAAGACTGAACAGTGTCCGTTCCACTGCCATCGGCCCTGATTACGTCGAGCGCGGTGTGATAGTCGCTTTCGGGTCTACCTTCCCTATCTACTCGCACTCCCATTCGAATCGCCTCGAAGCGCGAGATGTCCTCGCCACGCGCAATGCCCATGGCAGCGCAGATCAAGCCAATTACGCCGCTACGCGTCGGTTCGAGGGCCGTATCGCGATAGTCGAAGCGGCTGCGATAGCCCCATGACTGCATGGGGCCTTCGAGCCTGAGAAGCAGGGTATAGACGTCGCTCATTGTCCTTTCGCGGCCTCCAGTACCGCATTGATCGCCTCTTTGACACTTCCCTTATCGGAATCGGCGAGCCCGCTCAGTCGGCTCTCTTGTTCAAGATGGAAGCACGAGGTCGTCTTGACGCCCTGCTCACCGTAGACCTTCTTTAGTGCATCCCAATGCTTCGTCAGTGCGGCGACCGAGAGCCCCACGAGATCGTCGTCATCTCTGGTGGGCCGCACGGGCTTGACGAAGGCGTTGGCAAGAGAGATTGGGACGCCGCCCTGGCGCCGGACGAATAGGCCGAATGACGGGAGGTTTTGGGCGGCAAAGGAGTTCTGTTTCCCGGTTGGGATGGAGTAGACCATCGCTTCGAGGAACGCTTTGATAACCCTGTCGGCTTCTTCATAATCCTCTGCGCCGAGGGCTTGCGTCCACGTGCCGTTGGCTCGCTCGGTCTTTCGAGCAAGATTGCGGGCGAGCTGGTCGCGGTCGACGAGCGCGTAGCGGTAGTAGCAGGCGCTGTTGAAGCCGACGACGCCCATCATCCCTGCGCCGGTCGCGTCTGCCGGATTTAGATCATCGACTGCGGTGTAGAAGTCCATCTCCATGTCTACCTTATGGGTGGAGATAGGATGAGCGACCTGGCAGGAACCATCCGTGTTCCGGCCGGGCTGCTCGGCGAGCATGCGGCCGAAGAGAGCGATGTCGGCGGAGGTCTTGGCCTTGCCAAGCTCTGTTGCGGCCGCCTTCGCATCCTTCCCTTCCACTTTGCTTCCAGCCGACAGGCTCTCCCAGTGCCTGTCTATCAGTTCCTTGACCACTGCCATCTCTTCTTGACTGACAAAGACCAGCACGGCCGTCTTCTCGCCATCCATCTTGGAATAGAACTGGCCGAGGAACGTGTCCAGGGCGATCCCAATCTGCTCATCGCTTCGCCCCGCCACCTTCAGGCGTGGCGTTAGCTCTTGCTTCAGCAGTTTTGTGCGTTCACCCACCGACGCAGAGCCGCTTTCCCGCCACATTTGACGTGTGCCGCGCTTGCTGCATTGGCTCGAAATGCGCGCCCGGCGAAAACCGCCGAAGGTCGCGCTTTTGGGTTGACCCGTGTCGTCGCGGTTCAGGTTCGATGGGGCGAAGTTCTGGATCAGGTGGACTTCGATCTTGATACCGGAATCATTCATGGTTCTCTCCCTCCTGTTCTGAGGTGTTGTCATCATTCGTGTCGCTCAGGGCTTCAGCCTGTCCGGCATAGCTCTTGTAGAAGTCGCGTGCCCACTTCAGTTGCACATGTCCTTCGGGATGGTCCCACTGCAGCAGGTCGTCCAGGAACCGAAACCAGTCGATGGGCTGCTCGTTGGACTTCAGCAAGCTGATGGCATGGCGCAAGTGGTCAGCGAGATCATCGGGATGAGCGTTGAGCAGCGCGATGAATCGCGCCTCCATGCTATCGCTCTTGGCTCGAAGAGGACTAAACGCCGCGCCCAAGGAGCGACCGCCACGGTGCCTAGGAAACAAGCCGAAGAGCGTAGCCGTGATGTAGTACCAGCAATCATTCCATCTCGCCTCGGGCAGATAGGGGACGACATGCTGGTGCACTCTGGCCATCTCGCCGGGCTCTTTGCCGAGACCGCTGCGCAGGGCGGCGAGCGCCCCGCGGTCTTCCTGTCCTTCTTGGGCGAGGCCTAGCAGGTAGCCTATGAAGGATTTCTGTCTTGCATCAAGGCTCATTCCTTCTTGCCTCCTTTCCGTTTTGCTTTTCGCTGCTTCTTCGCCGCAGGTTTGAGATCGTCATCGTTGAAATCGGTGCGAACGCGAGCGACGGCTTGGATTGCGCGAGCACTCGTGCCAAGTGATCGAATGCTCTCTTCCAACGCCCGCTGGGCTTCGCGCTTGACGTGCTCTCGCCAAGTCCGGGTGGCCGTCTGCCGATCGTCCGGTTTCCATCCGTCGTTCTTCTTGTCCCAGTCGTCATGGAGGGTGTCAAGCAAGGTATAGAAGTGCTTCTCCAGTCGCGCCCAGTAGACGGGGCGGGGGTCAATCGCATCGACGACCTTGTTGACCTCGTTCTTGTCGGGCTGACGTGCGCCTGCCGACTCGCAGCTGGGTGAAAGGTACAATTTGCTAATCCTTCGTATTCGTGTGTTGATCTCGATAGCCCCCTGCTCAGCGTTTTGAAGCAACCCCCCAAGTCGCTCGATGAGATTGACGTCGCTGAGCAAAGCAGCGGGAATGGGCATCCGCTCGTGGCGCCAGAGCAGGAACTTCCCTGCTTTTTTCGGTGCCGTTGCTAGCCCCACGATCTGGACGGCAAATGGTTTGGCGATATCCACAACTGCTGCGGAGCGAGCTCGCGCGACGAGATTGAAGCACTCCGGCCTTCGCTCATTGCTACTAGCACTCGGAATCGTGAGGATAGAATGAGCGTCTCGCCAAGCGGCCTTGCCGCTGCTAAGTGACAGGGCCGAAATACCTTCGTCCTTGGAGGTCCGATAAACCTTCATTGGGTCGCCGGCAGACTTGTCCGCCGAGCGTCCCTGCGTGTAGTAGATCCTTGAAACTGTGTTACCATTTGGAATAAGCCGGATCAGCCGGCTCTGCCATGTCAGGCGGTCGACTACGCCGAGAGAGGTGACGACTTTCCGGCTCTTGTCTTGAAGTATGTCGCGATACGCGTTCGAATCCTCCAGTTCCCACGGTGGAGCTGAAACGTCATCGATGGGAACAAGATTGACTGATAGGGTTTCGAACAAGCTCGTTCCCTGAAGCCAAATATTCATGCCGCGCAACGCAATTGCATCTGCTGAGTAGGGCAACGTCTCCTCGACGCTACCAATCCTCGCGTTGCCGCTCTTTCCGAAGCCCAACGCGAACGACTGACAGGCAACGAGGCGCCTAGCTACTTGAACCTGCGACCAGTTTGCTCCGGTCTCATCTTCGCTATGGTCAAAAAGGGTTGCGTTATTCCCGCTTGCGCATTCGGTGGCCAACCGATTGACGGGAACGGGGATCCTCGTTTCGAGGCTCCCCATCTGATAGAAAGGGCGGTCATCACTGAAGATGTCGAAGCGGTTCTTCCACTGGGCAAGGTAGCAGCCGACAACCTGTTCATCGAATCCCCCAAGCGAGTACATGGACTTCCATGCTGTGAAGTCTCTTGGTCCGTCATGGGCGCGGTACAGGATCGCCAAGAGCAGGCGATGGATGGCCACCGTAACGAGCGGTGAGTCGTCGCAGATCTCGCGCAGTGCGTGAGCCTTGAGCAAGGTTTCACGGATGCCATGCTCGACCTGCTTACCCCGAAGGTCGATGCAAGGAATCCAGCGCTCGTCGATCAGGTTGAACTCAGCCATCGTTTTCTTCCTCCTTTGCGATCACCACGCCCAGCTTCTTATCTACCGTTAGGACGTAATCCTTCACCCGGCCTTGACTTCGGCCGTCTAGCCTCAACAGCCTAGCGTGGCGGAGGTGGGCGTTTCTTGCCCATTCCGTCGGCGACTCGCCCTTCTCGATCATTGCATGGAAGATGCCTCGATGGCTGATCTTGACTGAATGATCGAGCAGATCCCGAACCTCGGGAATCTTCGGTTCAGAAGAGAGAGCGGTATCTTCAGGTACGATCACGAAGGTTAGGGACGGATCACCTTCGCGCGTCGCCGCCCTCACTGTCCTGTGCACCTCGGGGTCTTCGTCGTCTTTCAGCTGGTCGTTGAACTGCTCGATGAGGTCTGCCGGGGCTCGGGGGTTCAAAACCAGTAGTCGGGATGCGGCCTTTTCGGATTCGGAGCGCTTGAATTCCATCGATCTCCTTGCGTCAGACAAGGCGTCGGGCCAACCATCATTCGAAGGGACGTCTTCCGACCCGTATACTGCCTCCACGAGTGACTCGATTCCTGTCGGAATCTCGATCTTGTCTCGCTCGCGTAGAGCCAACCAGGTTCGAAGAAGGATGTAGCGGTCGTAAACGAATTCAATGCTCTTGCCGAATGACTCAGGCGGCGGGCCGACCGGTTTGGCGTCGCAGAGCACGATGAGCCGTGGCGTTTCCAGGCCCTCGGGGCGATGGCGGAGATGGCGGTGGAGCCTTCCTAAACGTTGGAGCAGCAAGTCGACGGGGGCGATCTCCGAGACCATTACGTCGAAGTCCAGGTCGAGGCTTTGCTCAACCACCTGCGTTGCAACGAGCACGGCGCGCATTGGCCGGTGTGGGTTTGTGTGCGTTCCAGCCTCTCGTCTCTCGCCTCTGCCGAACTTGCGAAGGACTTCCTCTTCGCGTTCTCGCCTCCACATTTGAAGCGTACGGGCGTGGAAGAGCATGCACTCGGTCTCTCTCAGCGTGTGTCGTAGGTGTTCATAGACCTCGATGGAGCGGTTCACCGTGTTGCAGACAACGGCAGCGCAACCACCATGCTCCAGTCTTCGGGCCAGACTCTCGGACAAGGATTCCAGATCCGTCGTGGCCAACTGCAGAACAACGGCGCGCGATTCTCCCGTAGGGATCCCTTTGCAGATGGATGCCTCATTAGTTTGTTTGCTGGGGTAGTGGCGGGGCTTGACCAGAGTGATGCGCGGATAGCGCTCATACTCAGCATCATCGCACCCCAAATACGCCTTGGCAAGCGCCTTTCGCTTGGCCTCAGGAAGCGTCGCGGAGAGGAGAATGACCGTGCAATCGAGTTCGGCGAGCCAATGCAGGAGTCGTTCGAGGATCGTGCTCATGTAAGCATCGTAAGCGTGAACCTCGTCGAAGATCACGACCTTGCCCGCGAGCCCAAAGAGCCGTACGAACCAGTGCTTGGTTTGAAGCACGCTCAGCAGACTTTGGTCGATGGTGCCGACGCCGAACGGCGCCAGAAGCGGGCGTTTCTTAGCGGTGAACCAAGATTGCGCTTCTACGTCGCCGTCTTCTTCCCCGATGTTCCTGGGTTCGAAGCCTGGGATCTCGCCTTCTTGGACTTCCGCCATCTGAGCGAGTAGCGCATTACCATGCACGAGTTGCAGGTTCAGTCTCCCCTGGTGTCCACGTTTTCTTAGGTAGTCGTCCAAGACCCGTTTGAACATCGCATTACCTGTTGCCTGAGTCGGCATGGCCACATACAGTCCCCGGGAAAAGCCCCGGCACATGGCAAGATCGGCTGCGTAGAGAGCGGCTTCGGTCTTGCCGCGCCCCATAGGCGCCTCCACGATCATAAGGTAGGGGGAAGTCTGCTTTGACGCAAGTTCGATCGCGGCCTTCTGAAGGGCGTTAGCAGTGAAGCTGGGAAAAACTGCGTCGAACTGCGCCTCTTCGGCAAAGACTACACTGGGCAACCAGCCAAGCTTATCGAGAGCCTGCTGCGCCCGCTCTTGCGACTTTCTCCAGTATTCGTTGGCGTGAACCTCAGGGGCCTCTCCGCACTTGGCCTCACACGGGAAGAAATCCTGATTCGAACCGATCCAGTCCACAGCGGAGACAAGTCCGGCAAGCACAGGGACGATGAACGGGTCAGTGATCACGTCCTTGACTTGGGACACTCGATTCAGATCAAGACCCACAATGTTGGCAAGCGCATCCAGTTGCTTGGTCCGAGCCGTCGTCCAATCGTTGTTCCCAAGTGTGTCACGACCCATTCGAAGTTCCGCCGAACGCGGGAAGACGCCGTGGTGCCCGCCGGCGATCTGGCCCAATAGGCCCACGTCTGGGCCCAGCATCTCACTCAGAACGCAGGCACTGATGAAGCCATGCGGACGATTCTGGTCATGATCGGAGAACGGAAGAGCAGAGCATTCGCATAGATCCACCGCCTTCTTCTGGAAGCCTGGGGAGGCCTTGCCGATATCGTGCGCGCCGGCTGCAAACACGACAAGTGTTCGTGCGTCAGCAGCTCCAAGCGCACATTCCAGTCTCTTGCGAAGCCCGGGACTCAGGTGATGGTCCCAAACGAAACCGGCAACGGCAGCAACGTCAAGCATGTGCCACAGCAATGGGTGGTAGCTGCCTTCTTGCCCCGTCTTGGCCCATAACCGAGGCCAGGGTGTCACCGACGCAGCACCAACGTCCTGCGAATCTGCAACGTGTGGCAGACCGCTGGCGCCCTGCTCACACGGGATGAACACCGGCTCCTTTGGATCGTATCCCGCCATTCCGACTCCACCTCTGCGTGTCGCTATTCTCTTCTTTATGGCGACATGTGTCAATGAGCCGTAGTAGTTTCCCTTCTATTGCCCGACGCTACACTGTAGAGCACGCCCCTATACCTGAGCCATCGGGACGATGTGCGGGATAACGGACACATCGAAGATCTAGTGCCTCATTCGACAGTAGTCCACCAAAGTGTATCAGTTTGGAAACCGTCCAATCAGCCTACCCAACTGGACGATCTTCCAACCCCAGTTCGAAAGTAGTCCACCGGGGCGTACCAGTTCGAAAGTTGTCCACTCGGGTTCCCTCAGGAGACGATTCTCGAACTAGCGAGTTCGAAAATAGTCCAATAAGGGGTGCTTCCTTACCAGTGAGGCGGCACTACAGCGAGGGTTTAGGCCGTGCAAGGTATGCAAACCATTGGAAATCGAGGGACATAAACCTTAATTCCTACAGGCAAGACTGAGAGGGACATCTCTGAAAGCGCGCGCCGTGTCGAGGCTTCGTGCCTCGATTCACCCCCGAAACAACCTTATCGTCATCCTGCCCTCGACCCCGATCCCCGGTCTGACACCCATCCGGAGGGAGTATCAACTGGGAAAGGAGCACGTAGAGATCCTGCAATGAAAGACGTGACTCCGAGCCTGCCACAACAAATTCTAGAGCCCGTACAGTGCTTGGCGTCGACGAAACGCCAGATACCCGCCTTCGCTGCAGTCGAGGAACGCGTCGCGCACATCCGTTTCGCTGAGATCACCGCCGCACACGAGTTCCATCTTCTTGCCGTCGTTGAGTTCACGCGTAATCAGGATCTTCTCGGCGTCCATCGCGACGGGCACGTTCGCACTCCCCGTGCTCCAGATGATCTGACGCGCCTTCAAGTGAGGTTTTGCGAGCACTTCGTCGAACAGCTCCCGTCCATTGAAGATGTCGCGCGGCTGATTAATCAAGAGCGGGCGCGCGTCTTCCAGCTTCCTGAACTGGAGCAATCGCTTCAGCTCCTGGATCACGTCGTCTTCGAACCTGCTGAGCGAGCCTCGTTCATCTTGGATTTCGGCGGACGGCCAGATCTCCACTGGACACCCCAACGTCTGCAATCCCGAATTCGATTCCGGCTCGAATGCTGTCCAGTCTCCCGCCGCACTGCGGCGATACCACGCGGTCGTCGCCTCGTTGGGATTCGCGTGACGGCCGCGGCGTTCGACGCAGTAGGCTGCGTCATCGTATTCCCAGTACACGCGAACGAGGTCTGGCAACCACGTCTTCGGTGACTGGGGCATGAACCCTTGCGCGCCAAACGCGTATCCCAACATGCGGACCAGTGTCGATTTGCCCCCACTTCCAACAACACAGTTGAGGTACGGACTGAACCGGACGCAGAGCCCGTCTGCGTACGACCCCTCTCCAGAGACGGCTATTCCGAGGATCGTCGGACGCCGGGTGTCACGATCGAGAAGCTTGATGCGGTCTGCCCTCTTCACCTTGGCATCTGCCTGGTAGTTGTACCCGTCCTCTGTGGGGAACTCGATCACACGGCTTTGTCCGCTGAGCATCGCGAGTCGGAGCGCCGCGAACGTCTCGTCCGGAGTGTCGAACGGGCGAAGGTCGATCTTGACGTTCGTGTACCGACTTCCCAAGTCTTCGCCGGTCCCGTCGCATTCGATTCGGCATTCGTGGGCATCGGACCCCTTGATGAAGCACAACGGGCGCGCCCGATCGCGTCGCCGGCTATCCTCCGCGAGCCATCGCAGCGTCTCCCACGTCGCCTTCCCCTTCTTGCCCTTCTCCGCCGCGGCAATCACGGTCCCGCGAACCTTCTCCAAGGCAGTCAACGCCGGATGCTCCAACACTTTCCGTAGTTCGAGTCCCCTCCGGAACAACCGAAGGAGCCCCTTGAAGTCGCTGTTCGAGTGGGCGGGAACGGCAATGCCGCCGTTCTCCGCCACCAATTTCATCGTGTCCTGAACACTCGCCGTCGCCGCGGCGATGAAGCCCTGTCCCCACTGTTCCTCGGGAATCCCGATTGCGCGGAGGATGGCACCAATGCGTCCGGGCACGTACCATTTCGGCGGGAAAACGGCAAGCATGTGCACGGCGCTCACCGTGATCTCAACACCCGGCAGAAGGACCACTCGTCGCAGCGGATTCGACGTCTTGTTCCAGTGCGCCAAGCGCTCGAGGATGTGATCTTCTCGGGCTTTCCGAGCTTCCAGCTGCTTCCTGCCGGCTTCCTTGTGCTGCGACTTGGTTGTCGAATCTGTACGGACCGTCGGAGGTTCGGCGAGCTTGTCCGCGGCCCAGCTCAACCTCGCAATGACCGTGTCGCGAACCCGTCGGCCGGCATTCTCGCGAAGATCGCGTACGTACTCTTCGTTTACCGCCTGAAGCGCTCCGTACCACGTTCCAAGCTCCTGCACGCGCGGCACGACGAATCCTGGATGGTTGTGATCGGTCAACGCAACGACTTGAAGCTCTTCGATGTAGCATCGAAGCACGAATTCCTCCGGGAAGAAGAGACTTGCGATGTAGTTCTCAATATCCCGGAACGCCAGCTTCAGCATCTCGTACGGCCTACCGCTCACCTCGATCGAGTTCGCGTCTGTCTCTTCTCCGCGTTCACGGCAGATGGCGTCGATCCAGGTCATCGCAATCCGCTGAAGCTCCGTCACGTTGAGCGTGGGAGTGCCGCACAGTCGCGGCAGCTTCGTCACGTCGTCGGACCGCAACGCTTCTGCAAACGGATTCTCACCGCTCGCCACATCCTTGAGAAGCGAGTACGCTCTTCGACACGCCGCTCGCACGCCGCTCTTCGGATGATTGGCTCTAACGATCGTTTCCAGCGGCTCCGGAAGCGCGTAGCTGCTACACTCCGAAGCCGGTGTGTGCGTGTGCAGATCGACCTTGCAGTAGCGAGCCCCCGCGCGGTATCCAAGCAGCTCCTCGTATTCCTTCTTCAGTGACTTCGTTTTCGTCATGATCGCCCCCTTTCTCACTATGAATCGTTGCCGCCTACGTCATCCCCGTACGTGCCAGTTCACATCAACTACTGAACATGGCTATGGACGGCTGGTCATCCCGCACCGAAGATCTCCAGCAGCTGTTCAGTGAACCCTCTCACCTTGCCACCATCGAGACGGCCGAGGAGAGGAACCGCCACGAGTATGAGGTTCTGCGCTGCGAACCGTCTGCGGATCTGCTTGTTCAGTGGCCACGTTGGGAGGTCTTCCATCTCCTCATAGAGTTTCAGGTCAAGTGTGAGCCGGGCGTTGAGTTCTGCGACCTGAGCTGGATTGGTGGGGTTCCGGAGCTCCGCTTGGGTGGTGGAGATCCTGCGTGCAATCTCGTCCGCTTGCGCCACGAGGGAGCGCTTCTGGCGCACCATCACGCGATGGAACGACCACATTGGCCACACGAACGCTATCACTTCGATGAACACGAAGATCGGAAGCAAGATCAGAAAGACCGTCGTGGTAATATCCTCCACCGGACGATACGGAAAGAGCGCTAGCCAAAAGGCCACATAAGCTGCCGGCATGCCGGCAAGCACCGCTTGGCGGAAGAAGAAATCGCCCAATGGCCGTAGCCCGGCTGTGCCAACGACGTGCCGGAGGCGTGTTGCTCGCATGGCATTCCTCCTTTCGGTGTCGGGAGAATCGCAGTGTTCTTGCACCTCTATGGCGCGATGGCTCTCGCACTCTTCGCCCACTCACCTTGCTTCCGATGTAACGATGGTATAGCACCTTCTATTTCCAGTCAAGTCTCGAATCTGGAACGAGCGCGCAGCGATTGACGAGAAGCCGTTAGAGCGGTCTGGGGCGCATATTCCATATCCGAGGTCTTGTGTCGTAACCTCAGACGGCGTGCAAAACACTACACCAGAGGTCACCATATCTAGAACTTTCCTTCGGAAGTTCTCGGTACGATTACGGTAAGTACGCCTGACGTCACCATACCTAGAACTTTTGTTCGGCAGTTCGCAGTCCGGCTGCGGTGAGTTCGAATCCCCCAGGCTCCAGACTACCAGACTGTGGATAGAACGAAAGTTCTGCCTACAGTCACATAGGCTCCTGGTCCAGTCCGACATTACCTTCTCACAGCGCGATCCAGTATCGCCGGATAACCTCCCCTACATCTTCGAGGTACATCTCATCTTCGAGGACGCCTCCGCACTTCTCGATCACACGAACCGACGCGACGTTCTCTGCGTTGCAGGTTACAAGCAATCGATCAATGCCCTTGACGCAGGCCAGCGCCTTGGCCCCTTCGAGTAGCCGCGTAGCGTGCCCACGACAGCGTGCCGACGGCTTGACGCTGAAGCCAACGTGCCCGCCAAAGCGAAGCAGGTGGCAAGTCAGCCGATGGCGAAGATTTGAAACCCCCAGGATCTCTCCTTCATGGACAAGAAACGAGGTCGTACCTGGCACCCACCCGTCTGGGAGCCCTTCTCCGCGAGACATCCTGGCGAGGTTCTCGACAATCTCGGCGTGTGACCAATCCGAGTCTGCGAAGTAGCCTGGGATGTCCATCTCGCCGGCGTTTGTGAAGTCAGCGAGGAAGTTCAGGAGTGCTTTCTCGTGCTCCATGCCCAGTTGGGTGATTTCCACGGCACTCTCCCTCCAAAGCTTTGTCCAAGTGCCAACGAGGCCAAAGAGTCGACCTGTGCTCCGGTGATTCTATAGCAAGAGGAGTGTTTGTAGAACAATAGTTACCGCTGCTCTTCTTCCTCTCACAGCGATCGCCCTCTCTTACCATACAGCGTGCGGTTTTGCCTGACAAGAGCATAACCGCTACGATAAATAGAACTGAAAACAGGGAAAGAGGTGACCCGAATGGCAAAGAAGGAGATCCTCGATAAGTTCTCGATCTACATTCCGCAGTCGAAGATGGCACAGCGGCCAGTTGAGAGGCTGATCAAGCTGTCTGAGAAGAAGGATCGATCAGTTAACTACCTCGTTGTGGAGGCGATACTTCAGTACTTAAAATAGAGGGACATAAACCTTAATTCCTACAAGCGAGACTGAGAGGAACCATCCCTGAAAGCGCGCGCGATCTCCACTGCGTCACGATCTCCCTTCAATACCTCCAACACCACCTGAAACTGGAACCGGGGAGAGTAACGTTTCCCCTTCTGTCCCACTTCGATCACCTCTCTTGATCCGAGGCGATCTTACCAGACTGGCCACTCTCGACTTAGCAACTTAGGTGGTCCGACTCTTCCACCGCACCCCCATTCCCCCGAAGACACGTTGCGGGAGAGCAGGCGTCGGCCTGGCCGGAAGCGAAGAAGGTAGGAATAGGTGTTATATCCACCGCTTCCCTGGAATGCCATCATTCACAGGAAGTGAGAGTGGCGCTCCTTGAGGAGACAGCCATTGCAGATGTGGACGTGGCAGTGGCGGTTACAGTGACGGTGCCACCAGCTGGGAACACCAGGCCGAAGCTACCCGTTCCCTGACCTGCCTGCGTTTCATGGACATAGGAGGATCCGTCAGAGGCTGTAATCTCAATCTTTACATCTTGCAGGGTAGCGCCTCCGCTGATTGCCCATGAGATCTCAAGGACGTGGCTGTGCGTCGTCTCGCAAACTGCAATGGCACTCGCCTCTAGTTGTACAGATAGCGGCCCGGTGCCAGGAGAGTAAGTAGACGGGTGTTCTGACTCCTCCAGCTGGATCTCGAATATCGCTCTTTGTTGCAAGATGACCTCTGGCGGCATCTGTTGTAGGTCGATGCTGCAGTTCGAGTCGTAGCAAACGTCCACGCCGAGAATCTCAGCATTCGCATGATCCAAACGTCGCACGTAGACGACGCCCAGGCAGTCGACGGGCGGCTTGTCGATGTGCACGAGTTTCGGACAAAGAAGCCAGTTGTCGCTTTCGTAGTAGTCGAAATCGTTCATACCTCTTTCCCGGTACGACAATGGAACTCCAGGAGATCCTGATGCATCTGCCAAACAGAGGTACATCTCGTCTTCCCAGGAGAGGAGCACGTGAATGTCTTGGTCGGCCTCTTTTCTCGGTGAGAGAACGTCAAGGCAGGTGTAGCTGGTCCCACCTTCCCAGTACGCCAAGGTTTCCCCGCCCCAGTCGCTCGGGGAGCCTATCTCGGTAAACGTCCAGTACTCGAGCTTCCGCTGTCCTGTGTCAGGATTGAACGTAGGAGTAGCCAGTACTGCGACTGTGTGGTCTCTCCAAGTGCTATGGGCGCCACCGATGCGCGGGTAGTCCGCAAAGAGTGGAAAGTAGTCGCCGCCCATCGCTTCTTCGCGAATCATCCAAGGCCCGATCCAGTCCTCCTCTCCGGCCCAGACAAACCCTTCAACCCAGTGAGGTGAGTACGCAGCGTATTCGCCTTCCCAGTCGGGTTCGGTGAGGTACTTCGGATAGGTGAGGAGGAAGATGCCTGGAGGGACGAAAGTAAGGTCGAAGTCCCATGAGAATTCCCAACCAGGGATGCTCGCAAACCTTGCGACCTCGTCCCAAGTCTCGCCACGATCCAGGGATCTATGAATGCGAATCTGGTTGGTGCTGTGCTCATGGTATGCAACCACAAGCACGTAATTATCCGAGAACTCCCCCGGCTCGGCGCCCGGCAAGTACGATCTCGCGACATGGTAGGTCCCCGCACCGAGAGCCTGTTCCCATTGGTCGGTGATGGTGCCTACTGTACTTGTCCCGCCACCTTCTCCCCAACCCGCTGGACCTTCAAGCCAATTCTTGACCAAGAGATGCCTGCCAAAGGTGTGAAAGACGTGGACAAGGTCTCTATCACCTTGCTTCCCCGCCACGACTCTCACATTGCCGAAACCGGGATCTATCCCCCACGTGAACATCGTTCCAGCCACGTACCAGTTACGCCCTTGATCACGTGAGTACCTGAGGCGAATCGAAGTGTTCCCGGTGATTGGCTCATCTAGGTCTATCTCCTCATGTCTTACGTGTTCCCCCCATACCGTCGTTGCGACGTAGATGGTGCCATCCTCCGATGTATCCGCATCGAAACTCTCAATCCATCCCCTTTCTACCAAGACGTCTGGCCCCCATGGGAGGGCTTTGAAACCAAGTGACAGCACTGCTGCCAACGCGAGTAAGAGAACTCCTTGCTTCCTCATAGCACACCTCCACATTCAAGGATAGCATCTCGCAATGGCAAGCGGAAATCCTGCGGAGTCCTGCGAGAATACGGGGGGCTGGAAACACGGTGATATATCTGAGAGCGCGCGCCGTGTCAAGGCTTCGTGCCTCGATTCACCCCCGAAACAGCCTTATCGTCATCCTGCCTACGAACCCGGTTTGCTGAACTCATCCCTTCGCTGTCTCAGCAACATAAGGTAGTACCGGAGACGTGTCGCACTTGCAGAAAGAATAACCGGTCGAGATGTAGCGAAATGCCGGCCTGGAAGGAAGCGAAGGACCTGGAAATAGGTGACATGTTCCTCGAATCCCCGCCCCGGATCCCCCCACGAGGAACACCCCAGTGAACCCTTGGTCAACCCCTCCGACTCCTTGCTCGCCTCTTCCTTGTTGTTCGCGACCGCCAACTCTTACACCACGTCCCTGGACTTTACTCTAATCCGCGTCTGTACTTGTCTCTTATGAGTCTTCACAAATCTACCACACGCTTGACACGATTTCTTTATACTGCTTCGATATGATTACGTTGGATTGCTCTTTCGAAATAGGGCTTGAGAGAGCTTGTGCCTTTGCAGCTTCTTGGAGTTCCTTCCGAAAGAGAGGAGGTGGCGGACGCTCATGCTAAGAAAGCCCTTAAGATACTTCTGGATCGGGGCCGTTCTGCTGATTCCATGGTTCGGCTCTGCGGGATCGCTTTCGGATTCACTTGAGCTGACGCTGAATCAAGCGATTTCAGTTGCCCTTGAACAGCACTCGGATGTTTGCAAGGCAGCACTCGACCTTCAACTTGCTGAACTGGAATTGGAAGCTGCTTGGGCGAGGGCGACGATCCCGTCGGTTAAGCTACAAATCAAGCCACCGCATCTGGCATTCGACGGCTTCTCCGGTGAACTCCAGGGGTCGCTCGCGATCGGGCTGTCCCTCCCCTGGGGAACGGACAGTCAGCTCTCGGGCAGCCTAGGGGTAGCCTGGGACAGTCTGAATGGCAGGTGGCAGTTGCCGGATTGGGCGATCCTCTTCTCGCAGAAGATGAACTTCTCGCGCCTGGATGCTGGTTCAGAGGAGCTGGAGACCAAACAGCAGGCCGTGGAGGATGAGCAATTGGCGCTTGAGAAGACCCGTAACGCGGTTGTCCTGGAGATCATGGAGGACGCCCTCAAATCCTTTCGCCAACCGACGGCGGCATCGACAGCAGCGGGCATGCTGTGTTGTTCGCCCACTTGTCCGCACAGCGAGCGGATCAGGCTAAGATAGGCCCGTCTGCCCAAAGGAGAACGGCGAATGATGACAAAATGCACTGGGGCATTTCTCTGCGCAGGTATCATCCTGGCGCTCTCATGGATATCCTCGGCCACTACTCTAACAGTGAATGAGGCCATCGAGCTCGCCCTGTCAAACCATCCAAACATCCGGGAAGAAGAACTCAAAGTCCAGCTCGCGGAGCTGGAACTCCAGGCGGCGCTTGCCACCATCGGCATTCCCGCTCTCGATCTTCAGATCAGCACGCCAACTTTGAGCAATGATGGTTTTTCCGGCAAGGTGAGGGGCCAGTTCGGAGCAGGTTTTTCTCTGCCTTGGGGCACATCGAGCCAAGTAGTAGGCGGATTGGAGTGGACTTGGGACAGGTTGACGGGAAACTGGACAGTCCCTGGTTGGGGGATTTCCTTCGTTCAAACGGTAGACTTCGCCGATCCAGATACAGCTTCAGACCCGGTCGACCGAAAGCGTGACGCTGTTGAAAAAGCGCACGAAACGCTAGAAAAGGCCCGCACCGCTGTAGTGCTGGAGACCATTAGCCGGTATTGCCAGCTTCTCAGTGATGGTGAACATCTGGTCAACGCGGAGGCGGATTTCATCGACGCGAAAGAAAACCTCGCTACCGTCGAGGAACTTGCAGGCAGTGGGTTAAGAGGTGAGCAGTCTCTTCTGGAGGCGCGGCTCCAGGTCCTCGATGCTCAGATCGAGGTGGATGAGCTGCGGTCGTCGCATCAGGAACAGCTGGCGCGATTCAGTCTTCAGTGGATGGGAGCCGAGCAAGATGCAGTACTCGTTCCGATCCGCCTGAATCGAGAAGCCCTGATCAAAGCAACTACTGATCTGCTTTCCGACGAAAACGTCATCTCGACAGCTATCGACATCTCCGCTGAAGTTGACGCAGGCAACCAAGGCGTTCAGGAAGCCGAGCAAGCACTCCAGGCTACGCAGCGAGCAGCTCTGCCGAGCTTATCGATCTCCGCGGGGCTAAGCGAACAAGGGTGGACGGTTGGCTGCAATCTTTCCTTAGATCTGTTTTCACCAGACCGTCGCCTGCAAGTCGAGATTGGGAAGGTCGAACTTGCTCTCGCGCGGGAAAGCCTCTCTACGGCTAGGATTCAGAGAGAGAACCACTTGAAGGACCAGTTTCGCGCGCTGGATAGTTCGCTTTGTAGCCTGAACCGGTTACCACTAGAGGAGGAGAAATTGGCGTTAGAAATGGACATCAATCAGACGCGGTCCGAGGCAGGGAGCATCAGCGCAGCGGACTGGCAGGCGCAGTTGAAAGCGCAAAACGCGTTCCTTATCACAGCTGAGGAGCGAGTGACCTCGCTACTCCTCGCACTGCTTGCGTTTCGCGATGCCCTGGGACTCGATCTGCATTGGGAGGAATGGTTACCATGACGTGGCTGAAACGATGGAAGTGGGCGGTCGTTGCGGCCGCAGTCGTAGCTGGTGCCGGGATTGCGTTGGGCGTGATCCTCGGCGGATTGGGGTCGGCGTCGAGCGGGACTGACCAAGGAGATCAGACGTACGTCGTGGCCCGCGGTGACATCGAGAAATCGCTCACCGTCTACGGCAAGGTCGTTCCGGCGCAGGAGTACACGTTCACGTTCTACGGAGATGACGTGAACGAGATCTTCGTCAAGGTCGGGAATCGAGTCGAGGAAGGGGACGTGCTCGTTGAACTCGATCGGACGCAGGCGGAGCTGAACCTGCTCGAGGCCGAACGCGCGCTGGGGGAGGCCGAGGCGGGTGGCGTCCCGAATACGATCCGCAACAAGGAGCTGAGCCATCAGATCGCGCTGGAGCAGTACAACGAGACCACGCTCCGCGCGCCGTTCGCCGGTGTGATCACCCGGATCACCCAAGCGACGTCGTCCTCTCAAGATTGGAGCCTGAAGCTGATTGACACCAGCGAGCTGTACATCGAGGCGAGCGTTGACCAGCTCGACGCGCCGGACGTCGCCGTCGGGCAGACGGCCGAGGCGCTCATCGAGCCGCTTCCCGACAAGTCGTGGACCGTCGAACTCGTGGAGGTTGGCGGCATGGCGACTTCGAGCGGGCACACCACGGTGGTCAGCGTGACGGCGCTCTTGCCGGAGGCCGATCCGAGCATTCTCGTCGGATACACCGCGGAAATGGAGATTCTCACTGCGCACGCCGAGGACGTGCTGATCATCCCGATCACCTGTCTGCGGGAAGTCCCACGTGGCTGGATGGTGACGAAGCTCGTCGATGGGGAGAAGACGAAGCAAGCGGTCGCGATCGGCGCGATGTCAGATCAGTACGTCGAGATCCGAAGCGGCCTCGAGGAAGGCGACGTGATCCTCCTAAACTCCACTGTCGCGCCGTCTGGTCCTCAGGACATGACCGAGGAGCAGAAAGAGGCATTCCGCGAGCGGAAGCCACAGGGCGGATTCCCCGGAAAGTGACCGCAATGATCGAACTCAAGAACGTCACCAAGGACTACCCGATGGGCGAGGTCGTCTATCGCGCGCTCCGCGGGATCGACCTCGAGGTCCGCGAAGGCGAGTTCGCGGCGATCACCGGGGCGTCCGGTTCGGGCAAGTCGACGCTGATGCACATCATCGGCGCGTTGCACCGGCCGACCTCCGGGCAAGCGCTGCTCGACGGCCAGGATCTCGGCAACCTTTCCCGGGAGGAGCTGGCGAGGATCCGCAACGCGAAGATCGGGTTCATCTTCCAGCAGTTCTTCCTGCTGCCTCGATCCACGGCGCTCGCCAACGTCGAGCTTCCGTTGGCATACGCCGGCGTTCCCCGAAAGGAACGACGCGAGATCGCGCGGGTTTGCCTTGAGCGCGTCGGGCTCGGCGGACACGCCCATCATCGGCCGACGCAGCTCTCTGGAGGCGAATCCCAGCGCGTGGCGATCGCTCGCGGCCTGGCCAACTCACCGCGTCTCATCCTCGGCGACGAACCGACCGGAAACCTCGACAGTCACACGAGCCAGGAAATCCTGGCCCTCTTCCACTCGCTCCACGACGAGGGAAAGACGATCGTGCTCGTCACGCACGAGCAGGAGATCGCTCAGGTGACGAAGAGGGAGATCATCCTGAAGGATGGATTGGTGAAGGAGGATCGCAATGGGACTGCGTGAGATGTTGCGGACCGCACTCGGAGCGCTTCGCACGCACAAGATGCGGAGCTCCCTTTCGGTGCTCGGCATCGTCATCGGCGTCGCCGCAGTGGTCGCGATCATCGCGTTGGTCAATGGGGCAACCGCCGAAGTGAAGGCTCAGATTGCCGGGCTGGGGATGCGGACGATCAACATCTACATCTTCCCGCAGGCGATCTCGTCAGCGTCGTCGGTCCGGGCTCTCACTCAAGAGCTCACCGAAGATCTGCTGGTCGCACCCTCGGTCTCCCAAGTCGTTCCGACGGCCATGGGCGGCGGAGCCGCGATCATCGGCGGTGAGACGTGGAATCTGTCCCTAATGGGCGTGACGCCGGAGTTCAGCGGACTTTTCGACGACTTTCACGCACAGAGCGGGCGATTCATCCACGCCCTGGACGAAGACCGGAAGGTTGCTGTTCTCGGCGCCGGGGTAGCGGAGGACTACTTCAGCGACGGGGATCCGGTCGGAGAGAAGCTGGCCGTGGAGATCGCGGGGCAGAGGGTGTCGTTCCAGATCATCGGCGTGATGAGCGAGGCCGGGACGGTCGGCTATAAGAACCTGGATGACGCACTCTACCTTCCGCTGACAACCATGCAGCTCCTTTTGGGGTCGCGTCAGTTCAGCGCGTACATCGCGCAGGCGAGGGACGAGACGGTGATCGAGCAAGCGGCTGCCGAGATCGAAGAAGTTCTGGAACAGACCCTCGCTACGTCTTCGACAGCCGGGTGGACAAAAGGATACGGCCGTCCACCGTACATGATCGAGATCCAGAAGGAAGCGATCGAGACCTACGAGGAAAGCGTCAACACGATGACGCTCATTCTTGGTGGCGTTGGAGCCATCTCGCTGTTGGTCGGCGGTATCGGGATCATGAACATCATGCTCGTATCCGTGACCGAGCGGACACGTGAGATCGGAATCCGCATGGCAATCGGCGCCCGCCCGCAGGACATCCGCACGCAGTTTCTTGTCGAGTCGATCCTGATCAGCTTCTTCGGAGGTCTCCTCGGCCTCGGGGTTGGCTGGCTCTGCGCGTGGCTCGGGTCGTTGTTCGGCGGCTGGCCGTTCGTGATCTCGATCTACCCAGCGCTTCTCGCCTGTGGGTTCTCGCTGCTGATCGGCGTGACATTCGGACTCTATCCGGCGTTGCGCGCCGCGCGACTCGACCCGGTGGAGGCGCTGCGCTACGAGTGAGCGTGCTGAACGGACAGTGGAGGAGAAAGACGAAATGAGTGTCTCCCGCAAAAGCTTCCTGTCTATGTGCCCGGACTGATCCCCTAATCGAGGAAAGAGACGAGCACTCGGGGTAATTCCGGGGACATCTTAAGAAAGCGTACGCCGTTTCAAGTGGGTGTCTTCCGAATCCTCCCGCTCCTCGCTAGCACATGCCAAGGGATCGCGACGATCTTGTCGGGGAGTCTCACAATTTCATCTCCACAATAGATTAGAACCCCCATTTGGCGTTGGGAGCACATGGTTATAAATCGTCGAAGACTCTTGGTATCCCGATAGCGCGGCGCAGTCGTAAGCTTAACCTCAAACGCTACAAGGGGAATTCGGGGACGCAAACCATATTTCTTTGACCTAAGGCCAGGCTTTCATTCCCTCAAGACCCGACCGGTCAGCCGCTCAACTGCCATCTTCGCTGGCAGAGAACGCATGCACTTGAAGTTGTGGCATGTGCCTTCGGAACTCCTACATCTCCTACACATGTTCTCGCGCCATCTGCTGCTACGCGTGTGTGAATTGCAATAGTTGCAGAACTTGCATGAAATCGCGCGGAAGCTGCAAATAACAAACGCTTTACCGCGAGAAGCAGGTGTAGAAGCCGATGAGGGGAGGTCCAGTTTACAAGAGCTCTTTGATCCGTTCCTTGTATTTTTGCATTTGAAATGCATAATTGCACATTAGAGGAGGCCGTGAAAGTGAAACGATACATCACACGCTCACTGGAGCCAGTTTTGAAACAAGCTGTGCGCGAGTTTCCGGTGGTGGTGCTAACCGGACCCCGTCAGTCTGGCAAAACGACACTGCTCAAATACCTCTTCGAAAAGGAGTTCGGATACGTTTCTCTTGAGCCTCCGGATGTCCGGGCAGCGGCGGAGGTCGATCCTCGCGCGTTCCTTGAGCTGTACCCTCCACCCGTGATCTTCGACGAAATACAGCATGCCCCAACCCTTCTTCCCTACATTAAAGAGCGAGTTGACGCTAAGCGCTCTGAAAGCGGGCAATATCTGCTCACGGGATCGCAGAACTTGTTGCTTATTGAGCAAGTGACCGAGTCGCTTGCTGGTCGCGCAGCAATGCTTGGACTAATGCCCCTCTCGCAGCGAGAGGCTCTGGGTGATCCGTACTCCCCACTCCCTTGGCAATCAGGCAAAAAAACATCACCGCGTCGAGCGCTTTCCTACCGTGATCTATGGAAAAGCTTTCTGCGGGGCTACTATCCGGAGCTGGTCGCCAATCCGAATCGAGATTCCTCCCTTTGGCACTCGAGCTATATTCAGACCTACTTAGAACGCGATGTTCGGTCACTCAGACAGGTTGGAGATCTCACTTTGTTTCAGAACTTCGTTCGGGCACTCGCCGCAAGGAGCGCGGGGCTGTTGAACGTGACTGAACTGGCACGTGACCTTGGCGTAGCGGTGAATACTGCGAAGGCTTGGTTATCTATCTTGGAAGCGACGTTTCAGGTAACGATCTTGCGACCGTACTTCGCCAACGTGGGAAAACGCCTGGTAAAAGCCCCGAAGGTTTTCTTCACAGATGTGGGTACGCTGTGTCACCTCGTTGGCCTCAGGGATCCCGAACATGCCGCGTCCGGCCCCATGGGAGGGTCGATCTTCGAAACGGCGGTGGTAGCGGAGCTCGTCAAGTCCTATGTCCACCGGGGTGAAAATCCTAAGATTTACTTCTGGCGAACTTCTTCGGGAGTGGAAGTAGACATTCTAGTCGAGACCGATGGCAACCTCATCCCCATTGAGGTGAAGCTCTCTGCAACGCCTCGGCCCGATATGGCCAAGAGCATCAAGATACTCCAAAAGGACCTCGGCAACCGCGTCTCTTCTGGATATGTCGTCCACTCAGGCGATATTCGGTTGCCCCTCGCTGAGAATGTAACCGCCTTGCCCTTCGCGGATCTGTAAGGACCTGAACTTTTTCCGGAGGGTGGTCTCGCGATCCAACATGAAGTATAGCTGGATCCTTACAGAGATCCTTGTTACATCTCTTAGGGAATTCCAGAGACACAGACTTCATTCTTTCGTTCTCTCAAGAACCGCCTGGCCAGATGCTTTGCCAT
>JAGLXM010000291.1 GCA_023132915.1 Candidatus Bipolaricaulota bacterium
CCCCTTGTAGTAGAAAAGAATGCGCCCGATCCCACCCCCACCGACGAGAGCGATCACCGTGGACATGCGCACGTTGATATCCCAACGGTAGAGGGAGAAGGCGAGGTAGGAGGGGATAATCTGTGGGATGACCCCGTAGAGGACGACCTGCCAGCGGCGGGCGCCGGTGGCAGCGATCGCCTCTAAGGGTCCAGGATCGATCGACTCGACCTGTTCCGAGTAGAGCTTCCCCAGCGCGGCGATGGTGTGAATCGTCAATGCCAATACGCCAGCAAACGGGCCGAACCCGACCCACACCGCGAAGACGACCGCCCACAGGATCGACTCGATCGATCGGAAGATGTTAAAGAACGCGCGCGCCAGCGTGAAGATCAGCCAGCCAAGCGGACTGAACCCCATGATGTTGCGTGCCCCAAGGAAACTTAAAGGGAAGGCGATAAGACCTCCGAAGATCGTGGCCAACAGGGCCATGAAGATCGACTCGAGCATCCCCCCCATGATCGAGTCCTTTAGCTCCGGGTCAGGCATGGCGAGGTGTTCAAAATCGGGTGTGACAAGCGCCTTCCACAGGTAAGCCGATTTGGGAGCGCGGCTGAAGAGGCGCTGCAGGTTGATCTGCGTTGTCAGCCATCCGACCCAGAAGGTGAGCCCGATAAGAGCAACCGTCATCAAGCCGCGATTCGTCAGGTACCACGGTCGTGGTTTGGTTACGGGAAGCTCGTCCTTCACCTCGGCGAGGGGCACCATGCATGTCTTTGATCGAACGTCGTGGAGTAAGAGGCACTCCCGCCCTGATCGCCACAGGCTGACCGGAAGTAAAAGGGCCGAGGCGTGCCACCATAGGTAACGGCTGGCTCGGTCCCGCACTGTTGGGAAGCGATGTGAGTGAGTGAGCAACTTCAGTCCGAATAGGCTCAACCCGATGCTGTGTCCGAAGGCATGGCTGAGCACCGCTAGCTCGAGGGTCGCAAGGACGACGAGGGGCCAACCCCAGGGTGGGAGGGTCAACGTGCCGTAGAAGTTCACGTAGCGGACGAACCAGTAGCGATTGATGAGGAACATGACGGCGTAGGCCACATATCCCCACGATGCCCAGTCCAATAGAAAGGCGAATAGCCTTGGTCTTATCGCCCCCAACAGTGCTGGGAAACTGTTCGCCTTAGTGGACTTCAACCTGCTCGGCCTCTTCGCCATAGATCTCCTTGAAGCGCGCCTCGTCGATCTCGGAGGGGAGTCCTTCGTACACGATCTTCCCGTCCTTCGGTGCTAGGATGCGCGTTCCATAACGGCGCGCAAGGGAAAGGAAGTGCAGACTAGCGAGCACGGTGACCCC
>JAGLXM010000292.1 GCA_023132915.1 Candidatus Bipolaricaulota bacterium
CGACGCTCGCTTCGCCGACTCCCCTCGGTGCTGAGACCTGCACGCGACTTTCTTTAATCTGTGAGGAACTGCAGCTTGATATTGAATGGGCGCCCTGCCCCGGAGTGGATCCCACCGATCAGATCGCCAGGCTCACCGGCCCACCCGGCGAAGACTACTCCTACTACCACTATGCCGCACGCGAGATCTTCTCGCCGCAGCGTGAGGAGTTCCTACGCGATTGGGTCTACAATGTGCAGCCGGCACGCGACAACAGTCCCTACTTCTACAACTTCTTTCGCTGGGCTTCCATCCCGCTCTTTCAACAGGTCTACGGAAAGGCCTGGCTCCGGAAGCTGGAGCTTGGTTACGTGGTCGTTGCAGGCGTCCTGATCGAAGTGGTGATCGTGGGGAGCCTCCTCACCCTGGTGCCGCTTCTGTGGCTCAAGCGCCGGTCTGGGAAGCGTAGCGGCCGCCTGGCAACCGGCACATACTTCCTTCTGCTCGGGATCACCTACATGCTTCTGGAGATGGTTCTGATCATCAAGTTCACCCACTTTTTGGGCGATCCCATCCTGTCAGCCGGAGGCGTGGTGAGCGCATTCCTCATGTTCAGCGGCCTGGGAAGCCTCGTAAGCAGGCGCCTCTTCCACAATCCACGTCACGCGATCACGATAGCGGTGCTTGGCATCGCCGCCTTTGCCATCGCTTACGTTTTCATCTTGGACAGTCTCTTCGCGCTTACGGCTGCATGGGCAACAGCCACTCGCTTCGCCCTGGCGGTCTTACTGGCAAGCCCGCTTGCGTTCCTGATGGGCTGGCCATTCCCAAACGGCTTAACCTGCGTGGAGAGAGGACGACCCACTCTGATCCCTTGGGCGTGGGGTGTGAACGGTGTCGCCTCTGTAGCAGGTCCGCCAGTGGCAGTTTTGCTGGCAGTAACGAGCGGTTTGAGCGCCGTGATGCTGCTCGGCGCCATCTTGTACGGGTGTGCGGGGTTGGTGGCGTGGGCACTTCCGGGCGCACGCTCGTGATGAGCAAACAACCTCGTAGCAAGCTACAGGGCATTGAAAGAGATAACAAAGAATAGGCGCGTTGCCGCAAGC
>JAGLXM010000293.1 GCA_023132915.1 Candidatus Bipolaricaulota bacterium
CTGAATTGCTAATTGCTCGAAAAGTTGGTATAATGCGAGCGGATCATTGATATGGGGGTGAATGGCTTCGACGGGGATAGCAAAGCGAGGCTGCAAGCGGAGCGTTCGCCATCTCCTAAAACTGGCGAAAAAAACAACAACTGCGGATTACGCATTCGCTGCTCCTTCTCTTAACTAAGAGAAGGCCGCCTGATGGAGCTTCCCGTGGGCTTCATTAAGGCGTCGACACAGCGGGTATATCGCGTCTAAGCGCTTTCCTTAAGACGCGACGAACCAACTGAAAGCTGGGTGAGGATCATCCTGGTCGTGGGAGGATGCTCACCAAGATGAAAACACGGCACTAAGCTTGTAGACGCCGAGTAGCGGTACCTTCGGACGCGGGTTCGACTCCCGCCACCTCCACCAGATCCTCCAGAGTTTCTTCGCAAGATTCTCGTTGCGATCGGGCCGTTCAGGGCTAACAAGGTTAAAGGGATATCTTTTCTCATCTCCAGTGGCTTATTCAAGCAGTTTGGAGACCTCCACTTGGGCTACGCCATCCGTTGCGGGCGCTGAGTCTTGAACTTCGTATCCTGTAAGTAGTCGACGGATATCAGACTCAGGTTTGGAGTAACTCTCGGAAGGTAGCGGCGTTTTGCACTGCGTAGCCACCGATGTCGTTATTAAAGAAGGCGTAGATATCCCGAGCACCAGACCGCCTCGCCCAGTGAGCACGTCTTTGAAGCCAATCATCGGGGTAGCTTCCCTGATACTCACCGCCAGGACCGTGGAAGCGCAGGTAAAGAAGTGGCCCAATCAAGATCTCTTGACAGCGGCTTTTGGGCATATCATGCACACAGAGCGTGGCTCCCTTTGCCGCAAGGAGCTCATACACTTTTTGAGTGAACCAGCTTGGATCACGGAATTCCAACACCGGTGTGGGTTTCACTGGCAGAAGGTCGAGAAACGTCTTAAAAAGAGAAAGGTTCACCTCTAAACTAGGAGGAAGCTGCCAAAGGACGAGGGCTAGCTTTTCCTGTAACCATTCCACCCGTTTGTAGAACACGGCCACTGGCTCCTCGCAATCTTCAAGCCGCTTGATATGGGACACATAGCGGCTACCTTTAAGGACAAACAGAAAGTCCTCAGGTGTCCGCTCATGCCAGGACTCCAAGGTAGTCTGGCGGGGGAGGTGATAGAAGGAGCTATTGATCTCAACACAATCAAATCGGCCAGAATAGAATTCCAGAAAGCGCCGCTGAGACAGATCCTCGGGGTAAAAGACACCCTTCCAGTGCTGATATGAGAATCCAGACGTTCCCACACGGATCATGACGCATCTACCCTCGAGAGTATTCCATCGCTGCAGGCAGCTTATAAAGGCTGGATTCAGCGAAAGGACGTACCATCTTTGAACACTTCCTCTATCAAATATAGTCTGTTCATGGGGCAACGGTCAACCTGAAAGTGGTGATCGAATGCTCCCGTAATCAGAGGATAATGTTGGATTACAAGACACGACTCCCATGAAGTCTGCTGTTAGGCTCGATAGAGGCAGCGTCAGAGAGGCAAGGGCAGTGTAAGCGGCCGATCTGCCTCATGGCTATGAAGGACCACGCCGCGTCTGTTACGGCTCGAGGCTCGCCGTAGGAACGTCAAACAGACGAACGGGGTAGATCGCATCGTAGGAGATATTGGCTTCGCGAAGCACCTGCTCAACCGCCTCACGGCTCGGTGCTTGCCACTCACAGAAGCTCTTGCTGTCCTCGAAACCGCAGAAGGTTCGCATCCAAGTTATCCCTTCCGGAAGGGGTGTCTTGGTCAGCTCCTTCAGCTGTTCCTCACTAAACACAACGCTGTGTGCAACTATGAATCTGGACATCGTTCTCACCTCCCTCTCTCTGGATTCGCATCGATCTAGTACCTACTTGCATAAGTTCGCGTATTTCTTGTTGAGCGGTGCCTGATGGACGACCTCCTTTGTCCATTCAAACGGAGCAGCCTGCATATTGTAGGCGGCAAGGAATCGGTCGATTGCTGCGCGTACCTGCTGAGGAGAGGTGAAGCTTCCGTTCCGAAG
>JAGLXM010000294.1 GCA_023132915.1 Candidatus Bipolaricaulota bacterium
TATGGGCGCAAAGCTGATAATCGATCTAGGGAAAAGCAAACTCCAGAATGAATCCGGAGTACGGTGCTCATACAAGCATCACCCCGATAACAGGGGGTTCGATTCGCTGCTGGAGATGGTCCGTTTTGCCCTAATCTGTCGCCGGTGTGAATTGGCACCATGCATCGACGCATGCCCCAATGATGCGCTGGAAAAGGTGTCAAGCGAAACCAACGATGCGGGTGTTCTCAAGCGTGCGGATATGCTATGCACCGGGTGTGGAACCTGTTCACTCGCCTGCCCGTTTGGCACGATCTATCCGGACTTGATCCTGTTTCCAACGAGTGTTTGTGACGTGTGTAGAGGCAGATTGAAACCTGATGAGAAACCTCTGTGCGTTAGGACCTGCCAGGATGGAAGCATAGAGTACAGAGAAGTTGACGTAGAGGCCGAAGGTGATCTAGTAGAGGTATTTGAGGATATCGTCGTACGGGTCTCCGGCGGTGTCCTTTGGGAACCGTTCTTGCGGGAAGAGGAAAAGGCAAGGCCATGACGCAAGCTCTGTGGAGTCTTTTTTGGATCACCGTCTTTCCGGGTTTCCTGTTCACTTTTTCCTTGGGTCTGGTCGCCTCCTGGGTAGTGCGAAAGGTGAGTGCCCTGGTGCAATGGCGTGTCGGCCCGCCGGTTTTGCAACCGTTCTACGACGTTGCAAAGCTGCTGGGAAAGGAGATCCTCGTCCCCGAGGATGCTCAGAGGAGTGTGTTTATGGCAGCACCGCTCATAGGAATGGCGGGCGTGTTGCTGCTGTCCACCATCCTCTGGCGGACAGCTATCGCAGAAGAGGCCTTTGTCGGTGATGTTATCGTGGTAATTTACTTGATGGTCTTGCCTTCACTGGCATTCATCCTCGGCAGCTCAGCCAGCGCCAGCCCTCATGCTGCAATCGGTGCTTCACGGGAAATGAAACTTGTGATGGGCTATGAATTACCGCTGGTGCTTGCTCTTGTCGTAGTTATTGTGAAGACTGGCGGGCAGCTCAATCTGGCCGCAATTGCCCAACAGACGCCGGTCTACAGCATATCAGGGATGCTTGCTTTCTTGGTCAGCCTGTTGTGCATTCAGGCGAAGCTTGGGTTTGTTCCATTCGATATAGCTGAGTCGGAGACCGAGATTGCCAGTGGCGTATTGATGGAGTACTCTGGTGCTCTGCTCGCCGTGTGGAAAGTGATGCATGCGATGATGCTTGTCGCCCTTCCGTTGTTCCTTGTAACGGTCTTCCTGGGTGGATTTGGTACAACAGGATGGTCCTTGGTCTGGAGTATTGGCAAATATGTATTGATTCTGGTTCTGCTTATTCTGATAAAGAACACCAATCCACGTATGCGAATCGACCAAGCAATGAGGTTCTTCTGGGTTTACTGCGGTATTGTCATGGTCCTCGCTGTTGTCTTGACTACAATAGGAAGCTACTATGACATCAATTGGCTTTAAGGTGGATATATGAGTTGGAGGATACAGGCATTAAAGAAATCCCCGTGGGTGTTTCACGTCAATACCGGCGCGTGCAACAACTGCGATATCGAGATCGTCGATCTGCTGACGCCTAGGTTTGACGTTGAGAGATTCGGTATCAAATTAGTCGGCTCACCACGACATGCTGACGCCTTGCTGGTAACCGGAGCAGTTACTGCGCAGGCAGCGCCACGACTGCGTGAAATCTATCGGCAGACGCCAAAACCGTGCGTTGTCTTTGCCATCGGTGCCTGTGCATGTGACAAAGGAATCTTCCATAGCGGCTATCACATAGTGGGGCCAGTGGATAAGATAATTAGGGAAATTGACCCCAACGCGATAATCGCCTACGTACCGGGCTGTCCACCGAAGCCGGAAGCCATGATTTCTGGCGTGGTTAAGGCGTTGTCGGCGTTATAGAGGGATGAGGATATGAACCAGCAAGAGTTAAACGAGAAAATAGTAGAAGTAGAGGACAAGCTCATAGCAATTGAGCAACGGCCGGGCAATAGGATCTTCCTACTGTGTGAGGCGGAGAGCAGCTACACCATTAACAGATTCCTGTTTGAGGATGTGCAAGCCCGGTTTGTAATCGCCACAGGTATTGATTCTGATGATTGCTTCGAAGTCCTCTATCACTATTCATACGACCAAACCGGCTGTGTAATCACGATTAACACCTACATCCGCGACCACGACAACCCCTCAATCGAATCTATCGCGCCGTTCCTTCCAGCTGCCGAGTGGATAGAGCGAGAGATACACGACCTATTAGGGATCGATTTTCCGAACCACCCCGATATGAGACGATTAATCCTGTCAGATGATTGGCCAGATGATGTCTATCCGTTGAGAAAGGACGCAGAGAAGCCGACAAAGCGCCCCGATGGGGATCCAGTTAGTCGCCCGATTGAGCAGACGCAGTCCCCCGCTCGGAGAACCATCCAGCTATCGAAACCCATTATTGCAGTTGGACCGCTCCATCCGTTGCAGGAAGAGATGGAGTTTTTTCAGCTTGCCGTTGATGGTGAGATCGTGACAGACATCGACATGCGTATATCGTATAATCACCGAGGAATAGAGAAGATCACCGAATCACTGCAGTTCGACCAGGTGCCGTTTCTCGTTTCTCGCATATGTGGAATCTGCTCGGCCTCGCATCCGCTTGCCTACGTACGGGCGGTAGAAGAGATCGCCGGTATTACCCCCCCTGAGAGAGCGCTGTACGTGCGCACGATTATCAACGAGCTTGAGCGCATCCACAGCCACGTGCTCTGGTTCGGATTGGCCGGGCACTTCATCGGGTACGATACTGTCTTCATGTGGGCGTGGAAGTACCGCGAGCCGGTACTCGATTTGCTTGAAGAAATCACCGGAAACAGGAACAACTACGGTAACGTCAAGGTCGGTGGCTGTCGGGAGGACATCCCCAATGAGCTAAAGCCCAGGATATTGAAGGACATGGACGAGATCGAGCGAAAGATGGACATGCTTATCAAGGCGGTGCTCGATGACCCCATCTTGCACGCAAGGCTCAAGGGTGTTGGCATATTGACCAAGCTCGATGCAATCAGGTATGCGGTTACAGGCCCGACGGCGAGAGCAAGCGGTCTTCCCATTGATGTGAGGCGCGACGATCCCTATGCCGCATACGCCGATTTGAACTGGAATGTAATTACCCAGCCAGAAGGGGATGTCTTTGCCAAAGCGGTCGTCCGCCTGCTTGAGACCCTCGAATCGATCAAGATGATCAGACAGGCAGTGAAGCGGCTTCCTGATGGTCCGATCGCCGTGGAGGTAAGGGAAATCCCGCCAGGAGAGGGATGCGGACGCGCAGAAGCCCCACGGGGCGAGACATTCCATTACGTTCGCAGCGATGGCAGTAACAGACCGGTTCGTCATAAGATCAGAGCCCCGAGCTACGTCAATGTGCCTTCATTCAAGGCCTCTTGTATCGGAGAGAGAATTCCCGATGTTACAATTACACTTGCCGCGGTCGACCCGTGTTACAGTTGCACAGAAAGACTGGCTGTCGCTGATGAGAATAGCAAGATCACTCACGACTATGAGGCACTGTTGC
>JAGLXM010000295.1 GCA_023132915.1 Candidatus Bipolaricaulota bacterium
AATCGAAAATTCTCAAGAAGAACGACGAGACGAAATCATCACAATCTGCAAAGAAATCCTTTCCGAGCAAGACCAAGATATGAGGATCAAGAAAATCGGCACCTTGGTTTCTATCGGTTCTGGGCTGGCAGCGATAGCCCAGTTTATTATCCAGCTCAAGACAATGACCGGCTTGTGAGGTTTCTAACAAGAGCATTCAAGCGACTGAGCAAACCGTGCGCGGTTCGCTCAGCTCTCACCCGTTGTGCGTAGGAGGCAAGGCAAGCGATGCCGGACGCGGAATGCAAGAACTGCGGAGCAGCACTTGAGGACGATTCGGTTAAGCCCGCGGGTGAACGAATACCTTGCCCTGAGTGCGGCTCAACTGCGCGCCACTACAAGAAGAGCCTCTTGGCCAGAGCTTGTGTGCAGGCGGGCGTCAGGGGTACAGCCTACAGTAAGTCCAAGTCGAAATGGTTCGCCAAGTTCCGTTTGGAGCTGAGCTTCTTCAGGCGCGGTGGCGTTTGGGTCCGGCGGTACATGCACTTGGACAAGAAGGCGGATTCGTACGTCGAGACGGTCACTGACCCGGCAAGCGGACTCACAATCCACCACTGCTCCGAGCCACTGAGCGAGCATACCGGACATGGATCGGCTCGGGCAATTCAGGAGCGGCCGGACGCACAACCAGAGGATCCAGCAGGCAGGGCGCCTACGAGCTAGGCTGGGTGGGGATCGCGGTCAGCACCCTGCAGCTGATCTGCTACCCTCTAGCCAGCATTCGGCAAGGAAGGGGGAGTAAGAATGGTCAACGTGCCAAAACGGGTCTCGGACAGACTCGCGAAGCAGATGTCAGCGTTTCAGCGCGTCCTCAAGAACGCGAAGGATAGGGACGTGAATGAATCTGACACCGTGACAATTGTCACCGATATGCTAGCTCAGGTATTCGGTTTCAACAAATACGAGGAGATCACGAGTGAGCAGGAGATCAGGGGCACGTTCTGCGATCTCGCCGTCAAACTCGAGGGCAAGATCCGTTATCTTATCGAGGTCAAGGCAATCGGACTCGCTCTTCGCGACAACCACCTCCGGCAGGCCGTCGGCTATGGAGCAAATCACGGTATACCGTGGGTCGTGCTGACCAACGCAATCGACTGGCAGATCTACCGTATCCGCTTTGAGCGGCCGGTCAGCCACGATCTGATTTGCTCCTGCAATATCCTAGACATGAACGCTCGTAGCAAGGAGGACCAGGCGCAACTGTTCCTGCTCTGCCGGGAGGGCCTCACGAAGGATGTGATGGAGGAGTATCACGAGCACGTTCAGGTCGCGAACCGATTTGTCATCGGGGCCATTCTGCAGACCGACTCAGTCATAGATGTTGTTCGAAGGGAGCTGCGCCGACTGTCTTCTTCGGTCAACGTCGACAAAGGCGAGATCAAGGTGCTGATGCGCGACGTGCTGAAGCGCGATGTCATGGAGGGGGAGGCGGCGGCCGAAGCGATCTCAAGGGTGAACAAAGCGGCAAGCAAGACGCTTCGGAAACGGGGAAAGAAGTCTGAGCCAGCGCCGCCAGTTTCACTAGAGCCAAAGGATGTCGGCTAACTGGCTGCTTCTGCCGACGGGCCGGGAGCGGTGGAGATAGAGTGAAACAAAGGCGTGGCCCGCGGCAGAGAGCCGGGACGTTAGGCGGTTGCTACCATAGGAAAGGGCATGAACACTCGCGATCCCAACGGACCTCCACCGGACGAGCTGGACTGGGCAGATGCCACGCTGTTTTATGGCACTATCGAGACGCTGGAGCAGCTAGAGCAGGTAGCTCAGTTGGCGGTCGATACGATACGCCAGTCGGATAGTGCTCGTCTCGTTGTCATCGAAGCCTGGATTCTACTGGACTATGCTGTGCGGGAGTTTCTCTTGTCCGGGCTGGGCGTGAAGAAGCTGAGCACCAAAGACTTTGACCTTCGCTACAAGTTGCTCCCAGGGAGCTTCCGCATCTGTCTAGACATCTTGAAGGGCCTGACGAAGGCTCAGTCGGCTCTGCCTCCTCGCCCGAAAGTTGTCAACCATCGAGTGCGCACATCCTGGAGTTTCTTAGTGTTCCTGGAGAAGGAACATCCAATTGACTCTGAGAGGTTCCGTGCCTTAGAACAAGAGTACTACAGCAAGTACCATCCCGAGCTGGTAGACACAAGCGCAGCCATCGTGCATCCAGACGTCAAGTACCTACTGCTAGGTAAGCCCCCGCCTGAGCGCAGCCACATCAACCGTGAGTGGCTCAAGATCGCGGAGCGCCTTGACGATGCCTGGTACAGTGGGGCAAATCAGCTGAACGACGCGAGGAACGTGGCTGCGCACAACTACGACCAAGACCAGATTCTTGGCTCCATGGGATGCGCGGGGCCGGATGCAATGCGGCACTTGAAGGACCGGTGCGCAAATCTCATCCAGACGCTTGTTGGCGTGAAGAAGGCATAGCGTGGCGAGTTGTAGCGGCGCCGTATATCTACGGGCTGAACAGGAACCGGCAAACAAGATACGCTTCTTTGCCAACCTGCTAGCCTAAACGTTAGACAAAAAGGAGGATAACAGGTGGCTAGCGAGTGGTACTACAGTCATGAGGGCAAGAGGTATGGACCGATGCCTTTGTCCGAGCTGAAGAAACTCGCGGAAGCTGGTGAGTTGGGCCCATCTGATTTTGTTCGGAAGGAAGGACTTCCGGAATGGGTCGAAGCGAGTTCAATCAAGGAGCTAATCCTTACAGAGGATCGGTCGTCCAGCCAATGCCCACCCCCGCTTCCCTCTGAGGCTGTTGGAGAGGAGCCCACCTCTTTGTCCCAAGGGTTCCTCACTCCAGAATTGCACGCCAAGGCTGAGCATAACTATCTGCAGGCGCAGTTCAAATTCAACGAATGCCAGGCACATCTGGGAGTCTACGGTAATCGACTTGTCTCGGTCGCTGAAGATGGTTTGGAATTCATTGAGGCAGCTCTGCGGATTAACCCAGAGTCGTCCGCCTACTGGAACACGAAGGGGGTTCTCCTTACCTCGGGATTGGGAGAGCATCCGAAGGCCCTTGACTGTTTCAGACGAGCCCTGGAGTTGGAACCGGACTCAATCGTCATCAAGCAGAACATCCGGAACGCCGAGCAGAATATCGGGACCGTCAAGCAGCACAAGGAGCTGTCAAGGGGTTGTCTGGGGATGTTCTTGGTTCTGGCAGCAAGCGGCCTCGGCATGTGTACCGCCCTCTCGATTCTTCTCGCGAGGTGAGTGGGAGATGAGATACCTCACCCGCTGGGCGGAGTGCAGATGGGTAGTTCCGGGGTCAGACCTTCATTCTTAGGATTTCATCGTCTCGCCAACGCGTTTCGCGATCATGCTGATGGTTGAGTACAACAACCCCACGAAATCCCCCACTTCTCTGAGCGTGTAGTGATGGACTCGCACTGCCTGATAGATCCGCTCGTTGCGGGTCGTCTTGTCGGAGACATCCGTGAATAGCTCTTCCAAACTGGGCCGACCTACGAAGCGTTCACGTCTGCGGTAGTCCGGATCGAGTGGTTTCTCCTTGAGTAGAGGTCTCAGTTGATCCACGAACGCGTCGGTCCCCAAGAATGCACCTGCCCGCAACTCGTTCCACACATCGATCCGTCGTCCTTGCCGCCCGAACTTGCGGTATGCGTGGACTGCACGCGCAGGATCTCGATCGAACTGCGAAAGGATCCAGCTGACCGTCAGCAACTCGGGCACCTCAGTCTGGCCAGCCGTGGCGCGATAGCTGCTCCAGGGCCAATCACGAACGCCTCGGACCATCTTCGCACGAACCGGATTTAGCACGATGTAGTGAGCCAGCTGCAGAAGATGACTCTCCTTCTCAACAAGGATTGCCTTGAAGCGGCCTTGAAACAGATGTCCGACGCGTTGGTGTCGACGATTGAACCACTGTGTGTAAACCCCGTTGAGGAGCTGCATCCCGCGACACAAGTTGGCGTCAGGCGTTTCGATGAGAAGATGGTAGTGGTTGCTCATCAAGCAGTACGCATGGCAGATCCAGCTGTACCTCTTGACAACATCACTGACGATCTCAAGGAAGCGGGTCCGATCGCTGTCGCCGAGGAAGATCCTGTCCCGCGCATTGCCGCGACTGGTGATGTGATAGAGCGCACCTTCGTATTCCAACCGCAACGGTCTCGCCATGGCGTTCCCAGTGTATCACGAAGAATCCGAAAAATGAAGGTCTGACCCCCGTACTCTCCTCCTTCATGCTCATCTTGTATGAGACAACTCTAGCACTTGCCTTTCGGTACAATTCGTCCTATGATGGAGGAAGACGTGAAAGGAAATAGTCAATGAGGCACATGATGAAATCTCGGAGGTGAGTGAATGAACACCAGTGCGCGTGCTTCAAGCATCTTCTTGAGCCTAATGATTGGTTTCTTAATTACAATGGTCTCTTCACTTGCACTCGCCGAACCGGCGACTTACAGCGATATCACCTTCCCCCTCGGTGACCGCTCCTTCGCCGACCGCGTCGTTTCCCATCGGGCGGCGAGTTGTGTTAGAGTGTCGTTCGCTAACCCACGCGATGCCCTCGGTCCGCCAGACTGCGATGGAGACGGGTGCAGGGCCTGCTACGGATGCGATACATGCGCTGTCGCCCTTGGTTACCGCTTAAGCGAACTCGACGACCGCGGCTATCTGACTTTGGAGTTTGTCGATAACTTGCTGCTCGACGTACCAGGTGATGACCTCTTTGTCTATATTACAAACGGGAAACGGTGCCAGGTGGAGATCAGTGCTAACGGAATCAACTTCATCTTTGTCGGCGAGGTAAACGGCTACCCAGGAGGGATAGACATCTCGCCGTTCGTAAGCGACAAAGAGGAGTTCCACTTCGTCAGGCTCAGGGATGTACCGAGAGACGAAGACCATTCCCCTTGCTCAGGGCCAAGCATCGATGCTGTCGGTGCAATGGGGACGGCGCTTGAAGTTGAACCTGGCGAAGCCTTTGGGGTGCTTGAGGTGTTGCCGTTGGGGGAGCTTGCGATCTCCGCCGAGCGGCCAGCTGAGAACCTTTTGCTCATCCTCGATACCTCGACAAGCATGGATGAGTCCTTTGAGGATTCCAGCAAGCTTGGTATTGCCAAGCAGATCCTTACAGAACTCGTTGACGATATTCCAGACGGCACAAAAGTGGGATTCAGGAGTTTCGAAGGATGCGGGAATTCCAAGCTCCTTGTGCCTATTGGGCCGATCAATCGTGCACATCTGAAAGCTCAGATTCAAGTGCTTCAGACCGGCGGGGCGACCCCTCTTGCCTATGCACTTGACAAAGCCCGGGAAGATTGCGCACAGATTTTAGGGTCTAAGTTGTTGATTCTTGTAAGCGACGTACAGGAGACGTGCCGAGGAGACCCCATTGCTGCTGCTCGAGCCCTGGTCGCTGCAGGCTTTGACTTGCGGGTTCACGTGGTAGGGTACGACGTCGCACAGTTTCAAGCAGCAAGAGAGCAGCTGAAGAAGATCGCCGAGGTAGCAGGTGGGGTGTACTTCGATGTCGACAACACGGAAGGGCTGCGCAGTGCACTTCGAATCGCAGCTCCGCTCCACTACCGGGTCTACGACGAGAGCGGGCAAGAGGTATTTGCCGGAGTGGTGGGTGAGCCCGAAGCGTACCTCTCCGCCGGGCTCTACCGCGTCGTCATCGACACTCTCCCCCCGCTCACCCTGGAGAGCGTCGCCGTAGAACCGGATCAAACAACCACGATCGCCATAAATCGTTTGGATGGGACCTATTCCGCGGAGGTGAAGTAGTTTTAGAGGTAAGCTCCGCCGTGGACGCTTAACGAGGGGTCAGGGTCAGGCCTACACTTGACACTTAATAGCAGTATGAAGCCTGATCTCCATTCCTGCTGTCCCCAAGGAGAACGATTTTGCGCAGGCAATGAGAAACAAGACTCGAGGACGATTGCAAGCGAAGACCCGACCGCAACATGCGTAGTCCGGCATTCGACGCTCACTGGCAAGGCCAACCGTCGGGTACAAGCCCCGACGCTACGAAAACAAGAGCTGATCGCGTCTTTTTTTCTCAATGGAATTCCGGGGACACGATACCTATTTCTTCTCTGGCTTCCGCTTTGGGGGGCGTTTCTTCAACGGACGGCCGATGATTCCTTCGGCAGTTGCGAGGAACGCCCCATCGCCACAAGGCCGCCCTGTCCTGGTGTGTCGGCGAAGCATCTCGATGTCCTCAGGGTCACTGGCAAGGAAGCTATGCCGGTCATCGATGCCGGTCAAGGGGCCTGGATTGTAAACAAGAGGGTCAGAAGCGGTCACGCCGAGGTACGACTTTGCAGTAGACCAGGTCTAGTCTTCCGGTCTTTCTACAGGCAGAATCTGAATGCTTCGCCCTTCGAGAAGGGAGCTTCTCTTTAAGAACCTGCGCTATTTAATTACGGCAGGAAGCCAACATCAAGCTTGACAATCAGATCACTCCTCGCGACCCTTTAGTTGTTATGGAACAGGATGTACGAAGTGAGATCGAAGAATTGCGGGAGGCGATCAGGCGTCATAACTACCTCTACTACGTCCTTGATAAGCCGAAGATAAGCGATGCTGAATACGACGCGCTCTTTCGCAAGCTACAAAAGCTCGAGGAGACCCATCCTAATCTCGTTACTCCAGATTCGCCGACTCAGCGGGTTGGTGCCCCCCCGGCTCAGGGGTTCGCCACAGCGACTCACGCAGTACCCATGCGAAGCCTCGCAAATGCCTTTAACGTTGATGAGTTGAGGGACTTCGATCGCCGCGTGCGTAAGCTGCTCGATGCGGCCGAGGTTACGTATCTAGCTGAGCCAAAGCTCGACGGTCTGTCGGTAGAACTTGTCTATCGGGATGGCTTGTTCGTACAGGGCTCAACACGAGGTGACGGGGTGAACGGGGAGGATGTAACCGCAAACCTGCGCACAATTCGCAGTATCCCACTGCGCCTACAAGGTCTTGGCAGGAGGGTCCCCTCGCTCCTTGAGGTGCGCGGCGAGGTCTACATCGACAAAGGTGATCTTACCCGTCTTAACCGTCAACGCGAGAAGGAAGGCCTCGCTCTCTTCGCCAACCCGCGAAACCTGGCCGCAGGGTCGTTGCGCCAACTCGACCCGCGAGTCCCAGCCTCGCGCCCCTTGAAGATCTTCTGCTACGACATCGGCCGGGTGGAAGGAGTGGCGATTGATACGCAAGCGGAGCTCCTGGAGACGCTCTTCCAGTTGGGGATCCGTGTTAATCCGCTCTATCGGCTCTGCAAAGGGATCGATGAGGCAATCGCTTTCTACGGGCAGGTTAAAGAGACGCGGGAAGAGCTTCCCTATGAGGCCGATGGCGTGGTGGTTAAGGTCAACGAGTTTGCCTCAAGGCGGATCTTGGGCGAGGTTTCGCGCAGTCCCCGCTGGGCGATTGCCGGGAAGTTTCCCGCTGAGCAGGGGATCACTAAATTAGAGGATATCATCGTTCAGGTCGGCCGTACCGGAACCCTGACCCCGGTGGCGGTGCTTGAGCCGGTGCGCGTACGTGGGGTGACCATTTCACATGCCACTCTGCACAACGAGGATGAGATAAGACGAAAAGATATTCGCATCGGTGACACCGTGGTAGTGCAGCGTGCAGGGGACGTTATTCCTCAGGTTGTGCGATCACTGGTGAAGCGGCGTACTGGCGAGGAACGGTTGTTTGTAATGCCCGATACCTGCCCGGTATGCGGAAGCCGCGTCGTCCGGTACAAAGGGGAGGTTGCCCACCGCTGCTTGAATCTCTCCTGCCCAGCGCGGATTAAGGAATCGATCCTTCACTTTGTCTCCAAGGGCGGGTTCGACGTTGATGGGTTTGGGACCAAACTCGTTGATCAACTGGTCGATAAGGGGATCGTCAAACGGGTCAGCGATATATTTCATCTTGATCGCGACACGTTGATCGGGTTAGAACGGATGGGGGAAAAGTCGGCGAGTAACCTTCTCTCTGCGCTTGAGAAGAGCAAGTCGATCGCACCGCCCAAGATTCTTTTCGCCCTGGGGATTCCTGAGGTGGGAGAGCACACGGCCGGGCTCCTTGCCGAGGCATTTGAAGGATTGCAGGAACTTATGGAGGCGACAGAAGAGGCACTGTGCGCCCTTCCGGAGATCGGCCCACGCACCGCCGCGGCAATCGTTGACTTTTTCGCCAATCAGCCTAACAAAAAGATGGTCTCCGAGCTCCTCGACGCTGGGGTGAAGATCACTGAGGTTCCAAAGAAAGCTTCGGCGCGTACTCTGGAAGGCAAGCGGTTTGTGCTCACAGGCAGGCTTGTGTCTATGCCCCGGGGGGAGGCGGGGGAGCGGATCAAGCGGCTAGGGGGTATGGTTTCCTCATCGGTCAGCTTGCGAACTGACTACGTTGTCGTTGGGGAAAACCCAGGGGCAAAAGCCGACAAGGCACGCAAGTTAGGGGTAGCGACCCTCACCGAGGCGGAGTTCTTGGCTTTGCTTAAAGCCGATGCTTAGGCCAACTCTCCTTGATCTTGATCGTCAAGAACTGGCGGGATACCTGGTTAGGCGCGGTGAGCCGCGTTTCCGGGCTGAGCAGATCTGGCGTTCGGTCTACCGCGATCTGTCGCCCTTCTATACTAAGATCACCACCATACCACGTGCCCTACGTGAGGCGCTTGAGAGAGATCTTCCCTTTGATCCACTACAACCGATCGATCGTATAGCAAGCGCGGATGGGCTTACGCGCAAAGTTCTTTTTCGCCTTGTTGATGATGAGACGATTGAGACGGTCCTCATGTCCTACGAGCGGCGAAGGACTGTTTGTGTCTCCACTCAGGTTGGCTGCCCGATCGCTTGCGCCTTCTGCGCTACAGGGAAGAGTGGGTTTGTGCGCAATTTGTCCGTGGGAGAGATCGTGGGGCAGACGCTTCACTTTGCACGTTTATTGCGAAAGAAGGGTGAGCGCTTGACCAACGTCGTCTACATGGGTATGGGCGAACCGTTTTTAAACTACGAGGCGACGATGAAATCGATCCGTATCCTAAACGATCATGAAGGGTTCTCACTTGCGGCGCGTGGGTTCACCGTCTCAACAGTGGGAATCATTCAAGGGATCAAACGGTTCATGGAAGAGGATCTACAGGTGAACCTGGCGGTCTCCCTGCACGCAGGCAGTGACGAACTGCGAAACAAACTGGTTCCTTCCAACCATCGCTATCCCCTTGCGAAGCTCATCCATGCTTGCCGCTCTTATATAGAGCGAACGCATCGACGGATCACCTTTGAGGTTGCCCTGATTGATGGGATGAACGACTCGTCCAAGCAGGCACGCAAGATCGCCGTGCTCCTCTCTGGGCTCCTGTGTCACGTTAACCTGATCCCCCTTAATCCGATCCCCGATTCCTCCTTTCGCCCCAGCTCCCGTGAGCGAACGGAGGCGTTCGCACATGTTCTAGAGAAGATGGGCATTCCCGTCACGGTACGAGTACGAAGAGGAACAAAGATCCAAGCAGGATGCGGCCAGCTGCGCGCCCGCTCACAGAAGAATTGAGAGATCGGAAGATTGAATGATCGGTAAGTCAAATCACTCAATCGCTAAATCATTAAATCACTCAATCCATCAACCTTTCACTCGTTGAGCAAACCGCGGTAGTAGCTAAGGGCATCGTGTCCCCAGTTTTCGGTGACGCGATTTAATCCCTCTTTAACGAGCTGACGCGCGCGCTCACGAGAGATCTTCATGGTCCGACCGACTTCGGCTAGGCTGTACGGGCAGCCATCCTCAATCCCGTAGTGTAGGCGTAGGGCGAGCGCTTGCCGAGCAGGAATACGGTCGAATACGCGCTCCAGTTCGTCGTGGAACAGAAGGCGGAGTGTCTCTTTCTCCGGCGAGAGTGCTGTGGAATCGGCGATTAACTCCTCCCGCGTCTCATCGCCATCACCCCCGACAACTTGATCTAGGGAGAGGATCTCATTCACCTGTGTTTCGATCTGGCGTAGGCGTTCGACCGATACACCGAGAACCTGGGTGATCTCCTCCTCATCGACACGTCCGTTTCGAGAGAGGCTGCGCATCTGCTCGAGCCTACGCACGGCACGGAACAAGTAGTCAGGGATGCGGATCATACGCGAGTAATCGGTGATAGCAGTGAGGATGGTCCGGCGGATCCACCAGGAGGCGTACGTACTCAGCCTGTAGCCGCGTTCGACGTCGAACCGGTCAACCGCCTCGATCAGGCCGATGTTCCCCTCCTGGATGAGGTCGATGAGGGGAAGTCCAACGTCGGAGTAATCCTGTGCGATCTTCACAACCAGGCGTAGGTTGGACGTGATCAATCGTTCCCGCGCCCCATCGACACCGCTAGACATTGCACGGGCAAGGTCCTGCTCCTCTGCTTGAGAGAGGAGGGGGAAGCGGGAGATCTCACGAAAGTAGATTCGAAGGATATCCGTGGTAGCGGAGGATCGAGCCTCATCGACTGGTTGCCTCTTCTCAAGAGTCTCTCGCATCGTATCATTCACCTAGTAGACTTTACGAGAAGAACGCGGGGATGTTCAAGCGTGTGTTTTTCAGGCTCCTCGCTATTTGGCCTGCTTCTACCTGGCGGTAGACAGGTATTGCAGACAGGTGTGGGTAATCAGCCACTCTCGCATCGGAACTGGCCTGCTCTCGTGAATCAAGATCTTCTCCCCCTGAGGAAGGCAGGAAAGCAGGAAGAATACCGGTTTCTTGTGCGACAATCGACAATCCCCCATTTTCGCGACCTGTCTGCCGGTCAAGCAGGGAAGCCCCGTTCTCTCGCCAAGACGCTAAGATCGCCAAGGATTTATCAGCTCTCAGCCGTCAGCAATCAGCTTAGAACATCAACTTCACTTGCTCTTTCTCATTACTCTTCACTGATTACCCATTACTGTGTTTCAGCTTTTCTTCGCGTTCCCTGCGGCTCTGCGAGAGGCATAAGCTTTTTCTCTCGCCCGTTCGTTTCACTCACTCAAGGCGCTAGGATCGCCTCGGGGGGTGTAGTAAAT
>JAGLXM010000296.1 GCA_023132915.1 Candidatus Bipolaricaulota bacterium
CTGGAATCCATCCCGATGCGGGAAGCGTCCTGCAGCTCCTGCTAGCAGGTCCGTTTTACGGGATCGGCGCGGTGCTGGTGCCATTCCTCGTCTGGACGCTTCTTCTGATGGTGTTTTCAAGCGCCTTTAGGCTTTCGGGACCAGGCTGGATCCCGGGGATCGTGATGGTCGCAGGAACGCCCTTCCTCCTGCGCTGGATAGGTGACGGGATCCTCAGTGTTTCCTACTCCCTTCCTACATGGAGAATGTACGCGGGCCTAACTGCACTGGCGGAACGATTCTCCCCCGAGGAACTCGAGATTACGGTAAATGGCGTTCCTGTTGCCCAAGAGCCTCTGTGGATTATGCTTGCCTTGAGCGTGGTTATGTTGATCATCGCCGGACGGATCTGGCAGGAGGTGGAGGGATGACACAGGCATTTTTGATCGTTTTGCGGCTGTTGTGCTTGGGGCTACTCGGCTACTTCGCTTACCGGCTGTGGACCGGCACGAGGAGCTTCACCACCCGCGGCGTGGCGTGCGTGTTCGTTGGAGCACTCGCCTGGCAGATCATCGCCGGCACGTGGTGAGACGTTAAGGAGGTCGAAATGAACAAGGGGATTGCGGGGCCTAATCTTTCATTGCCACATCTGGCAGTGGATCGTCAGCCCAGTCAAAATGGGCCCTACCATTGAATTTCTACAGTGACGGGCCCTGTGAAGTAGCGGGATCGGACTTACTTCACGGGGCGGGCAGGCCTTTGTCAAGTAGAACGTCTACTTGACGGGGGTGTGGCTCTTAGGGTCCGCAGCCCGCAAGGGTCTGCTCGGCTCTGAAATGCCGCCCCCGTTTGTGTCTGTATTGTTCAAGGAAGTCCACTGGGATGGAGACCCACTACAGCTTTCAGTGAGCATCTTCTATGGACAAAACCCTCTTAACCTGATTCAGAAGCTCGGGGACTTTGTTCTGTACCACGTCCCAGAGGATTTCCTCATCGACTCCGAAGTACTCGTGTACAATGATGTCGCGCAGACCAGTTATCTTTCGCCATTCTACCTTGGGATGGCGATCACGAAGCGTGTCCGGCAGTCGCTTTACTGCTTCGCCGATGATTCCTAGGTTGCGAACCACCGCGTCCTTGGTCTTCTCATCGCTCTTGAACGCTTCGAAGTCCATCCCATGGGTGTAACGCAGGACCTTCTCGCAGCTCTCGCGGATGTCGTTGAGGAAGAGCCCCGGGTCACGGAACATAGATCGCCTCTTTCTCCACATAAGGTCGTAAGCGGGGTTTGAGTGCTTTGCGAGTCACAAGGTCAACCGGCCGGTTCAGAAGCTCTTCCAAGAAGAACTTGAGGTCCATGTAACGATCAAAAGTGGAAGGGCCTTGGAATTCGACGAGAATATCGACATCGCTTTCAGGTCCCGCGTCGCCTCGCGCCAACGAGCCGAAAAGAGCGAGAGACTTAACTCCGAGAGTACTGATGGTTTCTC
>JAGLXM010000297.1 GCA_023132915.1 Candidatus Bipolaricaulota bacterium
TCGATCTTCCGGAGAACGTCTCAACAGTGCGCCTCGCGATCGCGCACCGCTCGGCCTACGCGCCCGGCTGTGCAAACAGCGGATTTGCCCCGGTGAGCCTCACGATCAACGGATCAACCCTCACCCAGTACTACTCCCCACCCGCAGGCGTTCTTGGATCGACCGGCTTTACAACAGACCGGTGGGATGTAACCAGTTGGCTCACCCCAGGACGCAATCGCGTTCGCATCACAACAGGAACCTTGTGTAGCGTGTACGAGGTTCAACGGCTCGAAATCTCGATTACTGCCGCTGCAAGTCACTTGATCGAGGACCATCAGATGACCCATGGCATCATGAGCAATCGCCCGGTCGACAACGTAACGGCCTTTTCCTCCAGCGATCGCTGGGCGGTCTCTTGGATAAAGGTCGCTTCAGAAGCAATCGGCCAACGAATCGAGTGGCAGTTCTACGACCCCTCGGACAGCTTGTACTTCACGACAGATCGTACCGCCGATCGCTACAACTGGGGATACATTGGCGTTGCGAATCGGCACCCTTCAAACTTGCCTAGTCAATGACGGGTGGGTATCTACATCGCAGGGAGGTTCCAGGTGAGCGTGCCGTTCACGATCGGGGCTATAGGGTGCTCGGTCAACGCGCCGCGCATGACAGGGGTCGAGTTTCCTAGTGCTATCCGTGCGGATGGGAGAAGACCAGAGGATACGTCTCGTTCTTTGATCCCAACGGCGACATCACCTCCGTGAGATTCGACGTGGTGAACGCGGTTCGCTTCACACCGTTCAGCTTTGAACCGAACGTCAGCGGTAAAACCAGTGGCTCCTTCAGCTTTCGTATCTGGGCAACCATGAAGCAGACCGTGACCCTGAAGGTCACGCTGATCGATCGTTTAGGGAACAAGAGCGAGCCGTACTACTTCAGCTTCAGAGCCACATAAGGAGGTAGTCTGTTGTATAAACTCCTTCCCCTTACGGATCAGAAGCTTTCACCGCAGAGTTCGCTGAGTACGCAGAGGTTGAGTGAGGAATTGAGTGAAAGCGCCGGTGAAAACCGGCATGGAGGAGGTGGTGA
>JAGLXM010000298.1 GCA_023132915.1 Candidatus Bipolaricaulota bacterium
GGCATCAGCGTATGCGGAGGCGCGAAGTGAAGCAAGCGCCATGGCCGATGCGGTCGCCATAGCTGTCGCCGAGGTACAGGCTCAAGCTGCGGCCTGCGCAGCCGCAGCGGCGCAGGCACAGGCTGCAGCTACAGCGTGTGTTCAGGCAGGCGCCCAGGCCTCTGCATCTGCCGAGGCCAGCGCATCGTTAGTCGGAACTGGTGAGGCCTACGCCCACGCCTTTGCAGCCGCGGTGGCGATAGCCTCTGCCGATGTCTTCGTCCATGCCCAGGCAGCGGCCCTCGCAGCCGCGCAAGCGCATGCAGCAGCACAGGCGTGCGCGTCCGCGTTCGCCGCGGCACAGGCCGCCGCCGCCGCCGGAGTGCAAGCGGTAGCCGAAGCCGTCGCCGAGGCGCAGGCAGCGGCCCACGTGTGTGCGTCCGCGCAAGCTCAAGCCGAAGCCGCGGCGTCTGCAGGTGCAGAGGCAATCGCTGAAGCATCTGCGCAAGCACAGGCCGAAGCGCTGGCTGCGGCACAGGCCCAGGCTAACGCTGAAGCTCAGGTGGCTGTAGGTGTCCTGGCTATTGCCGAAGCGCAGGCCGAGGCGGAAGCCTCCGCGCATGCGGCGGCACTTGCACTGGCTGCAGCGGAAGCGCACGTCACTGTAGGGGTAGAAGCAGCTACAGCGGCGTTTGCGGATGCGGCCGCGGCCGCGTATGCCGCAGCTGGAGCATTGGCAATAGCGCATGCTGAGGCGTACGCCGCAGCAGGGGCTCTGGCGATTGCCCAAGCCGATGCCTATGCCGCAGCTCAAGCCTGCGCAATAGCGTTTGCCGCCGCGGAAGCATCGGCCGAGGCCGTCGCTGATGCCCAGGTGAGAGCATCCGCGTCAGCGGAGACGACCGCAACAGCTCTAGCACTTGCCCACGCAACGGCCGAAGCCGCAGCGACTGCGGCCACATCAGCGTCCGCTTCTGTACGAGTGGTTCCCGATATTGAGACTTCGTTGAAGGCGTTTATCGATCCGGAGTGCCTCCAGCCTGTGTGCGAGGAATACGAGCCTTGTCCTCCTTGCCCGCAGTACGAGCCGTGCCCGCCTTGTCCTGAACCTGGCGAGCCGACGTATCCCGGCTGTCCAGAGCCGGAGGATCAGGCCTGGAAGTTCGGAGAGGTACAGGCGGGTGTCTTCAGCATGAGATCATCGACGCTGCCACCCGATATCCGGGCAAGCTTCGAGCCGTTCGATATCTTAAGCAGCTACGAGATCACGAACACTCTGCCCTCGGGCTCTATGACTCTTAGTACGACCACGTGGACTGAGACCTTCTCCGGCACCCTTCCTGCAGGCACCTACCACGTCCTCTACGGGTTCATCGACGCCAAGCAGTGCCCGGTCGGAACCTTGGACGTGTGGATCAACGCTTCCGGCAGAGAGACGCCGGGAGTCACACCGCCCCCTGAACCGGAAGAAGCCTGCGTCAGGGTCAGCTCGTTTTGTGTGCCACAGCAGCGGATCTCTCTGCTCACCCTTCTTACAGGTGGACTCACGGAGTTCTCCACCACCATGACGATCAACAACGTGCGATACTCAACGGAGTTTGAATACTGTGGGGAAGAGGGGACGCGGTTTATAGTGTGCACACCGCAGGGCGTGTATGCCGAAGACAAATCTCAACGCGTCTTTGCATACTGGGCAGCGTATGACGAGACGGAGCATTCTTGGGAACCGTTCTCCGAATCGAACTGCACAGCTGTGACGATCGAGGACGGGGCGTGGATCGCCGCGTTCTACCACTGTGAGACGACTTCAGGCTCCACTCCACAGCCACCCCCATCGCAAGAGGTGTGCGTCAAGGTGAGCGCGTTCTACCTGCCCCCCGAGGCCCCACCTACAACTACGCCGACTTACAAGCCGGGAACGCCGCAGTATCTCGCGGGCCCGGTGGAGTTCTCGGCGCCCATGACCGTCAACCGAACCCAGAGCCAGAGGACGGAGTTCACGTTGTGCGCACCGCCCGGCACCGCGTTCTCGATCTGCACGCAACAACAGCTCTACACCTCCGATCAGCAACCGCTCGTCTTCCAGTTCTGGGCGAAATATAACGAGGGGACCGAAACGTGGAACGCGTTTGCTGAGTCCACGTGTACTACGATCTCTTTGCAGGAAGGAGGCTGGATCGGCGCGTTCTATCGTATCGCGAGCCCATAGACAGACGTCTACTAAACTCCACCAACCGGGGGATGGCAAAAGCCGTCCCCCGGTTTTCATTGCAGTTGACGGGGTCGGGGACGCTCGTTACCCTTTAAAAAGACGCGAGGGTGGCGGAATTGGCAGACGCGCTAGCCTTAGGAGCTAGTGCCTTCGGGCATGCGGGTTCGAGTCCCGCCCTTCGCAGTTGTGGTTGCTTGCATTTCCCGCTATAATGATTAAGCCTTCGCGGGAATAGCTCAGAGGTAGAGCACTGCCTTGCCAAGGCA
>JAGLXM010000299.1 GCA_023132915.1 Candidatus Bipolaricaulota bacterium
TGCGTGTCAAAGCTCATCGATACCAGAATGGGAAGGCTTGTGGCTTGTTTTGCTCCTTCGACAGCGGCGAGCGCTTCTTTAAGATCACTCATTGTCTCGATGATGATGGCGTCAACTCTTCCTTCTGCCAGTGCGGCGGCCTGTTCGGCGAAGGCGGCCCGTGCCTCCTCAATGGCGAGGTCCCCCAGGGGCTTTAGCATCCTTCCGGTAGGGCCGATGTCTCCCAAAACCAGTATCTTCTCGCCTGCGACATCGCGAGCGAGCTTGACTGCCGCCAGGTTGATCTTGCGCACGCGGCCGCCCAACCCCGCCTTCTCCAACCGCAGACGGCTGCCACCGAAGGTGTTTGAAAGGATAAGGTCGGCCCCAGCTTCCACGTACGCCTGATGCAACGCGCGGATCGCCTCGGGTCTCTCCAGATTCCAACACTCAGGTGAAACGCCGGGCGGCAGTCCAGCGGCTTGAAGCATCGTGCCGGTCGCGCCATCAGCGATAAGGATACGCTCCTGTGATAGGCGCTCTTTGAACCTAGTCATCGCGCTCCCATGCGCTCACCGCTTCCGCGGTCACTTCTTTGCTGGCTTTAACTTTTGAAGCCGACCTGCCTCGAGCGCTTCCTTTGCGACCTCGCGCAGGCGAAACTTCTGGATTTTCCCCGACTGAGTCATGGGAAACTCGTCCATGATCTCTACATACCGGGGGACTTTGAAGTTGGCGATCTTCCCCATGCAATAGCCAACTATCTCCTGCGGGTCAATCGTCATCCCCTCACGGGGGATGATGTGGGCGATCGCTACCTCACCCATGACCTCGTCGGGGACCCCAACTACAGAGACGTTCTGCACCTTGGGATGGGTGAACAGGTATTCCTCGATCTCGGCCGGATAAACGTTGAACCCGCCGGTGATCAGCATGTCTTTTTTTCGACCGACGATCTTAACGTAGCCTTCCTCGTCCACGGTGGCTAAATCGCCCGAATAGAGCCACCCCTCTTCGTCAATGACCTCGGCGGTCTTACCCGGCATCTTGTAGTAGCCGAGCATCACGTTGTAGCCGCGGCAGGTGAGCTCGCCCATCTCCCCAGGTGGAAGCGACCAGCGATCATCATCGGTGATCTTAACCTCGATCCCGGGCAGGGCTTTTCCGACTGTCTCCACCCGCCGCTCGAGCGAATCATCGAACCGGGTCATCGTGATCACCGGCGAGGCCTCGGTGAGGCCATAGGCGATGGAGACGTTGCACCCGAACTCCTCCATCGTCCCGCGCATTACCTCGACCGGGCAGGGGGCCCCTGCCATGATCCCGGTACGAAGTGACGAGACATCATATTGTGAACCATCGTCCTTCCCCTTGCGGTATTCCTCGAGTTCCAACACGAACATCGTGGGGACGCCGTAGAGAATCGAAACTTCCTCCTCCTCAATCAGTTCGAGCGCCTCCTTGGCCTTAAATACACTCATCGGGACAAGGCTCGCCCCCCAGGTGATCGCCCCCATGATTCCCATCACGCAGCCGAAGCAGTGAAAGAAGGGAACGGCAAGAAGAAATGTGTCCTTCTCGCTTGTGTGCAGCACCTGCGTCACCTGCCTGGCGTTTTCGGCGATGTTGTGATGTGAGAGCATCGCACCTTTGGGGTTTCCCGTAGTTCCTGAGGTGTAGAGGATGAACACGTTGTCACGCGGATTACAGATTGCTTCGCGCTTGTCGATCTTCTTATCCTCGAGGTGTAACACGCCGAGAGCGACGACCTCATCGAAGGTGTGCATATCGCTCCCCTTTTTCCCGCTTATGATAATATGTTTAAGACCAGGTAGGTTCTCACGAACCTCACCGATCATTTTGCGGTAGTCGATCCCCACAAAGGTGTCGGCTATGAACAGTGTCGTCGCTTCAGAGTTTTGAAGGATATAGTAAACCTCATGGCTTTTGTAGCGGGTGTTCATGGGCACGACGACTGCGCCGATGCGGGCGATCGCAAAGTAGGCAATCACCCACTTCGGACCATTGGGCATCCATAGACCAACCTTCTCCCCCTTTTGCACTCCCAGTTCGATCAGTCCGCGGGCGAGTTGGTTGACACGCTCGTTTAGCTCCTGATAGCTGATCTTGCATCCCTGATCGATGATCGCGTTTCGCTGAGGAAAGGCCCTCGTCGTTTCGGAGAGTACCTGGGAAAGCGTTCGCATCGGTTCACCTCAATTGCGAAGGTTATGTTTTCAAAAAAAGATTATCGGGGAAAGGAAAAGCGTGCGCAAACTGGTTCCTGGCTATTTTCTCGCATACAATAACCTAACCGATAAATTGGAGGGTGTATGTACGGCATCTTCGGTAGATACCTGGACGTCGACCTATCCGTGGGGGCAATCCGGGAGTATGAGATTTCATCAAGGTGGCAAGAACTCCACCTCGGTGGGAGGGGGATCGCCGCGCGTGTTCTCCTCAAAGAGCTATCCGGGAAGGAGGATCCGCTTTCCCCTGAGAGCATCCTCATCTTTGCTACCGGTCCATTCCAGGGGACGGAACTCCTCGGGGCCGGGAGGCACCTAGTTATGGGGATATCGCCGAAGACAGGTAGCGTTTGTGGCTCTTATACAGGCGGTTACTTTGGCCACGAACTCGGACGAAGTGGTTACGATGGAATCCTCCTCCGGGGGACGGCAGCCGAGCCGGTCTACCTCACCTTGATTGATGGAGTGGCAAAGATCCATCCGGCGACCGACCTTTGGGGGAAAGGAACGGGAAAGACTGAAACGGCACTTAAAGAACGCCATCCCGGTGGTTGTGTTGCCTCGATCGGGATCGCTGGCGAGAAGCTGGTGCAAATGGCGTGCATCATCCATGACCGCTCTCGCGCGGCCGGGCGGCCCGGCCTCGGCGCGGTGATGGGGTCAAAACGCTTGAAGGCGATCCTCGTTCAAGGAAACGAAGAAAAGCCACTCTACGACCGTGAACGCTTCAAAAAAGAACGCGCCCAATACGCAAAGCTCGTCCTCGATGATGGAATGAAACACTTTGGCAAGTACGGGACGGCCGGGGGGGTTACCTGGCTCTCCGAGATGGGGATTCTTCCCACAAGGAACTTTCAGGAGGGGGTCTTCGATCATGCCGAGTCGATCGGTGGGGATAAGCTTCACGACACGATCCTCGTTGGACGGGAGGGCTGCACTGGCTGTCCGATTCGCTGCAAGCGCGTGGTGAGGACTTCCTTTGCAAAAAGAGAGGTCCTCCCGGAATTTGGCGGGCCGGAGTACGAGACGATCGCAGCCTTTGGCTCGCTCTGTTTAAACGACAACCTTGATGCGATCTGTCTCGCCAACCAACTGTGCAATGACTATGGAATCGATACCATCTCTGCAGGGGTGGCTATCGCCTTTCTCATGGAGGCATCGGAGAAGGGACTGATTGACGAGGAGATTCCCTGGGGCGATGGGGAGGTGATCGTTTCACTCATCGACCAGATCGCCCAGCGCGAGGGGATTGGCGATCGCATCGCTTGCGGTCTGGAGGCATTCGCGGATGAGTTAGGAAGCGACTTTCACATGACGATCAAGGGGATGGAGATCCCGATGCACGAGCCGCGCGGAAAACAAGGGCTGGGGATCAGCTACGCTACCTCACCGCGGGGAGCGACACACCTGGAAGGGATGCACGACACGATGCTCGAGGTCGATTCTCCCACTCCCGAGCTCGGAGTCGATCACGCCTACGATCGGTTCACCCTCGCCGATAAGCCAGGGGTGACCAAGACCTATGAGGACCTGCGCTCATTCGAAAACTCCCTCATCCTGTGCGTGTTCACGGTGAGGGAGACCGGGGAGCACTACAACCTCCCCCAGATTCGCTCGCTCCTTGAGGCAGCTACCGGGATCAGCCTTTCCCCAATTAAGATGCTTGAAATCGGCGAACGAAACTACGCGCTTCTACGGCTTCACGCCGCCCGCGCTGGCTACACCATGGATGGTGACGGGCTTCCCATACGCTTCTCTCAGCCGCTTCCCAGTGGTGCCAGCGCCGATCATCCGATCCGTGCGGAAGCGATGCGCACCGCCATCGAGATCTACTACCAAGAGCGCGGCTACGACCAGCTTGGCCCAACCGACAAGACGCTGCGCAGGCTTGACCTGGAAGACTGCATTGGGGTTATAGGGAGGTGATCTTCGGTGATCCCTACCGTTTCGTTCATCGGGCATCAGGGAAGCGGGAAAACGACGCTTTTAACACGGCTGATCCCCTTCTTATTGGACCGA
>JAGLXM010000003.1 GCA_023132915.1 Candidatus Bipolaricaulota bacterium
CCCGATCCGGGCGACCTTCGGGATCTGGATCGAGCGCTGGCTAAACGATGTCGGTATCCAGGTAAAGGCCAACTTGACCGGATTCAATACGATCGCCGACTTCGTGTTTGGCAGCGGCACCCCGACCTTCGACATGTACATCCTCGGTTGGGGACTGGGGAATCCGGCATTCCCGGACTTCCTGTATTCCTTCTGGCACTCCGCGAATGACTACCCCGCTGGATTCAATACTCCGGGGTATAAGAGCGAGGCGTACGATGAAGCGGTGAATAACTTCGTCAAAGAGTGGGATTTGGCCAAGGCAAGGGAGTACTGCTTTGAGGCCCAGGCGATCCTTGCCGAGGACCTACCCTACATTATCCTGTTCGACACACCGCTTATCGAGGCATATCAGGACAGGGTCATCATGCCATTTGATCACGCCTTGGATGGACTTCAAGGCGCGAATGGCTGTCAGGCGACCGTTGAACTCATCGACTAAGTAGCAAGTGAGCCTAAACAGCAGGGGCTGCTTCATTACGCAGCCCCTGCTTTTCATCTACAATTAGCCATATATGGCCAGGGCTGGGAAGGAAAAGTATGCTGCGTTACAGTCTTAAGAGGTTCATCCAGATGGCGGTCGTGCTTGTCATCTACGCCACCCTCGTGTGGTTCATCTTCTATGCCATGCCCGGTGATGTCACCATGAAATTCCTCGGAAACCCGAGAATTAAGCCTGAAGCCATACAGAAGATGAGAGTGCAGTTTGGGTTAGATAAGCCGGTCTATATTCAATATTTTTCTTTTATGAAAAGTCTATTCACTGGGAACCTAGGGGTCTCCTTCAACCACTACCCGCGCACGGTGTGGAGCATCATCGCCGAACGCTGGCCACGGACGGTGACCCTCTTCTTGACGGCGATCGTCCTCTACTATGTTTTGGGAATTTACTTAGGGAAGGTGATTGCCTGGCGCCGCGGCGGGGTTGCCGATTACACCGCAACTGTAGGGGGGATCATCTTGTGGACTGTATTTACCCCCTGGT
>JAGLXM010000030.1 GCA_023132915.1 Candidatus Bipolaricaulota bacterium
CGCATATTCTGGTTCCTTGTCTATCTACCAGTACTGTTCTACTACATCGTGAAGGCGAATCTGGACGTTGTCTATCGCGCTCTGCATCCAAAGATGCCGATACATCCCGGCATCGTGAAGATCAAGACTAACCTGAGCTCAGACTCAGGTATCACGGCATTGGCCAATTCTATTACCCTTACGCCAGGCACGCTTACCGTAGACGTTGGAGAGGAGGGTGTGTTGTACGTGCACTGGATAAACGTGAGGGTTACCGATATCGAGGAGACGACAAAGCTCATCGGTGAAAGGTTTGAGTGGTTCTTGAAGAAGGTGTTCGAGTAGAAGGGGACGTTATGATAACGCTGTTCTACACTGGTTTGTGCGTGTGTTGCTTCCTGTGCCTATATCGACTAGGGCGCGGCCCTACTGCTCCGGACAGGACCGTAGCCATCGACATTCTTGGCACAGTGGTAGTAGGATTCTGCGCCATCCTTGGGATGGTGACAAAGAGCGACTTCTATCTCAACGTCGCCCTTGCCTGGGCGCTTCTGAGTTTCATCGGTACGATAGCGTTGTCCAAGTTCCTGGAGGGTAGAAGTTTCGATGACTGAAATTACAGGATATACGCTGATAACGATCGGAGTACTATTCGATGTGTTCGGCTGCATCGGGCTCGTTCGCTTCCCTGATGTCTACAACCGCCTACAGGCAGCCACAAAGTGTGTCACCCTTGGCACATGTCTGCTGCTGGCAGGAGTGGCCATCGCTTGCAGTTCAGGCTCGATCAGTGGCAAGGCGCTGATTTGCATCGTGTTCATTGTGGTAACCTCTCCTACTGCCGCCCATGCCATTGCCAAGGGCGCATATTCCTTTGGCGTCAGGCTGTGGGAAGAGAGTGTAGTCGACATGTATGCAGAAGATATCGACAATCAGAGCCAAGAAGACAGCAGTACGAAGGGAGCCTGACCATGCGGCTGCCCAAGCTAAGAGAACTGAAAGAAGCAGTAACGGCGGTTTTCTCACCGCGATTCACCACTCGGTTCCCTGCTGAGCCTTGCATAGTTCCCGAGAGATACAGAGGAAAGCCTGAATTCAATCTTGATACCTGTATCGGCTGCGGTGCGTGTGTGAATGTGTGTCCGACCGAAGCACTCACTCAAGTCGACGATCTTGATGCCAATCCACCGGTAAGAAGACTTACCCTTCGGTATGATACCTGCATCTTTTGCGGTAATTGCAGCGACAACTGCACGACAGAAGACGGCATAGAACTCTCAAACGAGTGGGATTTGGCCACTATGGATAGGGGGAGCACCATTGAGACCCACGAATATGAACTTCAACTATGCGAAAAGTGTGGTGCAGTGATAGGTACCAAGAAACACCTCGTTTGGCTCTATGAAAAACTTGGTCCCCTGGCCTACAGCAATCCTTCGCTCTTGCTTGCCAAGGGCAGAGAGCTAGCCACGACACTGCGAGATACCGATTCGCAGACACATGAGGATAGAGCCGTCCAAACAAGCGATTTCATGCGAATCCTGTGTCCTAAGTGTAAATACGAACTGAATATTCGGTTGTAGGAATGCTGTGAGCACCGCTGACGAAGTTCTTGAGAAGCTAAGAGAACTGCGAGGGTATAGGACGATTATCGTCGGGATTGGCAACACCTTGAAAGGTGATGATGGAGCCGGTCCCTTGGTGTGTCAACAACTCTACGGGAAGGTTTGTGCCGGAGTAATGGATGTCGGTACTGTGCCTGAGAATTACATTCGGCCTATCGTTAAAAGCACTCCAGAGAATCTACTCGTCATTGACGCCATTGACTTTGGAGCCTCGGCCGGAACGATATGTATGTTCAAACCCGAACAGTTAAACTCCGCGATCATCTCTACACACACTCTTTCCCCTCGTGTATTCGTCAATGTAGTCTGCGAAGAGACTGAAGCTGATCCATATTTTGTTGGGATCCAGCCCGCACAGACGCAACTTGGGCAATCCATGTCTCCCAATGTAAGACAAACGGTCCAATGGCTTGTGGATGTTCTCATCGAGATTTTCCCTCTCGGAGACTAAGTCGAGATCTCTAAGGCGTGCTTTAGCTGGGCCAAGAGCCATGAAATCCACTCCTGAATCCCTTGAGCCGTCTTGCAAGAGAGCTCAAAGATCTTCGCCCTCCCGTTTATCCCTTTGACCGCTTTGAAGAAGGCCTGCCGGTCGAAGTCCAGGTGTGGGAGAAGGTCCATCTTGTTTAGGACCACGACGTCCGATTGGCTGAACATCGCGGGATACTTGTACGGCTTATCATCCCCCTCAGGGACGCTTGAAACCAAAACATCCCTGTGGGTGCCGAGGGCGAACCCCGCTGGACAGATCAGGTTGCCGACGTTTTCGACAAGCAGCAGGTCGATATCCTGGAGGGGTAAGTTGCAAAGAGCATTAGAAAGCATGTTGGCATCGAGATGACACGTCCCACCGGTGTTAATCTGAACGACGGGGACCCCTTCTTTGGCTACCATTTCGGCGTCCAGACTTGAACTCACATCCCCCTCAACTACGCCGATCTTGATGCCCATCTTTAACCTGTTGATCGTCTCCAAGATGAGGCTGGTCTTGCCCGCACCGGGAGAGGCCATTATGTTCACAGCTAGTATGTTATG
>JAGLXM010000300.1 GCA_023132915.1 Candidatus Bipolaricaulota bacterium
TAAAGCGCATCACGCAACGTTTCTGCGTCTGGTCCGATCGCACGGAGAAAGGCGAAGGCCTCCTTCTCACGCAGAATACCGCGGCTGATGTCGACCCGCTCTTGGTTAATGTCTGCGGGGATCTGTTTCAGGGTAAGGTTGTTAACGATGAGAAGGTGCCCATCTATGCGGACGGCAACCACGGGATTCTTCGGCGCGATTCGGTCGAGTTCCTCGCGACTCAGGTAACTTGGATCCTGCCATATGCTCTCATCCCAGCCACGACCGATCACCCACTCTCCCTCACCGCGTGCCCGCACCGCCTCGGCGAGTTTGGCGAGTGTATCGGCCCGGTTCAGCTTCGAGAGGTCGGTCACTGAAGAAATCTCCTCAAGACCGACCTGAAGGAAGTGTGTATGAGCGTCTATGAAGCCTGGAAGGACCGTTCTCCCCTTAAGGTCAATCGTCTGCGTGATTTCCGAAGCAAGTAGCGCCATCTCCTCCGCCTGGCCAATGGCGAGGACCTTTCCCCCGCCGATGGCAAGCGAGTCAGCCGTGGGGACCGTCGGGACCACCCCTCCCTTAAGGATCGTCTCCACCCTGTGCGCTTGCATCTCTTGTAGGATTCTAGTCTTAATCCGAGATTGGAACAACAATGATCGCCAACACGATCATGGGAATCTCAGTGATGGAAGAGAAACAGAAAGCCATCCTCCAGCAACGAAGAGAGATTAGACCTCGATACTGAGGTCATAGGACAACAATCAGTCTCTGCATTCACGACAGGTCAGAGTCAGATTCAAGCTTACTCTTTGCCCGCGAGCATCTCCCGATAGAGTGCCAGAAGCTGCTTACGGATGTGCTCTTTGTCGAACTGGGTTAGAAGCTCTCTTGAGATCGAGCGCCCCTGCTCACGAAAGGCTGGCTCTGTTGCCATACGTTTGGTTAGTGCGATGAACTCCCCCACGTCCTTAGCTTTGATATAGGGATGCTTGTACAGGTAAGCGTACTCGGGAATGTCTCTGTAGATAACGGGTAGGCCTGCAGCCGCAGCTTCCAAGGGAGCCAATGGGCAGTTTTCTTGGTAGCTTGGGAAGAGGAAGAGATCGGCAGCGTTGTATACAGCCGGCATCTCCTCCAGGCCGAAAAGCCCGGCGAACTTGACCCGCTCCTCACTTGCCTTGATTCGCTTATTGATTCTGGCAATCCCTTCGGTCAGCACACCGAACGGACGCCCACCCACCCAGACAAAGGTCAGATCCGGGCAAGCCTCAGCAATATCAAGGAAGTCCTCGACACCTTTGCGCCCTTCCAGTTGACCAACACCCAGAACTACGAAAGCATCTTCACGCAACCCGAGCTGTGCACGACCGGCCGCCCGTAGTTTGGGTGAAGCCGTGAATTTCTCCACATCGATAGGATTGTGAATTTCAACAACGCGGGTGTTGGCCCCAAGCTTACGGATTGCTCTTCCCACGGCAGGGGAAATAGCAATACACACGTCGGCGTAAGAATAGACTCGGCGTAAGTACCAACGGACGAAGAGCTTGAGGAATGGGCACACCGGAAGCGAACCCTTAATCGAATCCGGTATCACATGTGCAGTAAAAACCCGCCGACCTCGATAGCGGCGACCTTTCCAGAAGTAATAGGGGCCGTAGGTGTGGGCGTGCATAATATCACCCCAGCCTTCCCCATTGACAATGACTTCGAGATCATCACGTTCTTTTAGAAGCTTAACACAGTCCACGAACGCGGTGTGCACTCCTTGCCCCTTTACCATGAAAGCTGTCTCAGAAACTACGTGAATTCGCGCAGGTTGATGCATAGTAGCCAATAGCAGTCCCCTTGCTTGATCTTGAAGATCGTTCGAATACTAGCTCCATTATACCAACAATGCCCCCTCTCTGTGTCAATATGACTGAGACAGCTACCCGCCATAGAATCACTGTAGAGGGTGGAGGGAAGAGAGGACAATGATCACCGACACGATCATGGGAGTCTCAGCGATGGAAGCCAAATAGGCAGCCATCCTTTAGCAAGGAGGAGGCAACGAGCGACGGGAAAATACACAAAATCCAGCCGACGAGTGTCTCAGAGTCGTTGACAAATTCCGTTCCCCCTACGGCAACCAGAGAACGAGGGTGAGAACCCTGTCCTGTGTACCCAACAGTGATGGGAGAAGGAGCTATATTGTGCCGTCTATGAAAGGCAGGCCCACTCCTTGCTTTGTAGTTACCTACTGCTGGATCTCCAGCCCGGCCGGGCGAGCCCCGGGGAATCCCGTGATCTTGTTTCCTGTGGGCATCCCGGTATCCAGATCGATCTGGAGGATCTCGTGGGAATCGACATTAATAACCCACAGGTACCCGTCGTAGATATCAATCGCTGAGACGGAGGAGACAGGGATATAGACCCCTTCTCCCACGATCTGCAACTCAGTCCCCGACATGATATCGTAACGGGGAATGATTTTGATCTTATAGAGCGTCGGGTATGGTCCGCCCTCGAGGTACCACAGGTACCCCGCCAGTTCCGGATTAGGTGCGGGCACCCAATCCAGGCCAAGCGGTTCCCACAAGAATTGAACGTTGCTCACCTGAGGAGAGGTGCTGAAGTAGTTTGTACCGTATGCTGCATAGGACTGGCAGTTGGTTCGATTCAGAGCGTAGAGCTTTCGACTTTGCCCATCGACATGCCAGATCCGCTTCGGCTCAACCGCACCAAAGGTCAGGTTCCGCGGCTGCTGGGCAGGGGGATCATACTCCTGACTGATACTCCCACTTACTGGATCGATGCGCAAGATGCACTGGTTTCCTCCGTTGAAGCATGCTACGAAGAGCCAGGAGCGGCCATCGGCCTCAGCCACGGTAATCCCTCGCGGTTCGGTAACTGGAAGGCCGAACGAGACGATTTCGTTTCCTTGCATGTCTAACTTGTAGACCCGCCCAAGGTTTTCATCGGTGATCCAAACTGCAGGATCTACCTGGATCGTGACTGTCTCTGTATCCGTAGATCCATCTTCCGCACGAACCGTAAGGCGCAGGGTAAACGTACCAGCGTGCTCATAGGTGTAGGTTCCACTGGCTTCATAAAAAGCGAGATCTTCGGTTCCAAAATCCCACGTGTACGTGCTTATCCCGCCCGGCCCTGTCGAGCTACCGCCGTCAAAGTCAACAGTTAGGGGAATAACCCCACTCGAAGGGGTAACCTCAATAACGGCCTTCGTTCCACTGGGGAACAAGAAACACCCACCAACCAATACCCCGATGATGAGCAACAACGTCACTAAAATAGCTACACGCGCTCCACGGTCCCAGTTCATAGCCTCACTCCCTTTATTAGAGGTATCATCCATTCTAATTATCCGGCGTGGAGTGTCAAAGTTCACTTGGCTATCAACGCCACCTTCCAGTACTTCATCAACGTATCATAGGGAGAATTCTCGTTTTTAGAAGGCTAACAGAAGATCTGACGATGGATAAAAAGGGACTGCGGCGGAAGACACTGGAGGGCGTAGCGCTTCCGCCGCGCTTTCAAGGAGGCAAAGACCCTGGAAAGTCTCTACTTGCTAGGATCAATCCTCCTTTGATTCCCCCCTTTCACCACCCGATTGCACACTCCACTCACCCGGCTCGACGAACGTAACATCGATTACCTTTATTGAAACTGGCTTGCTTGGGAAAGAACAATACCCTTGCTCACCTTTTTGGGGAACAACGGACACCTTAGCACACCCTACATGTCCATCCTGACAATCAATAAGGGTCTAGCCTCTCACCTCTTTTGGTAAAGAAAAGGGACGTGAAAGCCAGTCCCCGCGCATGATAGACGAGGGCCGCACCAGCCAGTCCGCCACCAATTAGCTCAAACATCGTATCCCTTACCTATCCTCCTGGTCTTTCTGCTTGTGGTGGAATAGCTGTTCGAGCAACTCCCTGATCGGATCGGTCAGATCGGGCGGTGCCACTTTATCGGTTCCTCCTTGAATCAGCTCTGTGGCAAGTTCCTCTGTTTGCTCTTGCAACTCCGCGTAGCCTCGTTGTAAGGGGATCTCTTCTGTTAAGTCAAGGGTGTTGATCCTCAGTCCCAGTTGGTCGATGTAGCGATCCAGTTCACGCCGCCCCTCCATGAGCAAACCCTGGCGAGCGATCTCAAGGAGCGCTCCCTCCCAATGAAACTGCGGTGATGCGGTATCGCCATCGACAAGGAACCCGATCACGATGGGGAGGCTCTCGGCATAACGGTTGATCCCTTCCACCGCCCGTGAGGATAGCTCCGGTGATAGGCCAAACAGCGGATGTCCCTCCCTTTCAGCCAGTCGAAAACCCTCCAGGAGCAGGGAGATCTCCCCCAATACATCATCCTCGTGTATCGTAATCCCTGCCGAGAGTGTCACTCTTCCTGAGACGATGTCCACAGGAAGAGTCGTCTCGTAGAGACTTAAAAATCGAGTTAGATCGATCTTAGCCAGTTCAAAATAGTAGCGATGGTCTGTAACCTCCTCGCGATTGTCGAAGGATGCCGAAAGGAGAAAGGTGGAATCCGGGTCGTCACCGATCCGGCCCTTCAGCCTGAGGGTGATGGGATCACGGTTTAACCTGGCCGGTAAGGCAAGATTGGACAGTTCCACCTCAAACAAGGTGACCGGAGGCAGGCCTTCGCCCGAATCCCGTGCATCCTCCAGGGCAAGATGGACACGACCGATCTCCAGGCGCTCCACCGCAAACGAGGGACGAAACCCAGGGAAGGAACGCCCGCCACTATAACGCGAGAGGACATCTTTCTTTAGTGAATGAGGACGGGGTTGACAGAGGTAGTCAACAAAGTGCCGCAACAGCCCGAGCCAGTCGACCTTGTCGGCGTACTGTGCCGCCCACTCGAGATACCCTTCAGCGTTCCAGCCAGAGGTGAAATTATCGACGTTTAAGGTCCCATCCGACTCACGCTCAACGTGAAGGGATGCTTCCTTAATCACCACCACATTGAACACAACTCGCTTTTTCAAAAGCGGCAACATTCCTGCATCAAGGGTTAACGAAGGGATCTCAAGGATATTCTCCTGTGGCTTCTTCGGATCCTGAACGGAAATGCCGGTAAGATCAAGGCTCCCTGTGAACAGGCTAAACGAGCTTTGCTCCACCGCTACCTCTCCTCCGATCACGAACGAGGCAGCGGAGGTGGCGATCCGCCCCGCGAAAAAGGGGACAACCACCGCCGCGAGGAGGTAACAGATGGCATAGATGACCGGAAGCGCGATCAACATCTTCTTGCGCACAAACCTAAACGGCCCCCAGGGTGCTTTCCCTTTGTCGTATTTTGCTTCGCCACCCGCAAGGAGCCAACGTAGAAGACCCATTCCCGACTTGTCGCGGACCTTCTTCGAGATCTTCCAGCCCGAGACCCAGTCTGTGAACGAACTGCGATATTTGATCACCAGGATACGGATGATTAAAAAAACAGGGATCGCCATGATAAGAGAAAGGACGATGCTCCCAAAAAGGAGGTAGCGGCCATATCCCATCGGCGCAGCCACAGGGAGGTGAAACAGGACCCGCCACAGCCCGTCGAGCCCCCGGTTCACGTCGAGGAGGAAGCGACCGATCGCATATGACCCTGGTGCTACGGCGAGCGAGATCAGCTTAAACAGTCCCATGGAGAGGAGAAAAGCGCGAAAGCTACAGCGCACAAGAAGCGCCAAAGTGATCGGAATGATCACGTGAAGCCCCATCGGCGGAAGGCCGGCGAAGAGACCAAGTGCAAAGGAGAACGCGATCTGGTTCGGCGACAGAGACGACTTTAGGATCTTTAGAACCTTCCTTAGCGGCTTCCACGGAGTAGGAATCATCTTAAACCACCTCCGATCCATCATGCAGATCTGCAAGTTCTACGTCAATCTTCCTTGACGTAGCGTATGCCCATCGACCCGCCAAAGTGAGCATTGGAATCTACCATCGGATTTTTAAAATTCTTCAAACCTATGCTGCCAAGCAAGTTGAGTCAACGAGCCCGAAGAAGATGAAACCGAGATTTTGCTAATACAAGAAACAAGATCTAACCCCAGACACCTACAAGAGAATCGGTCTCTACAGCGCCTCGATCGCCTTAAGATCGACATTCCCTTTGACCAACTTTGTGATAATCTCGATCTTGTCAGCGTCGTCCTTGGTCAAGAGAGGCTCCAGGGCTTCTACCTGCGTTGCAGTTGCGTAGGTGTCTCCTGGAACAAGGAGGATGGGAACCTTCTGCTCGCTCGCCTTGGAGGTCACGTTCGCCGGGGGCACGATGTTGTTCGTGAGGACGATGCACGAGGTTTCGCCTGCCTCCAGGGCGGCGATGATCATATCGCTTCGGTCGCCACTTGTGATGATCAACTTGTCCGGTTTGCTGAACAGAGGCTCGGCAACGGCCACATTAGCTGACATTGCTCCCACGAATACGTTGCGGATTGTGCCACCTAAGGCGTTCTCACCGGCGATCACCCGTGCGAAAAGTTTCTCTGCCACGTAATTCACTGATAGGGTGGTGAGTTCCTTCTCATAAGGAATAACCCCAAGTAGATTGATCCCTAGTTGCTCGATCTCCTCCTGGTGAACGGTCTTGAAGTCGTCCATTTGCTTGATCCTGTTAATGATAACTCCGCCCACATGCGCCTCGTCCGCCCCAACGAAACGCTGGATAAAAGCCAGATCATCAGCAATCTCGTCCTCACTACCACCAGCAATGATGAGGACCTTACTCCCGGTGGCCTGGGAGAGGGTCAAAGGATCGAGGTATACCGAGGCCCCGTAGGAGAGGTTCTTCCCGCACTCAATGAACAACGCGTCCTTGTCCTTTCCTACTTCCTCCATGATTCGTGCCGTCTCGCGAGTGATCGATTCCTGGTTGTACATATAGCGGAGCTTGGAATGATCGAATCCGATGCTAATATTCTCGGGCTCTTCTGTAAGTTGGAACAGGTTTACTAATAGAGCCGCGTCGTAGTCCCACAGACGTTTCTTTCGGTAGAGGAAGCGATCGCCGAGTGGTTTGATGTATCCAAATTTCTTACCGAGCGCTTTGGCCAGACCGATTAGCACACTCGTCTTCCCCGCGTTTTCTCGCGTTGATGCGATAATTAACGAGTTCACCTTTGCTCACCTCCCTTAAGATTACGAAACAGAACCCTTATGTCCACTGCCTTGACCCCCTTTCCATGATCATAGACGATGAGCGGATTGATCTCAATATCAGTGATGTCCCGGCATCTCTCGACCAGATTACCTAACTTGATCGCAACCTTGGCAATCGCGTCGATATCCTTTCTCTTCTCCCCACGCACCCCGAGAAGGAGCGGGTAAGAACGGATGCCGGCGATCATGTCGTTTGCCTCCTTATGGCTGATAGGAGCAGCGCGGAAAGAAACGTCCTTCATCACCTCCACGTAGATCCCCCCAAGGCCGAACATCACGATCGGGCCGAACGATCCATCCTGACGTGCACCGATGATCGTCTCTACTCCGGGGCGCACCATCTCCACGACCTCGACCCCTTGAATCACCGCGTCCTTTTTATAGGAGCGACAGCTGCGCATGATCGCCTGGTAGGCGTCGACCACCTCTTCCTTGTTCACAAGGTCGAGGGCGACCCCGCCAGCGTCGCTCTTATGGATAATATCCTTTGAGACGATCTTCATCACCACGGGATAACCGATCTGTTTGGCCGCTTGGACTGCTTCATCTAGGTTTGTCGCGAGGAGCGCCTGTGGTGTGTCAAGTCCCAAGATCTCTGCCATCCCTCGTGCCTCATTGGCAAGGAGGGACCGTCGCTTTTCAGCCCGTGCCCGGTCGAGGATCGTCTCCACCGCACCTGTGTCGATCTCGACCTTCTCTGCACTCTCCACCGGCGCGTTCAGGTTGCGCCAGGACCGGTAGAGCGCCCCCAGACAGGAGACGGCGTCATAGACATCGGAGAAAACCGGGATCCCTTCGTTTCGCAGTTCGCGGGTGATTGACTCGACCGTCGCCCCGCCGAAGAGGGAGAGGACGATCGGCTTCTTCCCCCGATAGCGCCGGTACTCCTTCTTCAGAACCGGTGCCAACTCCTCAGCATCGAAGAGAGCGGTCTCACAGTAGAGGGAGAGTACAGCGTGCATCTCATCATTTGCGAGTGCCGCCTCCATGGCACGCTCGTAGTCCTGCACCGTGGCCTGCCCAGTCAGATCGACCGGGTTCTTCGACGAGCCGAAGTCCGGCATCACTTTCGAGAACGTCTCTTTCAGCGTCTTCTGATCGTCGTAGAGGTCGACCCCGTACTTCTCGCAGGCGTCGGTCGTCATCACTCCAATCCCTCCACCATTGGTGATGATGACCGCCTCTCTGCCTTTAGGGAGAGGGGAATCGGCGAGGAAGCGCGCCCAGTCGAACGCCTCCTGTACGCTCTCCGCGCGCAGGACGCCGCACTGGCGCATCACGCTGTCGAAGATCTCGTCCGTCCCGGCGAGCGACCCGGTGTGCGATGCAGCGGCCATTGCCCCGCGCTTCGACCGGCCGGCCTTAACCACAATCACGTGTTTCTTGCGCGTCACCTGTTTCAGCATTTCTACGAGGCGATCTCCCTGCTTTACTCCCTCGATGTAAAGGAGGATGACCTTTGTAGCGTCATCTTTAGCTAGGTACTCCAGAAGGTCGGATTCGTCAATGTCAGATTTATTTCCCACTGACACGAGCGCCGAGAGGCCGAGCAATTCGGCGGTGGTCTTCCCAATCATGGCGATACCCAACGCGCCACTCTGAGTGACAATCGCTACATGTCCAGGGAGGATTCCTCCAGGCCCGAAGGTGGCATCGAGGGAGACGGCCGATGAGTAGATTCCAAAGATGTTCGGCCCGAGAACTCTCATCCCGTGCTCCCTCGCGAATTGAACGATCTTGTTTTCTTCCTTGGTATTCCCAACCTCGGAGAACCCGGAGGTGATGATCACCAGGTGCTTAACACCCTTCTCTGCGCAGTCTTTCACCGCATCGAAGACGAACCTTGCCGGAATGGCGATCACCGCAAGATCGACCTCGCCAGGGATCTGGGAAAGTTCGGGATAGATCTTGTTCCCCAACACATTGCCTCCTTTTGGGTTCACGGGGTAAATAGCCCCCTGATACCCGTGGGAGACGATGTTCTCTACGATTCGATAACCGATCTTAGCTTTATTCTGCGAGGCACCGATCACGGCGACCGAACGGGGCTTGAACAGATACTCGATATTAGTCTTTTTCTCCATAACATCACCTAAACAGCATTCTGAGCTCATAGACACCGGCTTCTCTGTGCTTCTCAACCTCGAACCCGGCCTCCTCGAACAGGTGGAGCATCGGTTGATTATCGACCAGCACATCGGCGGTAAACCCGAGCAATCCCTTTCTCTTGGCCAAGTAGGTCAAGTAGACAAGAAGCTGGGTTCCCACACCCCGGTTCTGATAATCATCGCGGACCACGAGGCCAACCTCCGCCGTATGCGACTGTTCATCGATCCCGTACTGCCCTACACCGACAACGATCTGTCTCTCCCCCTTCTCGACCATCGCAAGGATGACCATCTCCCGCGTGTAGTCGATCACCACGAAATCCTGCAACCGCTCGTGAGGCATGTCCATGCGTACGGAGATGAAACGCCGATAGATCGACTGATCGGATAACGAATAGAAGAAGTCTTTGAGCAAGGGTTCGTCGCTGATCCGCACCGGTCGTAAGAGGACCTCCATTCCCTCTTTGGTCGTTTTGTAGGTCTCCAGTTCTTCTGGGTAGTGACCGCGCTCACCAGGGATGTAAGCCTGATCCTTGTAGATCAGGTTGAGCGCCTTTGCCTCCCGCAAGAGCCATGCCTTGAACTTAGGGTGAGCGATGCTGATGAGTTCCATTGCTCGCTCCCGCGTGTTCTTTCCGTGGAGATAAGCGATCCCGTGCTCAGTCACCACGTAATGGACATCACCACGGGTAAGGGTCACCCCTGCCCCCTTGCTCAGTTGAGGGACAATGCGCGAAACCTCCCCATTTTTCGCTGTCGACTGTATAACGAGAATCGATTTGCCCGCTGGGGCGAGAACCGCTCCCCGCATGAAGTCGGCCTGCCCACCGATCCCGCTGTAGAACACCTTTCCGAGCGATTCTGCCGACGCTTGGCCGGTCAGGTCGATTTGAAGCGCGGTGTTGATCGCGGTCATCTTCTGGCTCTGTGCAATTATCATCGGATCATTTGTGTACTCAACCGGGCGAAACGCGATCGCCGGGTTATCGGAGAGGTATTCATAGGTGGAGCGCTTCCCCATGCAGAACGATGCCACCGTCTTGTTGCGATCGATCGCCTTCTCCGTGTTGTCAATGACCCCTTGTTTCATCAACTCAACGATCCCGTCACTCAAAAGCTCGGTATGAACGCCGAGGTGGCTTTTTTCCTCCAGGTTTTCGAGGATCGCATTCGGGATCCGTCCATACCCCACCTGGATCGTCGCCCCGTCCTCTACAAGATAGGAGACGTACTTGCCGATGTGGTGGGCGATCTCATCGGGGATCTCCATCTCGTACTCGAGAAGCGGTTCATCGTGGGGGAGGATGTAATCTGCGTCGGTGATGCGGATAAAGCTGTCTCCGTGTGTCCGCGGCATCTGCTGGTTCACCTGACAGATGACGAGCTTGGCGCTATCAACCGCAGCCCGGACGATATCCACGCTGATCCCCAGGCTCATGTATCCGTAGCGATCCGGCGGGGAGGTCTGAACCAGGGCGACATCAATAGGGATGATCCCTCGGTATAACAGATCTGGAACCTGGGAGAGGAAGATCGCGGTGTAGTCGGCCGTCCCCTGGTTGACCGCATCGCGCGTTGTGCCGCTGATGAAGAAGGTGTCGAGCCGGAAGTTACGTTTGACTTCCTCACGCAGGTACGGGGAGACTCCGAGTGTCCACACGTGCAGCACCTTGGCATCGAAGAACGCCTTAGGATGAGCCTCAACATAGCGCACCATCTCATCCACAAGGTACTGGGGCTTTCCGCAACCAGTACCGATAAAGATCCGATCACCGCGGTGAATCTTGGAGAAAGCGGTCTTTGAAGGAGCAAACTTCTCCGGATATGCCTTCTCGAAGTGCGCCAGATTCGCCTTTCCGCTTTCCTGCGTCATCTTTCCCCTTCCTCAAAAAGCCGGGGCAAGAGGATGCTCTCCACCCGGCTCTGTCGCGATGATCTATTACGCTTCTCGCGATTCCGCAAGCGCCCCATTCTGCGGTAACCTCTCCCTAAACGCAACCAGTCCTCCTCAAGACCGAGTCTTCTCGGCAATCACCAGGAAGTGGCACCCTTTTTGTGTCAGGCCCGCGTATTCGTGCTCCACATAGTAAAGCTCATCGATCGAGAAGTTTGAAAGGAGGAGAAGGACCTCCTCCCGGCTCAAGTAGGTATGGAAGATCCCATCCTCCGGACCGCCGCGCTTGACTGTTGTCGACGGACCGGCGCACTTCCCTCGCTGGAAGGACGGGGCGCTCTTAGCCTGAAAGGTGACAAGGAGAAGGCCACCCCCTTTAAGGATGCGATGGATCTCCTTTACCGTCGTTCGCATTCCCTCAGGGTATGCGTGGTAGACCACGTTGTAGGCAATTACGGCATCGTAGGTATCGTCGGGCTCCTGAATTTTCACCATGTCTCCTAGCTTCACGTGTCCTCGGAGCGAGAGAGTAAAGAGTCGTTTTCTTGCTTCCTCCACGGCCCTTTCCGAGAGGTCGCTTCCGCAGACGTCAAACCCCATCTGCGCGAGGAAGAGGAGGTGCCTGCCGAGTCCGCAACCAAGGTCGTAGACCTTCCTCTTGGCTTCCCGCTTCAATCGATAGGCGAACTTGACGACCGCACCAGCGGGTGCGTCCCAATATGCTCGATCTCCTTCTGAAAGCCGATCCCAGTCCCACGCCTTTGTCCTCATTCGACAAGCTTCTCCGATGCTTCCTTGTACGCGTCAAACGTATCTTTAGCGAAACAGACGAGTTGAACGAGCTCTAATCTTGACCCCTCGCGGAGATAGTCGATGATCGCACGCAGAGCTACCGGTGCCGCTGCCTCTAGGGGATAACCGTAGGCTCCGGTGCTGATCGAGGGGAAGGAGAGACTCTTGAGGTTTAATTCCTCGGCGAGTTTAAGACTCTCCTCATAGGCACTTCGAAGGACGGGAGCCGACCCTTCTTCGCTCTTGTAGATCGGGCCAACGGTGTGGATCACGTAGCGAGCGGGAAGGTTTCCACCGTGCGTCCACATCGCTTTGCCGGGGGGAAGCGCTCCGTGCTCGCTCACGTACTCTTGACACTCCTCCTTGATACTCGGCCCACCAACGCGATGGATCGCCCCGTCTACGCCGCCACCGCCACGCAAGGAGGAGTTCGCCGCGTTCACGATCGCATCGGTCTTCTGCTTTGTGACATCGCCTATTAAAATGACCAACTTTGTTTGCCCAATCCGAGATGTAACCTGATCGGCCATTGCTCCTCCTCTTCCCATAACTGATCTGAGACCTGCTCCTTCTTGGATACTACTGGATTTCACCATCTCGGTCACCAAGTGGACCCTGTGCAGTCTTCGGTAAGGTTTAATCCCAACCTCAGAGGCGGTAAAATTACATCTGTAGTCACTTTCTAAGGATTCAATAAGGAGCGAAGCTATGAGGGCACTTCTGATCGGTGCGGGGATGATGGGAAGGGCTATCGCCTACGATCTCTCAAGACGAAAGGAGCTAAAGGAGATTATCCTTGCTGACCGGGACCCCAAACGCGCCAAAAAGATCACCGACTGGCTTCGCGACCGTCGCGTTGTACCGCGCCGCCTCGATGTGAGCGCACGCCGCGCAGTGCGCGAGACAATGGAAGGGTGCGACGTAGCGATCAGCGCGGTGCCCTATTTCTTCAACCTCTCCCTTGCCGAAGCGGCAGTGGAGAGCGGGGTGCACTTCTGCGATCTGGGCGGGAACACCCGAATCGTGGCCGCTGAACTCGCCTTAAGTGAGAAGGCGAAGAAGGCCGACGTGACCCTGATCCCCGATTGCGGCCTTGCCCCAGGACTGGTCAACATACTTGCCGCAGCCGCGATCGAAGGAATCAAGGAGATCGACTCAGTGCACATCCGTGTCGGTGGGCTCCCGCAGCGCCCACACCCGCCGCTTGACTATCAGATCGTCTTCTCTCCCCACGGCCTTCTAAACGAGTACCTGGAGAAGGCGACGGTCATTAAAGATGGGAGGATCGCTGAGATCCCCTCGCTTGACGGGCTAGAAGAGATCTCTTTTCCTCCACCGTACGAGAATCTGGAGGCGTTCTATACCTCGGGAGGAAGCTCCACCCTTCCACAGACCCTCCTCGGTTGCGTGAGAGAACTTGATTACAAGACGATCCGCTACCAGGGCCACCTGGAGAAGGTAAAGGCAATGGTTGAACTTGGTTTCTTCGACGAGGAGCCGCGTTTGATTGACGGGACCAAAGTCGTCCCACGAGAGCTGGCAGTACAACTTCTAACTGAACACCTCACTTTTGACGAGCCGGATGTTGTCCTGCTGCGCGTAACCGCACGCGGAAGGCGTGAGGGCCGCATACAGGAAGTACGCTACCAGATGATTGACAACTACGATGAGAAGACCGGCCTTTCGGCGATGATGCGTACGACCGGCTTTCCCATCGCCCAGATCGCCTTTATGTTAGCGACTGGCCGTATTGCAGCGCGTGGAGCCCTTCCTCAGGAGTCCTGCGTTCCCACAGAGGAGTTCTTATACGACTTGCGAGAGCGCGGCCTGACCATTGAGCGTTCGGTAGTAGAACAATGAGAGCATTTGTCGGCTTCGATATGGACGGGGTCATCCTCGACTCCGACAACTTCGCCGCGGGAAGCTGGATCGTCGAGGCGTTTATGAAGACCCTGCACGAGTTTGGCATCCCCGAAACCGAAGAGAATGCTCGCGCTCTCCACATAAGTAACCTGCGCGAGAACGCCGATGCTTTTTGTGAGAAGTTCGGCATTCCTGACCCTCACATGCTGTGGGCTTGTCGTGAAGAGCACTACGTTAACGACAAGCTCGCCGCACTTGAGGCAGGACAAATCGACCTCTTTCCTGACGTAGCAGCCCTGGAAGAGCTAAGAGCGGACTACCCGCTAGGGATCGCCAGCAACTCACCGCAGATCGTGGTCGATCGTGTCGTCTCCTACTTCTCGCTTGATCGGATCTTTCGCGTATGGATCGGCCGTGGGAGCTCCCTTAAGGAGATCTGCTTTGCCAAGCCGTCCCCACACCTGCTTGAACGTTTAAAAGGGGCACTGGGATC
>JAGLXM010000301.1 GCA_023132915.1 Candidatus Bipolaricaulota bacterium
AATCCATCCCAAAGCGAAAGAAGTGGAAGGCAACACAGTCGATGAGAGAGCTGAGGCCTTTGTGAAGAAGGTAAAGAAGCAGAAAGCGCTCCTTGCGCAGGAACTAGCCTTCATTCTTGAGAGCAAAGAGAAAGTAGCCGCTCTTGTCGTACCTGAATACATCAAACAAGCCATCATGTGGGTAGTCCAAGGGCATGAGTAGGGATTCCACAGAGCAACAGAAGGCCATCGTTGAGGAGAAGTCGGGACACTTCGTTGTGCGAGCATGCCCAGGCAGCGGCAAGACATACACTGTTGCAGCCAGACTCGCTCGTCTAGTCAAGAAGTGGGACAAAGCGCACGCGGGCATTGCTGTTCTGTCGTTCACAAACGTTGCCTGGAAGGAGATCGAGCAATACCTGGTCCAGGAGTTCGATGTACCCGCAATTCATTACCCACACTTCCTCGGCACCATCGACAGCTTCTTAAATACCTACGTCTTTCTTCCTTTTGGTCACACGGTGATGAGCTGCGAAGGGCGCCCGGTTCTGTCGGGCCCTCCGTATAACAACATCGAGCCTACTGAAACTTGGTTGCCCTGGAGATCGCGGGAATGTAACAAAGGGCAGTGCAAGCTAAACGCGATTTCGTATGATATTGACGGGAAACTCACATCTTTCAACAAGCGCTCGCATTTCAAGAATTGCAAACTCAACCATGAGCGGTGTTACGTCACGAAACAAAGTTTCAATAAGAGTGGACATGCGACACAGTCTGATGCGAACTTCTATTCCATGAAACTCTTGACGGAGTTCGACTTTCTTGTCAAAGCGCTGATAACAAGGTTCCCTTTCGTTATCGTAGATGAGGCCCAAGATTCCTCAGCGATACAGATGAAGATCATGGATCTACTTGCTAAAGCTGGCCTTAAGGAAATTATGCTCGTCGGGGATCCAGATCAGGCAATCTTTGAGTGGCGGACAGCCGAACCATCCAACTTCACTGCGAAGTACAATGAATGGAAGGAGAATTCGGTGGAACTTGACAAAAACTGGCGAAGCACTAGGAGCATATGTGCTTTTGCGTCGAAGTTATCAGTGTTCGAGATGGAACACGCCGACGAAGAGCTACCGGATCCTGGGCTGGAGCCCAGGATTGTCCCGTACGTTTCTGATGATTTCGAATTGCTGGTATGCACGTTTAGACAGGAGTGTGAAAAGACTGACTGCGATCTAGCTAAGAGCGCAATCCTTTGCCGATCGAGGAGTCGCATTCCCAAGGTTACTGGAGTGGGGCAAACAAGGGATTTTGCGAAACCATCGCCTTGGATAAAAGAAGACCTTCTCACACGTGACCTCGCCTTTGCGGCACACGCAAGAGATGGTGGCGAATGGCTGCATGGTTTCAGGGTTGTGGAGAAAGCTCTTGCGAAGCTTCGAATAGGCAAGAAGCGAGTCACTCCGGATGACATTCACGAGCTACACAGGAGCTTTGGCTTCTCCGCATGGAGAGCACACGTTTTTGCGGTACTTCGACTTCTCCCGGACACTCGCAGCATGCCTCTGGGCCGATGGGTTGATGAAACTCGCGCGAGACTTCAGACCGTGGGGTTAGCTGACCAGCTCGTTCAGATCAAGACAACAGGAAAGCATAAAGAGTACTACAGAACTCTGAGTATCACCGAGCTACTTGGCGGCTCAGGTTCTGCACTCACGACGGAGGGGCTTGTATGCGATACCGTTCATGCATTCAAGGGACAGACCCTTGATGCTGTGCTCCTTGTAGTTGGCAAGAGAGGCGGTAGCTACGCATACAAGAACGTGCTGAATAGCTCGCTCGAGGAGAACGAAGAGTTGAGAATAGTCTATGTTGCAGTAACGCGTGCCAGGAAACTGCTATGGATTGCTGTACCTGAGGAAGATCATATACTGTGGCGTGAGAGATTTGGAGAAGCTGTTGACTGCAAGATCTAGTTGACTTTCAGGTGCTGGGTAGGTTGGGGATGATCCGAATAGCTTTCTAGTGGCCAGAGGAGGGTGTATCTGATGTCCAAAATGCTGTTTACGCAGGTGAACTACGACTTGAATGGTTTGATGAGCGACGTGAGGATGGGGCAGATCGGTCTGCCCGATATTCAACGTGAGTTCATCTGGAAGAACATCAAGGTTCGCGATCTGTTCGACTCAATGTACCGCGGGTATCCGGTTGGTTACCTCCTGTTCTGGCAGAACGGACTTGGGGGTGGGCACAGGGTCATTGGAGACGATGCGAAGCAGGTGATCCCTCAGCTACTTGTCGTCGATGGCCAACAGCGGCTCACGTCACTGCATGCCGTTCTCAATCGTAAACCAGGCATGCGCAATTACAAGAAAGAATACATCGAGATCGCTTTCAACCCCCTCCAAGAGCGGTTCGAGGTCGCCGATGCTGCCATCCGGCGCGACAAGTCGTTCATCGCAAACATCTCCGATCTGTGGGCAGGCGAGACCGATCTGTTCGACGTGACGGACAGTTACCTTGAGCAGTTACGTGCTACTCGGGAGGTCAGTATCGAAGAGGAGAAGCGGATCAAGAAAGCCATCGGACGGCTCAGCAACCTGATCAGCTTCCCGTTCACGGCGCTTGTTCTCTCGACGGATATCGACGAAGAGCAAGTGGCAGAGGTTTTCGTCCGCATCAACAGCAAGGGGATCACGCTCAATCAGGCCGACTTCATCCTTACTTTGATGTCTGTCTTCTGGGATGAGGGACGGACCGAGCTTGAGGAGTTCTGCCGGTTAGCGAGAAAGCCCTCAGAAGGCGTTTCTAGTCCGTTCAACCACTACATCAAGCCCAAGCCGGACCAGCTTCTGCGAGCGAACGTGGGGTTGGGTTTCAAGCGTGCACGGCTGAAGTACGTCTACTCTATCCTTCGCGGGAAAGACCTGGAGACGGAGGAATTCAGTGATGAACGCCGCGAAGAGCAATTTGATGTGCTGAAGAACGCCCACGGAAGAGTGCTCGACTTGCAGCACTGGCACGACTTTTGGAAGGCCATCCGTCAAGCGGGCTACCGCAACGGCAAGATGATCACCTCAGAGAACAACATTCTCTTCACCTACGTGATGTACCTGATCGGCAGAACGGAGTACAAGGTTGATGAGCACGACCTCCGCCGTCTGATCGCCCGGTGGTTCTTCATGGTGAGCTTAACTGGACGCTATACCGGTTCTCCTGAATCGTCGATGGAATTCGATCTCGCATAACTCCGCGCTGTGAATGATGCAGAGGGCTTCCTCAGGGTGCTCGGCCGTGCGTGTGATGAGGCGTTGACCAGTGACTTCTGGGCGATTACGCTACCCAGCGAGCTGGCGACGGCAGCGGCATTGAGTCCTTCCATGTTCGCCTATTTCGCATCCCTCGTGCTCCTTGAGGCGAACGTGCTCTTCTCGGAACAGAAGGTGGCCGATCTGTTGGATGCAACCATCCAAGCACCGCGCTCGGCGATTGAACGGCACCACCTCTTCCCGAAGAACTATCTCAAGAGCCAAGGTATCAACGAGATCCGCGATACGAACCAAATCGCGAACTACGCGCTAGTCGAGTGGGGTGACAACGACTGGATTGCCGACAAGGCCCCCTTCGAGTACGTACCGAAATACTTCGATCTTCTCGCCAAAGATACACTTATCCGAATGTACTACTGGCATGCGTTACCAGAGGGATGGGAGCACATGGAGTACAAGGTGTTCCTTGAGCACCGACGCGAGCTGATGGCGCAGATCGTCCATGAGGCTTATGAGAAATTGAGTGAGGACGGGCATCCGAGCCACGTTGATGACCTTCCCGTTCCGATTGACGAGATCGTAACCCAAGGGGAGGGTAAGACACGCGAGTTCAAGTCCACGATGCGGATCAACCTGCACACGAGACAGGCCGATCCTAAGATCGAGCTAAGCTTCCTCAAGACGATCGCCGGGTTCCTGAACAGTCGTGGAGGAACACTCGTGATCGGAGTCGCCGACAATGGAGAGCCGGTCGGCATAGAAGCTGATGGCTTTCCTAACGAGGACAAGATGGTCCTACACCTTGATAACCTCATTAGAAGCCGGCTAGGTGCACAGTTCGGCATGTATGTGCATCCTCGATTCGAGGATTACCGGGGACACCGCGTCCTCGCTGTGGAGTGCTGGGCAGCCAGATCGCCGGTTTACGTCAAGGATGGCAATACCGAGCGTTTCTACATCCGCGCTGGTGCATCGACTTCAGAGCTGTTGGTGAGCCAAGTGCAGGAGTACATCAAACAGCGATTTCATGGTTAGGTATCCAGAACTGCAATCCTGCCGGTCAAGCTTTGCTGGATCGCTGGGAGGGTGATATGCCAGCGGATATGGATGCAGAAAAACCCTTTAGAGAACGCAAAGAAAATAGTTATGGTCGAGTTATGGATCACCATAACTCGTTGCATGGGGTGCGGCCGATGAAAGTGTCGATCAAACAAAGAACGGGCGTGCGTAAACAAATGCGGTTCCTCGCACTCCAGGCAAGGTAGTTCATAGAAAGGCTCCACGTATTTTCAAGAAGAAAT
>JAGLXM010000302.1 GCA_023132915.1 Candidatus Bipolaricaulota bacterium
TGTTTTCTTATTGAGCCCTGACCGTTCAGAAGAATGGCAGAGGGGGGACCTATGGCTGGGAGACGGCAAGATCGATTGGAAAGGGATGCGGCTCGATTCATTGTCTCTTATCCTCAACCAGGACAGGTTGATCCTCCCTGCCCCCGACATTCTTGATCACGTCTCTGCTCAACCCGAGATGACCTATATTGAACAGCGGATGGCAGACGCTCTAGATGTGAAGGGACTGTGTTTCAGAGCGCAGGCTCTCACTGGCCGATATCACGTTGACTTCCTTGTGGAAAAGAATGGCGCACAGGTCGTTGTGGAGTGTGACGGCATCGCCTATCACTCGAGCGATGAGGCAAAGAGAACCGATAGAAAGCGCGACTCGTATCTGCAAAGCCGTGGTTATCGTGTCCTTCGTTTTACTGGGGGAGAGATCAATAGCAGGGTAAATCGCTGCGTGGAACAGATTGAGCAGGTCTTAGATGAGTCGCGGATGGAGCAATCGCAGGTTTTCCCGACGGACGACAACCTTGATGACTCTCAGAAGAAAGCGGTATTCACCAACCCAGGGCAGGTCTGTGTCCTTGCCCCGGCCGGCTCCGGGAAGACACTGGTCCTCACAAATCGAGGCATTTATCTTGTGAATGAGGGCTTTCATGAGCATCGCGTGTTGGCCATGGCATTCAACAGGAAGGCAAGAGAAGAGATGCAGGAGCGCCTCAAAAAAAGGAACTTCTTACAAGTTAAACACCAGGTTCACACCTTCAACAGCTACGGAGCCGATCTGCTCGGTAAGAAGTATGCTCTGAAAGGAAAGCATTTTGCTGCGTATGAAGATGAGCAATACTTTAACAAGCTCTTCCCAGTGCTCGAAAAACACTGCGGTGAGCTGCGGAGAATAAGGGGAGCCAGGCAATCTCTGAAAGAGGCTATCCAAAAGACAAAGAGGCAACTGGCGCCGCCCGGTAAATTCCTCGAACCGGTGTGTAGGGGACTCATTAAAGGAGTGTGCCCAAAGAAAACCGACCCGGTTTGGTCTGCTGTCTTCGAGGAGTTCCTCCAGTGGCAGAAGGATAGTGATCACCTGGCCTTTGCAGATCAGGTCTACCTTGCGGTTCGGGAGATGGCAGAGGACCCGATCTTGCGAAGGCGTACGCAAATCTCGCTCGATGCCCTTCTGATCGACGAGTTCCAAGATCTTGATGCAGCACAATCTATGCTTATCGAGATCCTGGCACTTGGACACGGGAACCTGTTTGTCGTCGGGGACGATGACCAGATGATCTATGGCTGGCGTGGGGCGGACATCGAGCGCTTGAGAAGGTTCTTGAAGGACCCCCACACGCGCAAGGTTGTCTTGTCCACCAATTATCGCTCTTCGCAGCTTGTCGTGCGCCATGCTGGCTTTCTTATCAACCACAATACGGATCGCGAGGTAAAGAATGTACGTTCAAAGGAGGGTACAGAGAGAGGGAAAGTTGAACTATTCATCAGCGAGGATCTTGCTCAAGAACGTAACTTTCTGGTAAGAACTCTCAATAGTGTAAAAGAAGAAGGATTCCAGTGGAAGGATCTTGCGGTACTGGTTCGCTATAAGGAGTTGTACCGCGCGGTTATGGATGCCTTGTGGGCAGCAGAAATTCCATTCTCCTGTGAAGAAAAGCCGACTCTCTACTCCCGGCGATCTGCCCGTGCTTTGATGGGATACTTCACCGCGATTCTCGACTGGCCCTCACCTCCAAAAGGTGTTTGGAAGGAGATCCTCAACGCACCGAATCGGTATCTCAGCGATGAATATGTAGATCAAGTCAGTCGCGCAGCTGATCCAATCGCTATTCTCCGCTTGGGGAAGGATCTCAAAGATGAGGAAAGGAAGAGAGTCGATTCGCTGCTGAAGGAGCTTGAGGAGCGCAATAAAACGCTGACGGATCACCCTTCTAACGCTCACGAGCTCTTTCAACGAATCGATGCGGTATTCGGCCTTACACGCTACTTCGAACAGGAATCCGGGATATCTGAGGATAACGACGGGGCCGATGAGGGTCTGATCCTCGAGCAGCTCGAGGAGATCTCCAAACAGAAACCCGATCCGCGCGAGTTCCTTAACCACTGCAAGAGTGAGCGTGAGCAAGAGGAAACGGGGGGAAAGGAGCCTTGGGAGGAAGATCACAATGCTGTCCAAGTGATGACGATTCACAAAGCAAAGGGTAAGGAATGGCGCGGGGTGGTCCTCTTCCATCTTGAGTGGCGAAAAGGCCCTAATTTTGCCAATGAATCCAAGGAAGAGCAGAAGCGCGTGGAAGAGGAGGAGCGGCGTGTGATCTATGTGGGGGCAACCCGGGCGATCGAGATGCTCTGGGTCACCGCAGGGCGTAAATCAAAGAGCCGTTTCGTCGAGGAGCTGTTCAGGGATCCAGAGTTTAGGGATCGAGACCCACGGCAAGAGATCGAGTACCGGCAAGAGCGATTAGGGAACCTTAAGCGGGAGATTGATCAACTGAAAACAGAAGAGAATCAAGAGCGCATCAAGGTGGATCGGGCTCAGGGAATCGATCGGGACCAGTTACGAAGTGAGCTCGATGCAGTAAGAGAAGGCGCGAGCTTCTTGCGACGGCTCTTGTGGTACCTTGGATTGAAATCCGCTCGGCTCCGACATCTTGAAAAGGACTGCTATATTGTTGAGGAAACGGACCGAGCTGAGCAGCGGATAGATCAGATCCAATCTCAGATCGACGGAAAGAGGAATAGGATCGAGGAGATTTCTGAGGAAATGGACCGCCTGAAAAGAGAAGAACGGTTCCGGAGGATTCTGTCACCCCCCATTGATACAAACGGTTTGAACACAGAGATTCCTTCTTAATTCCGGTGACATCCCTGAAAGCGCGTGCCGTTTTAAGTGTGTATCTCTCAGTTAACCTCCATGGTAACCCTTTTGTCATCCTGCCTTCGATCTTGATCTGCTGGAGTCATCTCTTC
>JAGLXM010000303.1 GCA_023132915.1 Candidatus Bipolaricaulota bacterium
CGTTGCCTGCTGCGCGCACGTGCCCACTGACTGGGACTGACGCAGGAGCGAGCTCTATGTGCACACTAGATACTCGGATGCAGGCTGACCTGCAGTCCGTCTGTCCCGAGCTCCTGGCGATCGCCTGGGCAAGGAGCCGAAGCTCATCCTGTTTATCCTGGGAGAGATAGAGCGCGGCGCGGTCGGCAAACGCCAGGGCGAAGAACTCCGCCCGTTCGGTGAACCTCGCGCCGAACTCCCTAACCTGCCGCTCGATGTAGAACGCGGCGAGCGCCGCGACCACCAGGGGGAACAGGGCGATCAGCCCATATTTGAACCGCCGCGGGTCCTTCCACGCCACGATCAAGGCGCAACCTGCCTCAGCCCTTGCTCACCATATGCACATCGAGCTGGGGGTAAGGGATCTCGATCCCTGCCCGCTCCAGCCCCTCCTTGATCGCTTGGATCAGTTCGTCCTTCAGCGCCCCGTAGTCGGAGCTCCGACACCAGGGCCGGACGATCAGGTTCACTGCAGAGTCACCCAATCCGTCGGCCCGGACGGTCGGTCCTGGGTCAGTGAGCACCTTGTCGTTCTTCGCCAGGATATCCAAGATGACCTCCTTTGCCTTAGCAATGTCCGCGTCGTAGCCGATCCCGATCACCAGATCGAGCCTTCTCGTCTCCCGGGCTGAGTTATTCCTGATCACGTTCCCCCAGATCTTTCCATTGGGGACGACGAGCTTGGCATTGTCTCCAGTCCGGATCACGGTCATCGAGAGGTTCATCTCCTCGACCTTGCCGGAGATCCCGCTCACTTCGACGGAGTGGCCGATGCCATAGGGCCGATAGAGGAGGATCATGAACCCTGCGGCAAAGTTGGCCAGGGTCTGCTGCATGGCGAAGCCGATGATGAAACCTGTCACCCCTAGCCCGGCGATCAGCGGGCCGACGTTCACCCCCAATTGTCCTAGAGCCATGATCCCGGCGATCGCCCAGATCGCCACCTTGATCAACTTTCCGATGAATTGTCTCAGGATCTTGGAGACTTCAAACCGCGAGAGCTCCATCAGTCGCGTGGCCAGCCTGACCGCTAACTTTGCCAGGAGCCACCCGCCGAGGAGGATCAAGAGCGCCCCACCGAGCCGTAGGCCGATCT
>JAGLXM010000304.1 GCA_023132915.1 Candidatus Bipolaricaulota bacterium
GTCAGGGAGGGTGATACGCTGAAGGTTGATACACGAAGTGGTAAGTATGTGGAGCGGGTATAAGGAGGAAGTATGGCGGAGAGAAAGGTAGAGATCGTCGATGAAGACGGGCGGATCACAATATCAGAGGATGTTATCGCTGCAATTGCCCGCATTGCTGCGGAGAAAGTCGATGGGATCGCTCGCCCCAGCGCTGGAGTCTCCGGTGGGCTCAAGAGCATCTTTGGGGGCGAGGATCTCTCCCCGAATATCAAGACGGAACTGACTGAGGGCGGTGTTCGCGTGGAGATGAAGATCGCTGTTGAATACGGTTATCCGGTTCACGAGGTGGCACAGGGTATCCAGGGGAACGTGCAGAAGGATATCGAGGAGTTGGCCGGTGTAACCGTGACCGGGGTCGATGTCTACGTGAAAAAGGTTGTCTCTCCGCACACTCTGGTGAGCGACAGCGACAGCGACGAGGAGTGAGGAGGTCATGATGGTGGAAGGGGAGAAAGGGAGCGTTGGCATCTCCAAGGACGTGGTCACGGCAATTGCTGCAATCGCTATCTCCGATGTGGATGGGATCGCTGATCTCAAGGCTGGAGAGGGGGTCTTCCGGCGCGGAGAGGGGATGAAACGGTACGTTGACACGGAGGTCGAAGGGGACAACGTTAAGGTGACAGTACGGGTTGCTATCCTGTACGGGAATCCGATCCATAAGATCGCCAAGCAGGTGCAGACGCGTGTGAAGACTGAGATCGAGCGGATGACCGGCCTCCGAGTTAGTGGGGTCGACGTGGATGTGCAGCGACTCGTGGAGTCAGAGAAGGAATTAAAAGAAGAGGAGGAAGAATGACCTTTGTTACTCTCCTTTTAGACATTCTTGCCTCGCTTCTCACCGCTTCGTTGGGGATCCTCTCCATATTGTGCGCGACTAAGATTCTATTATTCTCGTCCGCGGTGGACTTCCTTGGATCGGCGCTCGGAGTAGCTCTACAGCTTCTCGTCGGTACATTGCTGCTCCTTGTTGCTCTTCATTTTGTTTTCCTTGTCTACCGATGGAGATCGGTTGCCGCTCGTTTCTCTCAGGAGGGAGAGTGGGGGAAGATTGAGCTTTCCCCATATGCGCTGAGGGAGTTCATCAGCGGGATCCTACGCCAGGAGGTTGGAATCGACCATTTCCGCGTACGACTGGAGCACATGGAAGAAGGGATCGCGATTTCAGTACGGACCGCCCTTTCACCACAGGAGAAGGTATCCGAAGTTGGTCGCAGGATTCAGGAGACCCTTGCTCGCCGGGTGGTGGAACGGACCGGGGTCGAGGTGAAGCAGGTCTCGGTCCTCGTGCGCAGCATACGACCGCACGCGGAGGAGCGTCCGGAGGAGGGTGAAGGGAGCGATGCGAATGTTAATGAACGCTAGGCTCCTCGGGCTTCTGGGGGGACTTCTCGCTGGCCTCCTTCTCGTTCTTGTCGGCTGGAGGGTCCTGCTCATTCTACTTGCCTTTGCCCTAGCTGGCTATCTCGTCGGAGTCTACCTGGAATCGCGTGAGGACGTTATCCGACGATTGCAGGAGCTGATAACGCGCCTGTTCCGGTCCTGATGCGCCGGCGGGAAGCGCGCGAGTTTGTGCTGAGTGCTCTTTACCAGAGAGAGTTTCGCGATATCCCGCTTAAAGAGATGCTCGCTGAGATTAACCCTGGAGATCAGCGTAGCTACATCGAACGGGTTTTCGCTGGGATCATCGCCCGCCGCGACGAGATCGATGCATTGATCTCACAGCGCATTGTTGGGTGGCGGTTTGAGCGGTTGGCCTTCATCGACCGCAACATCCTTCGCTTGGGGATCTTCGAGCTCCTTTACTTCCCGGAAGTTCCTCCTGAAGTGGCGCTCGATGAGGCGGTGGAGCTCTGCAAAAAGTACGGGACCGATAACGCGCGTGTGTTCGTGAATGGAATACTGGATCGAATCTGGAAGGGGGAAAGAGCCGTCGGAGTACAAGGGGACAACGGGTAACTGGCTGGTTTATATTCAGTCTACGAGCATCACCTGCACTGCGCTTACAATCTCTTCTTTTAATTTCTCTGCTCGCTTAGCTAACTCCCACCGCTTTCTGTGGTACTCGCTTACATACTCCTTGTCGGCGATGTATTTGCAATTGATATCCACATTGTATAGTGCCGATTGTAGGGCGGCTTCCGCCAGATTAATTGAGACAGCAATATCGCTTACGGCGTTGGGGTTGCCGATCTGCGGTAGCCTTCGGTTTAAGGTAAGGATGCGAAAGCACGCCTCCGCGGTGCGATAGGGGACCTCGTTAGCACGCTTAAGGGCAGCCTGAAGTTGCTCCTTTCGCGCGGATTTTTCTTCGCTCGTCCCTTTGGGCATGCGGTAGCAAGCGATCACCGCCTGGTAGGCTGCAACGTCCGCGGCGATGAAGCTCGTCAGTTCCTCTCGCAGTTTAAGGGCCCCTTGCAGAACGGCCTTTACTTCCTGTTCGTCTTTAGCGAACTTCTCCTTGCCAATGGTCAGATTGCAGACCATTGACACGAGCGACGCGGCCATGGCTCCTGAAAGAGCAGCAACACTACCTCCCCCCGGTGTCGGCGCCGCTGAAGAGAGCTCTTCCAAGAAAGTACTGATCATCGCGTTCTCATAGGTGGTTTGCATCCTTTCCTCCTTTACTACTTTTGGTCCCCCGCTGTCTGGAGTGGACAACGAACTGCTGGCTTAAAACGATGGATGCTGTTCCCTCGCCCGTTTGCTACGCTCACTCAAGACGCAATGATCGCCAAGAGATGCCTTGTTATTGTTCTTTCCCCCTTCTTAGCGCTTTACTTGGCGTTCTCAGCGCCTTTGCGAGAGCATGCTTTTCTTCGTACCGGTACGGGCAATCGAGGCGCTTGCACCCCTGGCACGAGAAGGGTGTGAAAGCCTGCTCTACTTCCGAGCCGATTCCCATTAAAAAGGATAGCGTCTTGGTTGGTCGCATCAGTAGGTGCGAGGTGAGTCTGACGCCGATCTCTTCTGCGTGCAAGTTAACGAATATCAGACGCTGATTCTCAAGCGGCCAATGGCTGGCGCCAGAGCCTGGCTCGAACGCCCGGCTCGCGTTCAGGTCACGCTCGTGTGCCCAATCAAATAATCGATAGGCTAACCGCTCGCCTAGCTCGGACACAGCGGCCGAACCGAGCGCATCGAGGATCATCGAGTCGAGCAACCTCCCGGTTTCACGCAGCCTTTCTGTCTCCTCTTCGATGGCATGGCCCACTGTGATAAGACCAAAGGCCAGGAACGAAGCACCCTGAATCGGTGGAGGGAGGTCGTTCTTGTGGAGGTTTACCGCTTCTCCCACCCCGCAGATCCGACTAAGAGTCCGTGATTGTGCCAGCTTGCGTGCCATGGGGGTCAGTACTTTGAGCTTCTCTAGTACAGGCTTGGACGGAGAAGAACCACCGTACTCCAGGTAACGGAAGACACGCTCCGGGGATAGCTCAACGGTTCCTTCTACCCCAATGGATATCCTTTCAGCCATGCTTTTCCGCGAGATTGCCGGCAGCTTTTACCGTGTTGGCCATGATCCTACTAACCCTTTGGGACAGCGCTGTCCAACCCTTTAAACGACGCCTCATGCACCTTCCTTCACCCCCATAAGCGCTAACTTAAGGCTATCTTCTATAGACCGCAGTTTCCGATTGTTAGTACGCACCGTCATTCCGGCGAAAGCCGGAATCCAGTCAAATAATCGTTCCATACAAATCCTGCCAATTCGGATTGCTTCTTTCGATCAATTCCAGTTTCCAGACTCGCTTCCAATTCTTTAACATCTTTTCTTTCCTGATAGCCGATTCCATGGTTTCGTGCAGCTCGTACCAAACCAGTTGATGGACACTGTATCTTTCAGTGAATCCTTTCACTACATTGTTCTTATGTTGCCATATCCTTTTGATTAGGTCTGACGTCACACCGACATAAAGCGTACCATTTCTTTTGTTCGCCAGAATATATACTGTAGGTTGCCTATTCATATGTTATCCTCTGGATTCCGACTTTCGCCGGAATGACGAACGCCCCCGAACACTGTGTTCTTAAGTTAGCGCTTATGCCCTTCACCCCACTGTTATCCCAGTTTGGGTCTCGGCGGCCATTATTGTGTTCCACATGAGCATGGTGACCGTCATCGGGCCAACCCCACCGGGGACTGGTGTGATGGCCTCGACCTTCTCTTTTAGGGCCTCGAAATCGGTGTCCCCGACGAGCCCAAATCCGGACTTCTTACTCGGATCCTCGATCCGGTTGACCCCTACGTCTATCACCACCGCTCCCTCTTTCACCATGTTTGCCTTAATGAATCGAGGAGACCCCATGGCAGCTACCAGGATATCAGCACTTCGGGTTATCTCTGGCAGGTTCTTCGTCCCAGTGTGGCAGACGGTGACGGTGGCATTGGCCCCCGCCCTCTTCTGAATCAGGATAGCAAAGAGGGGCTTGCCGTTGAGGTTGCTCCTTCCGCAGATAACAACGTGTTTCCCCTCCGGACTATAACCACTGCGGATGAGGATCTGCTGCACTCCGTGGGGGGTGCAGGGAAGAAGGTAAGGGTCTCCGATGAGGAGTCTGCCTACGTTCACCGGATGGAAACAGTCAGCGTCCTTCATTGGATCGATGGCATTTATTACCCGATCCTGGCTGATATGCCGCGGCAAGGGAAGCTGAACCAATATCCCATGGAATTTGTGGTCTTTGTTAAGCTCAGCTATCTTTTTAAGAAGCGCTTCCTCCGGGGTTTCTTCGGGGAACACAATGGTCTCGGAGTAGATACCCACCTCTTCGCTGGTCTTTCCCTTCTGCCTCATGTAGGACACCGAAGCGGCGTCTTCTCCAACTCGCACCATTACCAGCCCGGGGGTGAGTCCTTTCATCTTGAGCTTTTCCACCCTCTGTTTTAGCTCTTGCCTCACCTCGGCTGAGATTTCCCTGCCAGATAGAATTTTTGCTGACATACCGCCCCCTTCATTCTAAGAAGATGTAACGCGCATTCTAATTGGAAGATTTCCTTCTTACAAGGGCCAACGCAGCTTATGGCTGTAACCCACGCTCGGCGTGAGTTGCTCTTTTCGGGACGAAGGGCAGAGCGAAAATACCGCTAGCTGAAAGAAAAAATACAGATATAGCTTGACAGAAGGAAAGTTTTTGTGTAGAGTGGCGCTGGTGAGGCTATGTGGGATCAAGCCTGGAATTACGCATTCAACCAGACGAGTGTATCGCCGGATCACCATTGCCGTCAGTTAATTCCCCACGAACTGTTCCACGCCCTACATCTCTCCATTTCACAACCGCTTTCCCGGCTTAACATGTCTGATGGGATTTATCTGGTATACTGTAATGGTGGACTTCACCTACGGCGAATCTCCTCTTTCCTCCACAGCTTGCTGGGGGCGTATCCAGTGGAGAATTTATATAAAACGGGGGGTGATATGTGACGTATAATAGTTGAGAGGCTAGTACAAGGAGTCTAAATCTAACGAAGGAGGTAAGACAGAGATGAAGAAAATAACGGTATTTCTTCTGGTGGCTGTACTACTTGGAGGGCTCGCTCTTGCAGTAGCTGGTGAGGACATCCAGCGCGGCGGAACCCTCTACGTGACTGGCCAGGAATTAGGGCGCATTGATCACCCTGCGCGCTACTCTTGGGTGTGTAATTCCAATTGGACGCGTCAGATAGCTGAGTATCTGACTTTCACCGATGAGAACAACATCACCCATCCCTGGTTGTTGGAGAGGTGGGAGGCCAGTCCCGATCTCATGACCTGGGTACTCCTTCTCCGTAAGGGGATCAAGTGGAACAATGGTGATGACTTCACCGCGGACGATGTCGTCTTCACCATGAAGGAGTGGTTGGATCCGGAGGTAGGTTCCTCCACCCTGGGTCTGATGTCGTACCTTAGGCCGGAGAACATAGAGAAATTCAACGACTACACGGTTATACTCCACCTCGACTCGCCGCAGATCGCCGTGCCGGAGCATCTGTACCACTACCCGAACCAGATCATGAACCACCGGACCTTCGAGGGCGACTTCATCAAGGCCCCAGTCGGCACCGGCCCATTTGTCCTGGAGGAATTCTCCCCGGGTGAGCGGGTAGTGCTCAAGCGCCGTACGGACCCTCCTTACTGGCAGGATGGCTCTGACGGCCAGCCACTGCCCTACCTGGATAAGATAGTCTACA
>JAGLXM010000305.1 GCA_023132915.1 Candidatus Bipolaricaulota bacterium
ACACCCCCCAAGGGTCATTTGTTCTTATCGTTCTAAGACGTGTTCTTCCTGCATTCCTGGTCTCCTCAGCATTAATCCCTTGCTGTTGCTTGTAGGCACATCTAAGCCAAGCCCCTTAGGAAACCAGGAGGCCAGGAAAAGCGCTGATTTGTACATCCTTAGCTTTCTCATGGATTCCTGGGTTCCTCATAGGTTATTGGATTCCTATCGATCCTGTTTTTTCTCCGTCCTTTGCGCCTTTAGCGCCTTTGCGAGAGTCTCGTCGTTTCAGCCTTTCTCTTGAGTTACCCACTTAAAAACAGCGAGGAGCCCGCAATGAGAACCTGCATGACTTTCGTTTTAGGAAGGACTAAAGATGGGCTGGATCCAAGAATTGCCCATGTGCCTGTGCGCTTCTTGGTCTAAGCGTCTCTCGGTGCTATGCTGATAAAGATGCAAAAAAAGTCCCTCGCAAAGGGTGATCCGAAGAGTAAGGGACAGAGGAAGCGACTATGTTGATCGACCGAAGGCGCGTCAAAAGGCTTGCGATAGTGAGTGTATTGATCCTCGCTGTCATGTTGGCTCTTGTGATCGTTCTTGTTTGGCAACCGCACGTTTCCCGCCCAGACCATCGGGAAAAACCGCGTGTTGAGGAGCGTGCACGGATGGTACTGGAGCAGATCGCCGCGCGCGACGTGAGAGACGCACGGGTACTTGACGCGATGCGAGATGTACCGCGTCACTTCTTCGTGCCGGAGAAATACGCCAGCAGCGCATACAGCGATCGCCCCCTTCCCATCGGCAAGGGGCAGACCATCTCCCAGCCTTTCATCGTCGCCTTCATGACGGAGCTACTAGATGTTGAACCCGGTGATCGGATCCTAGAAATCGGTACGGGGAGCGGTTACCAGGCAGCGGTGCTTGCGGAGCTGACCCCATTTGTCTATACGATTGAGATCATCGAAGAGCTGGGGGAGCAGGCGGCTGCACGATTGGAGGAGCTCGGTTACGAAACCGTTGAAGTCAAGATTGACGATGGGTACTTTGGCTGGGAAGAACACGCCCCGTACGATGGCATCATCGTCACCTGTGCCGCCGGGCACATTCCCCCTCCCTTGCTTGAGCAACTGAAGCCAGGCGGCAGAATGGCCATCCCTGTGGGCGGGGTGTACGAGGTGCAGTATCTCGTGCTTGTCACAAAGGACGAGGAAGGTAGGATCCGTTCACAGACGCTACTGCCGGTCAGATTTGTGCCTATGACGGGTAAAGCTCAAGGCTAGACATGACCCTATCCTCGTCCCAGTTCTCAGAGAAGCAAACGGCGCACCTTGCGCTTCCCGTGCTGGCTGTCTTCCTTGTTTCTGCAGGGATTATCGGGCTTGAGCTGGCGTTGATGCGCTGCCTGTCTGTAGCGGGGTGGCATCACTTCTCCTACCTGGTCTTAAGCACAGCTCTGCTCGGTTTTGGGGCGAGCGGAACGCTCCTTACCCTGGTCGGCCCCTCACTCGAGCGCCGCTTCGGTACATGGTGCACTGTGCTGACCCTCACCTTCAGTCTTTCAGTGCCGCTCTGCTTCCGGGCAGCACAGGCCCTTCCGTTGGATCCTCAGTATGTCCTCTACAGCTCGCGGCAGGCTGCCTTAATGGTCGCTTACCACCTCCTTCTTTTCGTCCCCTTTATGCTCGGCGCTACTGTCATCGGGCTATCGCTGATGCACTTCAGCAAGCGGGTCCACGTGCTCTATGGTGCGAACCTCCTCGGCAGCGGCGCTGGCGGCCTGTGGATGATCCTGCTCATGTTCACGCTACCGGAAGAGGACCTCCTCTACGTTATAGCTGGGCTCATCCTCGTGGCGGCGGTCATCTGGGTCGCATATGTAGCAACGTATCCCCCTGCGGCATCTTTAAGCGTGGCAAAGGGCATCTGGAGACACCCTCCTGCCAGGCTCTTAGTTGCGGTGACTGGTTCTATGGCTGTGCTGATACTTCTTGCGACGTTGTGGCCCATGGAACTGCGCATCGACCAGTACAAAACACTCGCTTCAGTGCAGCGCTGGGAGGATCAGTCCGACGCCGAGCACCTCCTCACAATGCACAGCCCGCGCGCCCGGTTGGACGTCTACGATTCGCCGCTATTTCACGAAACCCTTTTCGCCGGATTCACCGCCCTTTCTCCCCCTCCTCCGCAGCTTCACATCCTGGTCGATGGCCATTTAGCAGGTACGGTGTTTAAGATACAAAGCCCACAGGAGGCGGAGATCCTCGACCACACACCGATGAGTGTGCCGTATCGGATGAGCGAGCGCCCACGGGTCCTCCTGCTCGGCGAGGTCGGTGGCACGAACGTCTGGCTCGCGCGGCGATGGAATCCCACGAGCGTTACTGTCGTACAGGGTAATCCGCAGATCGTGGAGCTCATGACCGGTGCTCTGGCTGAGGCCTCTGGGCATGTCTTCTCCCTTCCCGGCGTGGAAGCGGTCGCGGCCGATCCGCGGCTCTTCTTGGAGGCTCACGAGGAGCGCTATGACATCATTCAACTGGTGAGGGCAGAGGGGATGGCCGTTGGGGTGAGTAGCCTGCTCTCCGTTCACGAGGACTTCCTGCTCACGCAGGAGGGCCTGGCCCTGTGCCTGCGCCGGCTGCGGCCGGGCGGTTTGCTGGCGGTCACACGTCAGCAACAGGACCCGCCGCGGGACAACGTAAAGATACTTGCCACCCTGGCACAAGCACTGGAGTCGCTCGGCATCGAGGAGCCCGGTCAACACATCGTCCAGTTTCGCAACTACCTGGCTGTCACGACGCTCGCTTCGCCGACTCCCCT
>JAGLXM010000306.1 GCA_023132915.1 Candidatus Bipolaricaulota bacterium
GCGTTTCCAACACGCTTTGGTAATCGTCTTTCACCAACTTCCACGAGGGAAATGGCACCTCCTACTCAGGGAATACTTAACAAGTGTAGGAATGATACTAAAGAGCATCTGCCCTGTCAACGCTTCGCCCTTCTTGCGCCAAGACATCGTTACCAGGCAGGTCGTGTTGACGAAACGAATAGTGGCGCAGCGGGGGAGGGGCTAGCGCGAAGGCCCACACGTTTTGCACCGGCGTTTGTATGCATGAACATCTATTACTATGCCGGTCGCGGTTTTCAATACCGCTTTGAAGCTTTTGTTATTCCAAACGGGGTCCGCAGAACACCAATAAAGTTCGGTTTCGGTATCTACGCCACAGCCGGTTATACCGTGACTGTTGCGCCACCAGGAAGGTTAAAACCACCTGGGAAGGTGAAGACATCGTTTCGCTCGTTTTAAGTGACCATCCTGTCATATCGATGGCGTCCTCACCGGTATTCTTCAAAGTGACATACTCATCATTCAGGTTCATGCGGTCATCGCCTTTTGCGTTGTAGTGAAAGGGTGAAACAAACTGGACTGTGTAGATTGGAGTATCAATATTGGCCTGTCAAACGGCGAAGGCACCCACTGCGAACACCAAGGCTAGGGCCAGCAACAACAGATTCCATCCGCTTAGGAAATCATCCATTTCCTATCCTCCCTTTGCACTAAAGCCTCTCTTTCACGGTGTTCTAAGTAGTTGATTATACTGCAAGCAGACTGCCTGAGCGATTCAAGCGGAAAAGGAAGATCGAGAAATGTTGTTCATACCCCTCATTGGACTACTTTTAAACTTCCTGTCAGCCAGGCAGCTTGCTTGCATACTCGGATTCGAGTAAGATAGTGCGATTCAGGAGGGGTACTATGAGCAGTTTCATAGACCGAGTATTGGAGCCACAGAGTGAGAATGCTGATTGGCAGAGGCGATTGAGAAAGATGCAAGGCTGGATTGGCTGGATCGTCATTGTGGTGATCATCGCGATTTACCTGCTGACGGGGATTTACACGATTGGCCCGTCCGAGGTAGGGCTAGTCAAGCAGTTTGGCCGCTACGTCGCCACCGTCGATCCGGGGATACACTACCACCTGCCCGCGCCGATCCAGAGCGTGGTGGCGGTAAACGTACTGGAGGTACGTAAGGAGGAGATCGGTTTTAGGACGGTCTCGCCTCCTCCCAGTCCACGGTATCAGACAGTGGAGACGGAAGCGCTCATGTTGACCGGTGATGGGAACATCGCGCATGTAGAGATGATCGTCCAATATCGGGTTAAGGACGCAGAGCAGTTCGCCTTTAATATAATAAATCCCAAGGTAATCATCAAACAAGCGGCAGAGGCTGTACTGCGGGAACAGGTGGCAACAAGGACGCTCGATGAAACGCTGACCGAGGAACGCGACGTGATCGGTGCTGACACGATCATCGCGCTGCAGGCGCTGCTTGATGTCTATGGGGCAGGAATTGTGGTGGGAAACATCCAACTTCAGGATGCGAAGCCCCCCAGGGAGGTTATCTCCGCCTTTGACGACGTGAACAGCGCGCGTCAGGACAAGGAGAAACTGATTAACAAAGCGGAGGAATATGCGATGGACATCCTTCCCCGCTCCCGCGGGCAGGCCCAGGAGATCGCCAATCAAGCCGTGGCCTACAAGCAAGAGCGGATCAAGCGAGCGGAGGGAGATGTCGCCCGTTTCCTGGAGGTACTGACAAAGTACGAACTGGGTGAGGAGGTCACGCGCACGCGCATGTACATCGAAACAATGGAGTCCATTCTCCCGGGGATGGAGAAGATCATCCTGTCACGTGAAGCAAGCGGGGTTCTAAAACTGCTCGATCTGGACAGAGCCCTCCAGGGGGGTGAGTGACGATGAAGAAGCTCATCATCTTTGCCGGGGTCGTTGTCCTTTTAATCATTGTCTACAACCTGTTTACGTTCACTGTAGATGAGACCAAGAAAGCGGCTGTCCTGCGGTTCGGGGAGATAATCAAGCTCGCCGAGGAGCCAGGGCTCTACTTCAAGATACCCTTCATTCAGAGTGTGAAGTACCTGGAGGATCGGGTCTTAAACTACGACATCCAACCACGCGACATCCTCACCTCCGACCAGAAGAGGCTTGTCATCGATAACTACGCCATCTGGCGAGTGGGAGCCCCCAGACTGTTCATCGAGGCTACTCGGGGGAGCCTGTTAAACGCGCAGAGCCGGATCGATGACATCGTCTATTCCGATCTACGCAATATCCTTGCAAAGCACACCTTGGATGAGATCGTCTCTGCGAAGCGGTTGGAGTACTTGCAGCGGGTGACCGAGCTTAGCCGGGACAAGTTGGGGAAATTCGGCATCGTTTTGATCGATGTGCGTATCAAGCGCGCCGATCTTCCAACAGCGATCGAGAAGGCGGTGTTCTCCAGAATGCGCTCAGAG
>JAGLXM010000307.1 GCA_023132915.1 Candidatus Bipolaricaulota bacterium
ACCTCTTGTGTTTGTGTGTTTGTACTCACCTTGTGTGAGACAAGTCTTTGACACACAACATCGTGCGTCGTACTATTATCCCAAATCTTGCACGAAGCCTTGTTTGAGTCGTTCTTTCGCCTTTTGTAAGCGATGTGCCAACATAATAGGTCCATTAAAGGTATTTTAGCGCGATTAGCTGCCCAACCTTTTCTCTTGACTGCCTTCAGCACCCTAACAAATCCTCCTTGTACTAAAAATGGGCACAACCTCCCTTCCCAAGGTCATCACCCTGGTCTCCAAGCTCACCTGTCCGTTGCCCCAGTCCGCTAAAGGCGCAACGCCATAAGCCGCTTTTCTGCTCTATGGTACTCCTTTTGCCATGGCCAATCCCGAGGCAGGGTGAGGATCCACCTTCGCCCCCGTCGTACCAGCTTGCCCGCAATGAGAAGGAACCGCCTCCTCACCCATTTGGCCATCCGCTTCACCTTACTCTGTCCCAGTACCAACTCCTTGAACCAGTTCATCAGGTTGTAGGCCAGCATGACGAGAAAGAAGTGGGCTACATTGGCCCCGTAGTAATGGGAGAGAGTTACATCCAGCCCATAGCCCATCATCCCCTCCTTGATCATGTTCTCCACGTTGGCCCGGCCGTTGTAGAACCGCCACACCTCCTCTGGAGCCATCCCCTCAATGTTGGTCACAATGACCTGAAAACTGTAGCCCTTGAGCTCAATGAGCCGTGGCTGTTTCTTGGTGGGCTTCCCCTCTTTCACCTCCTCACGAATCACCACCATCCGCCGCTTCCTCTTCCATGTCCCCTGGTAACGGAATTCAGCCGCGGAAACGCCTCCACCGATGTCTCGATAGTCCAGCCCGCCCAACCGACGCTGAATGTAATCGTAAAGCTTGGCGGCGATTGCGTAGGCTATCCCCTTCTTTTCCAGCTCCCCCAGGAAGTCTCCGTCGAAGAAGCCACTATCTCCCCGCAGCCGTATCCCCTTGATCCTCTTGGGGAGCAGCCTCAAACATTCCCGCAGGAAACTTTTCGCCCCTTGACCACTGTAGCGATTCCCAGGCCGGAACCTCCCCCACAGGAAATCCCTTGTCTCCCCGATGAAGCAGAGCAAAGGATTGAAGCCCTTCCGCCCCGGCTTCTTCGGGTTGTATCCTTTCTTGGCTCGCTGCTGGTTCCCATACACGGTCTTCACATGGGAGTCAAGATCCAAGGTGACTTGCTCATACCGCTTGAGGTTCTCCCTTGCCCGCAACAACAGGTCCACGGTCGCCTTTCCAATCCCCTTCGCTTCAGGAACGGTGAGCCGGGCGAGAAACCGGCTGAGGGTGCTCGGGTGAGGAAAGTCACCGAACCCGACAAGCTTGTGGGAGACCTTGTCTTGGCGAAGGAACAAGGTGTCCGAGAGACGGGGCAAGTCCAGGACAAACGCATAGACAAGGGACAAAAGTATCCTTGCCGGTGCATATTTACTGACCCTTCGGGACAGCTTGATCTTCTGCTCCAGTGCTTTCTCCACCCCCAGCCGCTTGGCGAACTTGTGAAACAGTCCGATTCCCCCTACGGACGTAAGATTCTTCCCGGTAAATTGGACCGCCACCTCACCTT
>JAGLXM010000308.1 GCA_023132915.1 Candidatus Bipolaricaulota bacterium
ATGACAAGCAGATACCCGAGTCGTCTATTGTTGATTGGCGACCTCCTCGAAGCGAGATATAATTTTACCTTATCACCGATCGTGGGGAGAGAAAGCACTTGGAAAAGCATAAAGTACTCGTTTGCAGTGCTTGGCCGTATGCTTCTGGGGTGCCGCACTTGGGGAACCTCGTTTCATCACTGCTTTCCGGCGATGTGTTTGCACGCTACTATCGGATGCGCGGGCATGATGTGCTTTATGTCTCCGGAACCGACGCACACGGTACGCGGATCGAGTACGAGGCAAGACATCTCGGGATACCTCCGGCGGAGCTCGCCTCTTTAAACCACGAGCGGATTTGCTCGATAATCGAGGGGTTCGGAATTGTATTTGACAACTACACGACCACTGAGTCTCCCGTGCACAAACAGTTTATACGAGAGATTTACCTTAAGATGGAGCAACAAGGGTACATCCTAACACGCGAGGAGGAACGCGCCTACTGTCGTAACTGCCGTCTGTTTCTTGCCGATCGATTTATCACCGGTAACTGCCCGCGTTGTGGTGCCTCCGGGGCGATGGGAAACCAGTGTGACGCCTGCGGGGCGATCATCGAGCCGGAGGAGTTGATCGACCCTGTTTGCAGCTTCTGCGGGAAGAAGGATATTGAGTTTCGCTCAACGCGTCACTGGTACCTCGATCTGACCAAGCTCTCCCCTAGGCTTTCCGACTACGTGGACTCACGCCACTTCCAGGGAAACGTCCACCGCCTTACGCAGCGGATGATCGAAGAGGGCTTGAAGCCGCGTGCGATGACCCGAGACATTGCTTGGGGAATCCCAGCCCCGTTCGAAGGGGCCGAAGGGAAGGTAATCTACGTCTGGGGAGAGGCGGCGCTTGGCTATGTCTCGGCGACGGTGGAACACTTCGACGGTGAGCCGGCCTGGAAGGACTTCTGGTTCGGAGAGGACGTTCATCAGATCTACACTATCGGTAAGGACAACATTCCTTTTCATACCCTGATCTTCCCTGGACAGTTGATCGCCTCCGGTCAGGGATATCACCTCCCCGACCAGATTGCTGCAACTGAGTACTTAAACTGGATTGGTGGGCAAAGCTTCTCCAAAAGCCGCGGGGTAGGCCTCTACTGTGATGATGCCCTCAAGGTAATAGATGCGGAGCTGTGGCGCTTCTACCTCCTTTATAACCGACCGGAGGGGCGCGACGTCAACTTTTCATGGGAGGAACTGGGGAAGGCAGTTAATGGAGTCCTTATCTCTAACATCGCCAATTTGATCAACCGCGTTCTCTCCTTCATCCAGACTCGCTACGCTGGTGTTGTTCCCACAGATGAGGCCGACTCGGAGGTAAAAGAGCGGCTGGAAAACACGATATCTGATTACGAGAGGGCCATGGAGGCAGGATTCCTTAGCCAGGCACTGCGCGCCGTCTGCTTGCTTGCGGTAGCTGGAAACGAGTACTTTCAGCGTAAGGAGCCGTGGGAGACTAAGGACAAGGGGGCGGTGGCAGGTGCTTTTCATTTGGTTAAGGGGATTGTGATCCTCCTTTTTCCGTTTCTTCCAAAGTTTGCCTCCTCCGTCCTTGCGGTGATGGGGATCGATGGCGCCAGTTGGAAGGAGCTTGAGAAACCTGACGCTGGTCGACGGCTCACCAACGAACGCGTGCTCATCGAGCGTATCGA
>JAGLXM010000309.1 GCA_023132915.1 Candidatus Bipolaricaulota bacterium
GGGGTGGCCGCGACTGACCTCCATCCAGTGGGGGCAGGGGAGTTTGCCGACGAGCGAGTGGACGTGATCTGCGAGGAGGGGTTTCTCCCTCAGGGGACGACCATCGTGGTGATCAAGGACGAGGGCTACCGCAAGGTTGTCCGTAAGGAAAAGGAGGTGCAGGAATGAACGTAACGATATGGATTATCCCGATCCTGGCCATTCTGGTTCTTTGGCTTTTCTTCTACTTTGTGCCGGTGGGGCTTTGGATCTCGGCGCTGGCCGCGGGGGTTCCGGTGGGGCCGATGACCCTTGTCGGGATGCGTCTGCGCAAGGTGAACCCACACAAGGTGATCGGACCGATGATCACCGCCTGGAAGGCGGGGCTTCGGCCCTCCGTCTTGGAACTTGAGGCCCATGTACTCGCTGGAGGAGACCTCGGTCGAGTGATTCGGGCCCTGATCTCAGCCGACAAGGCGAACATCGCCCTTGACTTCCAGCGGGCGGCGGCGATCGACCTGGCGGGTCGAGACGTGTACGACGCGGTGGCTATGTCGGTCAACCCCCGCGTCATCGAGACCCCAAAGATCGGGGCGGTGGCCAAGGACGGGATTCAGCTGTTCGCTGTCGCCAGAGTTACTGTGAGGGCTAACCTCGAACGGCTGGTGGGCGGGGCGACCGAGGAGACGATCATCGCCCGGGTGGGCGAGGGGATCGTCTCGGCAATTGGATCGGCTGACTCCCACAAGGCGGTGCTGGAGAATCCTGACTCCATCTCCAAGCTGGTTCTGGATAAGGGCCTGGATGCGGGGACCGCCTTTGAGCTTTTATCTATCGATATTGCCGACGTGGACGTGGGCAAGAACATCGGGGCCCAGCTCCAGACGGACCAGGCGGAGGCCGATCTCAAGGTGGCCCGGGCCAAGGCTGAGGAGCGGCGGGCTATGGCCATCGCTCGGGAGCAGGAGATGAGTGCCCTGGTGCAAGAACGGCAGGCAGCGGTTGTCGAGGCCGAGGCGGAGATCCCGCGGGCCATTGCCGAGGCCTTCCGCAAGGGACAGCTTGGGATCATGGATCATTACCGCCTTCGCAACATTCAGGCCGACACCAAGATGCGGGAGGGACTGGCCCAAGAGGAGACTCCGCCTGCGGGCGAGACCACGGGAGGGGCGTAGATGGCGCCCGCCAAGCCCCTGGTGAAGCTGATTCGAGAGGTCCTGCAAAAAGACCCTCGGGCCGCTATTGTGCTAGGAGAGATCCTCGGTCCCCCGCTGGCCCTGGAAGAGGGCCCACCCCGGCCCTGGGAGGCCTAGGCCTGAGCATCATAGTTGTCTTGCGTGGCGCGGTGACATTACAATTAGTACAGTGAACGAGAGGATGAAAAGGGTTCCTGATCTGCTCACCGCATCGCGGGGGGGCATCGCTTTGGTGATCGCGTCCCTCGGGCTTGTCGGGCCACGGGCACTTGAAGCGGTGATCCTGCTGATCATCCTTGGATGGACAACGGACATCCTCGACGGCCGACTTGCCCGTCGCTACCACAAGGAAGTAACGTGGGTCGGGGAGCGGGAGTTTGTCTTCGACATGGTGATGGTCTTCTCCGGGCTCTGTTACCTGGTGATGTCCGGGTTCATCCCGCTTGCTCCGGCGGCAAGTCGGCTCGCCAATGGCGGTCCTCCTTCACCAGTTCTCCCGTGTGGGCGTCGTACTGGCGAACGATATAGTCCCCCTCTACGATTGCCTCGTCGATCATCCGCTGGTGAAACTCCACCCTGAGCTCCCCGATGATGAGGTGGACGAACTCAAGGCCCTGCTCGTCTTGCCCAAATACAAATAGACTGAAGAGCAGGATAATCACAAGGCCAATCAATATTCGTGTTCCTTGCCTGTACGGCCACCGCGCTCTCCGTCTTGCGTTTCGCGAAGCTAGCATCAGCACCTCCTTTTTTTGGCAAGCCTCGATAAGCCAATCGAATCTATTCCTCGTCCCTTTTCTTCCACCTCCTTTCTTGATGAATGGCATGTACAGGACCTAGCGACAGAAGTAATATGAGGCACGGACGCGTTGTGAGTCAACTCTTTTCCTGTATGGCAGGGAATCAGTTCCAGAATGCAAACCAGAGCGTCTTTGACGAACGGCATTTCCTTGCTATCGTCGATCATTCTATAATTCCTTTAGGCGAAGGACGGGTCGCTGGGAAAGAGCGACCGAGGTCTAAATATAACACCAAGGAGGTTGCCATGCCGGTCCAAAAACTGAAGGCCTTCCTGAATGAGAACGGGATCAAGTACGTGACGATCCAACACTCCGCCGCTTACACCGCACAAGAAGTCGCCGCTTACACACACATCCCGGGAAAGGAGCTGGCGAAGACCGTGATGGTCAAGATTGACGGAAAGCTGGCGATGGCCGTCGTTCCCGCATCACACAGAGTGGATCTCGATCGCCTGCGCGATGTGGCGGGAGCAAAACACGTCGAGCTCGCGAGCGAAGGAGAGTTCAAGGGATACTTCCCCGCCTGTGATGTCGGCGCGATGCCGCCGTTCGGGAACCTCTACGAGATGGACGTCTACGTCTCCGACGCGCTCGCAGAAGACGCCGAGATTGCGTTTTCCGCGGGCTCCCATTCGGAACTTATCCGTCTAGCCTACGCCGATTACGAACGTCTTGTACAGCCGAAGGTCGCTAGCTTCTCCACGCGCGTGCCATGAGTGCACGAAGGCGAACGCGCTGGATGGATCGAGGCAGAAGCTTAAGGATCTATACTAGCGTCTTCGTGGCGAAAAACAGAGGTAGCATCGAATGGGGCGAATGCTGAGTCCAATACGCGATTTTGAAGCGTATCTCAGTAGATTACAGCCTCGGTAGCTGCGCGTTGTCTGGTCAAGGTGCGCGGAGGAGTAGCATGATGGCGGCAATCGCGAGGATGCCGCCGAGGATCAACAGAGATGAGATCCAGCTTCGATCTGTCTTCTCAGCGGCGAAGGCCTGCAGCATTGGTGTAACTACGCCTTCGTCGTCCAGCGGGAGGATCTTGCCCTGGGTGAACCCGGCGAACGTTTCGATCGTTCGCGTATCGAGTGATGCCCTCCAGAT
>JAGLXM010000031.1 GCA_023132915.1 Candidatus Bipolaricaulota bacterium
TTCAGGCATTGCTTCAGTTATCCTTTATGGGGAGATGAGGTATTCTCTGGTTGGTATAACGCTCGCTTTTGCAACGGGAACAGTTTTTGGCTCGTTTCTCCCTCTTGATCTTGCCCCTTCGGTCCTCTATTGGCCGGCGGTGGGGATTGCAGTTACCTGTGTCCTCCTGGCGCGTGTGCGCCGTGCCTTTCTCGTTGGTCTTCTTGTTGTCATCGCTCTTTTGGGAGGGCTTCGTGCTCAGACCTTCAATCTCCCGACGGAGGAGCTCTACAGGCGAGCGCTCTATCTGCGAGAGGTCACGGGAACGGTCGTCTCCTATCCCGATCTTGGCGATGGGTATACCGCCTTTATCCTCGCGCCTGATCACCTCCCGGCGAAGATCCGCGTCACCTGCTTCTGGAACAAGGGGAGTCAAAAGAGGATTTTCTACGGAGACCGGCTTCACCTGGTCGGCTCAGTGAAGGCGCCGGATCGTTTTGACGACTTCGATTACCGCGCCTACCTCGCTCGCCAAGGGATCTTTGCCACAATGGCGGTTGGTGGTGAAGGCCAGATGGAAGGGATCGGCACCGCTGGGAGCCGTATCTTGCGCTTTGGGGATAGCCTCCGCCAGAAGCTCCTTGAGCGGCTGGATCAGATCCTTCCCTCTGTTGAGGCCGGCTTGGCCCACGGCCTCCTGTTTGGAGAGCGTACCTCGCTCTCTGATGAAGTAGAGGAGGCCTTCCGCCGCATCGGCCTGATGCACCTGCTCGCTGTCTCCGGGCTTCATCTGGGTATCTTCCTCGCTGTACTTTGGTTCGGTTTGCGCTTTGCCGGCCTGCGGCCAGTGATCACTTACCCACTTGTTGGGCTGGCCGTCTTACTCGTCTTATGGCTTGTAGGCCCGCGGGTGAGCCTGGTGCGCGCTGCCCTTCTGTTTGCGTTTCTCGGCTTGGGGAGCGTCCTTGCTGACCTGGGGATCATCCTCCGTCGCTGGGTGCACTCTTATCAGGGCTTGGCCGCTGCAGCGCTTGTCATCCTCGCCATTCGGCCCTCTGCGTTGTTTGATGTCGGTTTTCAGTTAAGCTTTGGTGCCACCGCGGCGATCATCGCTTCATTCGATCCCTTCTTTGGCGTGGGAAATTGGATCAATGAGGTGGTAAAGAAAGCTTCACTTCCCGCGTGGTGCATACGTTATCCACTTGGTCTACTGGTTGTATCAGCGGCGGCGCAAGCAGGGACTGCGCCGTTTATCGCATATCACTTCGGGACGATCCACCCGCTCGTCCTCGTTGCCAATCTGCTTGTTATTCCACTGGCTACTG
>JAGLXM010000310.1 GCA_023132915.1 Candidatus Bipolaricaulota bacterium
GCTCCAAACTCGGTGATGCTCGTGAGGCAGAGTGCTCAACGCCTTTCGGCATCTGAGGTTTTACCACAGGCCCATCTCGAGGTTGTCCATCGCCTTCGCCGGATAGTGCTCAACGCCTTTCGGCATCTGGGGTTTTACCACACGTTCCAACTTGGTAAGCTCAACGATCCACTTGGGTGCTCAACGCCTTTCGGCATCTGAGGTTTTACCACCGGTAGGCGACTCAGCGCTCATCGCAGTAATCGAAGCGTGCTCAACGCCTTTCGGCATCTGAGGTTTTACCACATCACAAACTCCTAGGGCCGGATCTCGGGATCTTGTGCTCAACGCCTTTCGGCATCTGAGGTTTTACCACTCTAGTATTCATTGACGGCTCGCATGTTGTCAAAGAGTGCTCAACGCCTTTCGGTATCTGAGGTTTTACCACGCCGACCTCGTGGCAGGAATCGGGTGGAACAACAAGTGCTCAACGCCTTTCGGCATCTGAGGTTTACTACTCCACTGCCACGTCGAGGTCGACGGTTTCCCGCGTGTGCTCAACGCCTTTCGGCATCTGAGGTTTTACCACGATCATATCGGTCATAAAGCGGTGTCGATAGGCTTGGTGCTCAACGCCTTTCGGCATCTGAGGTTTTACCACAAGATCGGCAGGAGCGAGATTCTGCCAAACTCGTTGTGCTCAACGCCTTTCGGCATCTGAGGTTTTACCACCCACCGAAGCCGGTCTGCTGTAATGCTTCCTCGTAGTGCTCAACGCCTTTCGGCATCTGAGGTTTTACCACCACCTTCGCCGTTCGCTCTGCGTTTACTACCTTATAGTGCTCAACGCCTTTCGGCATCTGAGGTTTTACCACCTCTTTCACCACGCCCGACTGTCGCGCCGATTCGTGGTGCTCAACGCCTTTCGGCATCTGAGGTTTTACCACACTAATGAGAAAGATAACCGAAGACAAAATCTCCGTCTAGTGCTCAACGCCTTTCGGCATCTGAGGTTTTACCACTGCAACAGCTCTTCCCATGTGAGGTTGCGCAGGCCGAAGTGCTCAACGCCTTTCGGCATCTGAGGTTTTACCACGCCGACCTCGTGGCAGGAATCGGGTGGAACAACAAGTGCTCAACGCCTTTCGGCATCTGAGGTTTACTACTCCACTGCCACGTCGAGGTCGACGGTTTCCCGCGTGTGCTCAACGCCTTTCGGCATCTGAGGTTTTACCACTTCCCTGGCGTGTCAAGGTGGCAATCGCGGCGGTGTGCTCAACGCCTTTCGGCATCTGAGGTTTTACCACGCGTGCTCCCTTGACCACACTCAGACGAAGCAGGCATTGCGACGACGCAGGCAGTCCACCTTCCCCACCAGCCCGAGTTCAGGACTGGAGAGCATCAGGCTCGTCCATTCGCCCTTCTCCTCCTCGACCTGTCGAAGCTCTTCGTGGAGGGTTCGCCCCGCGTAGACCGAGGCATCAGTAATTCGGATCTCCTCAACCTCCTCGAGGTAGAACAGCCGCTCGCAGTAAGCGAGCGCGTGAAGAGCCATTACACGGATGAAAGGATCGTGAGCACCCCGCTCGTTCACGTCGCCTTCCTGCCCTTCCTGCGTGACGAGCTTCGGGCTTCGCGGTCCGGAGCCCGGATTTGTGGCATCCTGTCGACCGGCGGTGGCTGCAAACTCTCCGACTGGACCAGGCTGCCAACTTCATACACGGTGTTTGCTGAGCCAACATGGTCGACCCAGACCGGCAAACCAAGAAGCCCTGTCTTATCTCGCAGATAGGTGCGCGGCGCGATTCGGCCATCGGCAAGCCGCTCAACCAGGCCTTGGCGCAACTCATCTGTCAGGAGAGACACCGCGTCCACGAGGTGGGTGCTCTCGCCCAGACTGAGCCCGCCGTGCCGGGTGATGCTGTCGCGCGCCTTGACGTCGAGCGCCTGACATACGCGAGTCTCCAGCGTCGGCGAACCGCCCTGCTCACTTGATGAGTCAAGCCAGACTACCAACTCAACCCCTGTAAGGAGCTGCTGGTAGTCGGGGCGAGCGTTCGAACCACAGCCCAAGCCAATCTCATACTTGGGTTTGGGCCATCCCTGCTGCTCGACCCAGTGCTCGAAATCCCTTCTGCTCTTCTTAGAGGTAGGGACCACATGTGCCTTGCCGGTTGGATCAACCCAGTAGTTGCGGTCCTTCAGCCGCCAGACTGTCCGTAAGACAACGCTCGTTGGTGGGTGGTTCAACAATGTGGGGGTTACCCTCGCGCCGACGTGGCGCGCGCGCTGCGTTTCGCCGACCAATGAAAGCAGGAACCCGTAACACGTCGCCGGTGGCGGTATCGGATTCGTCTCCAGATACTCGCGAGCCAACCCTTTTCTGAAGCAGGCCACGGGGACTGACACGTAGATACCGAGCATTTGCTCACTCCTGGACGAGCTGTTCATTGATGCGCTTGCATGCCTCATCAAGCGCTGCCTTGACGCCATCGTGGAGCGATTTAACCCCCAGTTTCCGGAGCTCCTGCCCCGTGCTGCCGGCTTCGGACGCTATTGCACCACCGACAATCAGTTCTTCCGGCGCAATGTCTTTGGCTTTTACGTGACGAACAAGTTCCGGGGCGTCCACGCTCTTACCGCAGTCGCTCGTCTCAAAGCAGTAGAGAAGGCGGGGGGCGGGGTCGTTCGTAACACGCAATACAATGGAATCCGGGGAAAAATCGTAGAGGAAACGCCCATGATTTCCTGCAACGGTGCGCAGGTCGCCGAACGCACGGATTGCCTTAGCAGCACGCGCCTTGTCGTGAAGCCGCTCCGGCGTCATGGCTAGGCCGAATTGATAGCGGGTTGCATGCACTTCTGTTCCATAAGGCACTGGGTTGTCGCCCTTCTTGGCCGCCGATGATGTTGCGCCGGGGGATGCTGCGTTGAAGGTCACATCTCCAGGCCATGGGGTCAACGAAATGGCTCGTGTCACTTCCAGGACAGCCCGCCTCACCGTGGCGGTACCCACCTGGCCTTCTTCTTTGCCAGCCTCGGCTGACATGAATCCGAGAAGATCATCATCGATGTACCGTGGTCCTTCTCTTGTCTTCCAGCCCTCGAACCTTTGATCTTTCCACGTGTTGATTCTGTCATTCTCATCCCAGGTTCGGTTGGTCTCCTCACTCCTGGCCAAGAGGCGACGGAGAGCGAACCGGATTGCCTCGGCGCTCACGGTGCTGTGCGGTTGCCCCTGCCAGATCAGCTTCTGGAGCGTCGTGATGTTGCCTTCTGTCTCAGCGCGGTTGTTGGCCGCAGTGCCGAACGACGTCACGATATTAGCAAACACATGTAAACTCATTATCTTCCTCCTTCTACTCAGCATTGCTGACTGTTTCATCAACAGTTGTCGCGATCTCATCCGCTCCTTTGCCCTTGTAGCTCGCTAGCGCAAGCAGAGCCAGGTCGCGCGTCAACTGCCAACGACTGGCATCAAGCATGGGTAAGACCTCCGGCCATTGATCGCGCAGAACTCTGTTGATACCTGCTCTTCCAAACAGGTCGCACAAAGAATGCCGGAACTGCTCCGATGTCTTCGCCCCAGAGAATGCCAGCCGCCAGCGGTCGTATTCGCCGCGCCAGCGGTTTTTCATCGTGCCGGGGTTGCCTCTGTTCTCGTCGGCGATGCGACCGTACCGCAGCCGCAATGCTTCGTGGACAGCCTTGACCACGGCGGATTCTCCGTGGTCCTCCCAGGTAATCTTCTCGATCATGGCGTGGAGCCCTCCTTTTTCGAATACCAGTCGATCTCGTATGGGTCGTTTGGTGACAGGATCGGTCTTCCGCATGAGGCCTACGAACCCTCTGTACCAGGGTTGACCGGAGGCGAGATTGTCCGCCACCAACGGACGCACGACGCTGTCAGCCCAGAAGTACTTCGGTCCCGAATCTCCATTGGGCTGCTTGATCTTCGGGCTGACAATGCGTGGTGGGAGTTCCGCGAGAGCTGTCTGGAACTGCTGTAGCTGTTTCTCGCCTGAAGGGGGAACGTAAGTCACTTCAACCCTCGATTTCTGCTGGCTTGCCCAAGGTGTGGGTCTAAACCGCACGGCAAAGCAGCCAGGTAGATTGTGTCTCAGAATGAGTTTGCTGGCGGCCAAGCGAACTTGAACCTGCAGTGCGGCATCGCTTGCGCCCGTAATCCGGCATCCCCTGATGCTGTTGGGCGTCATCCCAGGACGGAGTTTGGAGAATACCTGTAGATCGGTCACTTCTGGGACAAGGAGCACACCACTGCCTCTATTGATCGGCAACGCCAAGCAGCCGACCAGTGCGAAATACAAAGGAAGCGCCTGTGCGGGGTTCTCCTTGATCTTTGTTTGCGCGTCGAACGCGACATGGCGGACGACAGCTCCCGGATTGAGTGGACCTACTATTTTGACCGGCTTGTCTGCAAGTTCTCCACGCTTGTTGCTGAACTGCTTCCAGCCTTGTTGGTGCTTGTAGAAACTGCAGAACCTGGCGGCGACCTGAAGGGGGCGACCGTCCACTTCGTAGGTAATAGGGGTCTCCTTCTTCTGCAACTTTCGAACGCCTACGCTTCCATGCTGAAGAAAGGAGAGAAGCAGTCCACGTTGCAGTTCCGCCAGAACTTCAATCGAAGGCTCGGTCCGATGCTGCGCAGGCAGGTAGATGAGCTTCTCCTTGAGACAAAACGCGCAAGCAAAGAGCGTCTCAAGAAACGAACCGGCGTTTCGCGGGTTGCCGAAATCCAGTGTGATCTGCAGTGGCTTGATCTCCCAGGGCGGCTTACCGTCAATCCAAGGAGCACTAGGAACATCCTCTTCTCGCAGATCACCGTCTCTGTATGCCCTCTCAATATACCTGAGCGTGCTGGCAAGCCCACCCAGACCAGCCCGATGGATTGGGGACATGCCCGGGTCGAAAAGTCGCATCGTCAATGTTGCAGGATTGGCTTGTGCGTTTGAATTCATCTTCCGTCCCTTTTCCATCTTGCGCCTTGTCTGCCGTCGTACTCCACCGTCCCTTCCGGGGCCACCGGTACCCCTTTGTGACGTCTCCATGTCTTCCATTCCAGGGCATTCGGTGGTGGCGGCATCGGCAGCATCACCTCGGTCAACCGCTTTGAACCGGATATGACTCCTGCCATATCAGACTCCAGGATGACTGTCAGTCCAGGGCTGCCTCGTCGCAGTTCCAGCACTTGCGTGAAAGGACCACCCGAAAGCCAGGCAGAGGGCCTTGGCATGGGCTCTGACTCGTCCGCTTGAAGCGATTCCCACGCTGCTGCTAGATCGATTTGACTGATGGAATTCTTGGGCAACCGGGTGAGCCACTGTTTGCTGACCTCAGGCCAATCGCCGTAGACCGCAGGATCATACGGCCAAGGGATGATCTCACCGCTACGACCCTTAGGTTCGATTACCAAGAAGGGCCTCGTGGTATCGCCTTCTTTCGCGTAGCGATTGAGACGCCCGAGGCGCTGAATCAGAGATGGAGCAGGAGCAAGGTCGGTCACCAGAAGCGTCGCCGACAGGTTGAGGCTCATCTCGGCCACTTGGGTGCACATAGCTATGGCCGGGCCTTCTCCAGTGAACGCTTCGATGACTTCTTTGTGCCGATGGATACGATCCGTGTAGCGGAAGCGACTGTGATAGATGATCGGTTCGCACCCCATCGCAGCAACCCGGGCAGCTGCGTCAATCGCCCTGTTAACAGTGTTGGATATCCAGAGTACTTTTCCACCCCTCCGCACCTCGGCGATCGCAGCTGAGAGCGGGTCGTCAATCTCGTTTGGCTCGAATAGACGGTAGCGCGGGCGATCCTCCAACGCTTTCAGATCGCTGGTCCGTTGGGGTACAGCTAGAGTCGTACCCCTTCGCGCCAGTCGTTCCTCGATCGATTCTAGTCGTCGTTGGGGTAAACTCGCAGTCATCAGCAGCACCGGCACACCCCGGACGCCCTCCAGAAAGCGCAGTAATGCTCCGAAGAGCTGCTGGTCGTAAGCGTGAATCTCGTCAAACACGAAGGCCGCGCCAGCAAGTGCGGGCCAGGAATAGAGTCCGCGTCTGTGGTTCTGAACGATTCCCAGTACTGTGTCCACTGTGCAGCTCACGATGGGCGTCGACCAAGCATTCAAAGATTCTATACGGGCAAAGATGTCATCGTCTTGCTTGGGATTCGTGTCTTTCTCGACGCCAAGTACTATCTCAAGGTCAACCTCGGCACGTCCATGAAAAAGCTCGGCGCCAAAGCGACCTGCCTTGCTTCTTGAATCGAAGAGATAGTCTCGATAACCCTCCGTAGCAGTGCCTGTGGTCGGGTAACAGAAGTACAACCGCCTATTTCGGCAACGCGCTTGTGCCCAATGATATGCTGCTACCGTTTTCCCGCTTCCGCAGCCCGCCTTGACCAATGTGACCTCTCCAGCCTCCCGAGCTACAGCTACTTGGAACGGTCGGAGCCGCGCTTGCCGTTCATTGGCGCTGTCCGCGAGGTTGCCCTGGATAATTTCCGCAATCTGATCTGGCTTCGGAATTGCTGCAAACGCGTTCCTGATCCAAGCGGTCCGCTTTTCTTTCTGTGCAAGCTTCCTTGGGAGGGCCGAACCCGCCACGTCCGCCGCAATGAGACACGCCTTGACAGCAGCGATGAACCGACGCTCCTCGGGCCCCGTCTTCTCCCAAGCATCTTCCGCTGCCATCAAGATCTCGTTAAGCTGGGAAAACACCGAGTCTGGACCGCTGAGTAGCGACAGCTTGAAGTCCTTCCTGGCCGGCGGTTTGGGCAAGCCAAACGTTTCGGCGACGAACTGCAAGCTCTGAACGAAATCCGGATGTTCCAGGAACAGCCTTATCTCTGATCCTTCGCCCTTGCATGGCGCTTGTTGGGGAGGCGATGGCCGTCCATAGGCTGGATGGTGGCCCGTGATGGCACAATCAAGTGCCAACCTATCCATTACGTCCTCCCCGAGCGCCGAAGACAACCAGCATTTCAGATCTGAATCGGAAAGGATGAGCAATGTCACCCACTCGTGGCGTAGGCCCTGGCGTTTGCCGTGCCTGCCAGGGATGTTCTGCACAATACCCTGAAAGTGGTCGTTGGCCTTGCCAAGATCGTGAAGGGCTGCGGCCAGGCGGACAACCCGGCTAAACCGGTCCAGCCAGGTCGTCGGGGTCAAACCCAGCGCCCTAAGTTGATCTGCGCCGGTGCATTCCAGGACTGCGAGTGCTGCATCGTAAGCTTCCTGTAGGTGGCCGGGCAGGAACACGGCCTCTGGTAGGGCATCTGCAGCGATTCCGCGAGGAGGAGTCTTGGCGAGCAGTCTCATTCCGAGTTACCCCCTCGCCGGAACGAAGATCCCGCACCCAAATCGCCGTCGGCCGCCGATTCCATGTTCTTGTAGGCGAATCGACTCGTCGGCCGTGAGCTGCTCCACCCGAACGGTGAATCCGACTATCTCCTTGTCGCGGACGTGTAGCGTACGCCGGAGCCATGGGGATTTCGTACCTCCGTCGCGATGTACGTTCGTCTTCACCGCATCCCCAGTGGACACGAGAGACGCCTGGCCTCGAATCTCAAGTTCATCGAGCTGTCTTTGAACTGCTTCGAGAAACGGCTCTGGCTCCATGAATCCCTTGATAATGACGAGCCGACTGTGAAGACAAGCGGCTGGGATAAGGGCTCGGGCGTTCGGCACTCCAACGATGACCTTCCCGTCTCCGAGATCGAGGGTCTTGCCAGCAAGAATAAGGACATCCCTGATCCGGTCGGCTGGCAATCGCAGCACAAGCCGGCTACTCTCGGTGATCGCCAGCTTCCGCTCCCCGACGAGCTTTCCATAGATAGGATGTATCCCGATCTGATCATCGCCGTGGATCTCTGGCAGGACTCGCGAAATCGTTGAGTAAAGGTGATATCCGTGATCTACCAATATTGGTCCACCACCTATCCGGAACCGCACATCAACAACACACACTGATCAACTACCCTCCTTGCTACAAGACTCCTCAGAACTAAAGTTGTCCCAATCGTCTCTCTCAGTTCACACCTGAAATTATAACGGAAATAGTAAACAACACACACCCACATCAGCTGGTACGATTCAACTGAAAGAAGGGAGGGGACGCGGATGGACATGCGGTGGAAATCCCGCACCACTCTAGGAGCTAAGAAGTGCTAAGTCAAGGGCTGGTTCTGGCAAGGTCACCTCTTGATTGATATACGTTCGTGGCGCGAGATACCCCAACGCCGAATGCCTCCTTCGTGCATTGTAGTAGTCAACTTACACACTTCTGGTCCGGGGACATAACACTTATCTTCTCGGTGACGAACTACGAATCATGCCGCTTTCTTTCGATAGTGTCTTGTAAAAGGGGCAATACCCACCAGTTCCGGGGACACAACACCTATTCCTTGTAGATTCAGGCGTTTAAGAAAAGCACACCGTCTTTAGCAGCCTTACCCCGGCTTCACAAGGGCCCAAACCACTTTTTTCAGCACGGTACTGCCAAAGCGCCCTTTTTGTGCAAGGGATTGCCACTCCCTCTCCGTGTAAACCAGCAGGTCGACTGGAACCGGAAATCCTGTTAAGTCCCACTCTGCTCCCCGCCGTTCGAATGGTTGTTCCGAGCTTCTTACAACGATGATCACGTCTAGATCGCTTCCTACGCCCCAGTTCCCGCGCGCGTAGGAGCCAAAGTAACCGATTCTTTGTACATCGTCTCGACGTTGTGCCACCTCATTCGCCCAACGGCGGATCGCCCGGTCCACCGTTTGCGCATCAGGCCACTTGAGAATCGACGAACTCAATAATCTCACGGGCATATCGAATAGCCTCCTCACTCTGTAAGGGACCATAGTGCTCAAACGGCGCTCCGGCTGGGTGACTGTTTGGATAGCGAGCAGGGATATAGAAGTTATCCAGCACACGCCCTTTCTCGATGAGATCCTCTAATCCTGTAATGGTATTCGGCAGCTCCCGTAGAAGATGCGCGACGACATGTCCCCACGCCTCCTGTCCCAAGTGAAGATGCAGGGCTCTGACCGTCTTCTCCGCTGCCTGCTGGGCAGCAAAGCATGCCCACTCGTGCCGCCCTGCTGCACGTGAATCCTGCGCTTGCTCTAAGTCCCTGTGGGCCTGGGCTAGCCAGTCTAAGGCACGGTTTGCCATCGTTTTTCATCTCCGTGAACCGCATATCACGACTACTTATCGCGACCCATAGTACTTCACCATCGATGTATCGCACAATAGCACTAACCGGCTCGCGCGGATCGGGATCGGGTTGTTTCTCGTACAAGATGAACATGGGCAATGGATTGATGACCGGCTAGACCCCGTTCCGAACTTCATGAGCACGTTCCACTTAAGACTTCGTCACCGAAAGGTGGGCAATCGGCAGTGCGTCAGCCTCGAGGCGGGATAAATCGACAATCTTACTCGCACGGTCGATGTCAATACCGACCAGATGCCCTGCGGAATCGAAATCGAGCACCACCCCAGGAGCGACTTCCCGCGAGTCTGCGCTCACCTTCTCCGAAAGGTCGATGTATAGGGAGTCGGTCTCTTCATAGTAATGAAATTTCATTTCTCCACCTCCTTGAAACTGCGATCAAAGAACGCATTATGCACGGGGATGTCCAGTTAATTGTTAAAACTGCCGTTCACATGGCCTCCATTCCTCACGTAATAATCGCCTCATACAATGCCTCTTCTTAAGGTGTGAACCACTAACCTATTTGCTCCACGTTGTCCTCAAGCTCTTCCAACCTATCCTCTAAGTCGCCGACCTCATCCCTGAGATCATCTATCACCCTCGATAGCTTCTGTAACTGGGTTCCAAGTGCTTCAACCTTCTCGGTCACTTCCCCCAGACCAGTCTCGGATGGCTCAGCTTCATCACTTAGATCAAAGAGCACTTGAAGGATGAAACTTCTCTTCGAACCTATCCCTTCAACAGCCTCCAGTTGCTCTACAGTCGTAATTGGCACGGCTTCTCGTAGAGCTGCCATCGTAACGTCCCCAAAATCCGGGAGTTGCTCGATATAGCGCAGATGGTCCCTTATAATCGCAGGTGGTCTACAGCAGATCTGGAAGAACGCTGCAAACTCTTCTGGGGTTATCGTCTCCTCGGACTGGCTGCCACTGAAAGCAACCCCCACAGTTAGAAGCGCCACAAGCAACAACGCCACAGCTACTCGTTTCAACATCTTCGCTACCTCCTTTACATTTTAATCACTGTTGACGCCTGGCTCAGTAAACGGAACCTAAAGCCAAGGTTTGACGCCTTTTCCCTCACGTTGTATTATACAGTATGACACAATCACAGTGATAAGGGGGTGACGGATGGCTAAGAAGGTAATCTCCGACAAGCTGTCGATCTACATTCCGCAATCGAAGATAGATCAGAAACCCGTTCAGCGGTTGATGAGGCTGGGAGACAAAAACGATCGCTCGGTCAACTACATGGTCGTAGAGGCGATATTAGAGTATCTGAAAAGGGAGGAAAAGAAAGGGTGATGAAGCGAGGAGGTACTATGAGAGCGTTCAAAACGGGGGTCACGGTAGTTCTGCTCTGTGTAGCTCTCGCTCAGGTCGCTGTTGGCCAGGAATGGGTTCAGTGTTCGAACGCGCCGAAGGCAGGTGGACTTGGTCAAGCAGTCGTTGGAACAGGTGACTACCTTTACATCATACGAGGATACAGTACCGGACGCTGCCACTTCTGGAGATATGATCCTGCTACTAATAGGTGGGGCACACTACTAGAATGGAACCCGCCGAAGACTGCTCCCTTCAACCCAATCCCGCGTCCAAAGAGCGGTACTGTACTAGCCTGGAATGGGTATGATCGAGTCTATGTCCTATTCGGGGGCGCAGGAAGCGATTCATGCCGAGCTTTCTTCTACAGCTACGAGATCTCAACCGGGATCTGGAGCCGCCTCACTGACTCACCCCACGCCCAGGGTGCTGGAGATGCTCTCACTTGGTCTGGATACGACGATGCGGTGTACGCCATCTTGGGGAGTGACAAGCGCGGGAGCACTCTCGCACGGTATGTCCCAGAAACAGGAGTGTGGGAATCATTGTTGCTTAACCCAAACTGGACCTGCACCGATGATGGAGCCTCACTCGCGTGGACTGGGACTCAGTACCTCTACGCTTTGAATGGGGAGTGGGAAGACACCAGAGCGCCGCACAATGACTTCGCCCGGTACAATATCGCAACGGAGCAGTGGGAGGATCTAGCGCTGATTCCTGAGACTGCCGTAATTGGAGGTAGTGCAGGCGTAGGCGACGGTGCTTCGCTTCTCTGGATCGGCGGTTGGGACGATACCAAGACCAAGCACCTATACGCACTAGGCGGTGGTGGCTATCGTGAAGACCCAGGATACAGCTTCTATCGCTATAGAACCTCAGCCGACCTCTGGGAAGCACTGTCGAACTTGCCTTGCTCGGTAGGGGAATGGGTCGGGAACAGGTTGGGATACGCAGGAGGCGCCATCTACTGCTGGCAGGGCAACAAGAGTAAGTCAGATTGCGGCGGCTCTGCGCTTCTCAGGTGGGAGCCATAGACTGCAAACAGCACACCCACAGTGCGAAGAGGATAGGCAGTTGGAAGGGGTTGCGCCTGGTATTTGGCTAAACGTATACGGAAAGCCATGAAACACGATGTCTTTGAGGACCGACTTGGCGGGATCATCGAAGTAGACGATGCAGTTGTCCGCGCCAGCGGTGACGGACCACCTAAAGGACACGTCAAATTTGAGGGCAAGAATGTCCTTGGTGTGGCCGAACGGGGCGGATTCTTGCGCATGATGATCCTTGAGGGATTGAAAGCCCGCGACATCAAACGAGTTATTGCCAAGAACCTCGGCGATGTAGAAGAGATCTACAGCGACGCCGCTAGTAGATTGTTCTTCTTAACTGAGTTTGGTCGTCATGAAACCGTCACTCACGTTTACAAGGAATACGTGATCGATGAGGTTCACGTGAATACGATTGAAAATGCGTGGTCGCTGTTTAAGCGCGGGTTAGTTGGCATGTACCATCATGTTAGTGCAAAATACCTACAAGAGTATCTCGATGAGTTCGCCTTTCGGTATTCGCATCGAAAAGAAAAAGGCGCTATGTTTGACTTAGTATTGGCCCATTGCGAGGTAGCGACGTGAAGCTCTCGAATATCATTTACTGTAAGGATAACCTCTCGAAGATGAGAGAGATGCCAGATGAATTTGTCGATGTTGTCTATGCTGATCCCCCCTTCTTCTCCAACAAATACTACGAAGTTATTTGGCACGACGGAGCCGAAATACGCTCATTTGAAGATCGCTGGAAAGGGGGAATACATCACTATATAGAATGGATGCGTGAACGATGTTTCGAGATTCACAAGCTTCTGAAGCCTTCAGGGGCTTTCTTCCTACATTGTGATTGGCACGCCAGTCATTACCTGAAAGTAATGCTGGATGAGGTGTTCGGGGGTTCAAACTTCCGCAATGAATTGGTTTGGCACTACACCGGGAGAAGAATGAAATCATCCCGCCGATTCAACCAGAAACACCACACTATTCTCTTCTACGCCAAAAGTAAGAAGATGAAGTTGAGGGACTATCCCACAGAGCCATATACTCATGATGAATATGTCAAGATGAAGAAGCAGAAAGTGCATGTTGACAATGATGGTCGCGAGTGGATATGGGGACATGCAGGAAAAGGCAAAAGCCACAATTATCGCATCTATATTGATAAGGCAATTGCCGAGGGACGTGCCGTAGATTCTGTGTGGGACATTCCAATTATTAATACATCTTCTAAGGAGCGCCTTGGATACCCCACTCAGAAACCTGAAGCCCTCCTTGAACGCATCATAAAGGCGAGCAGCAACGAGGGAGATTTAGTCCTAGACCCTTTCTGCGGTTGTGGTACAACAATAGCTGTTGCCCAAAGGTTGAATCGACAATGGATAGGAATTGACGTATCACCCACAGCTTGCAGGCTCATGAAGCGACGAGTGGAAATCGCGGGGGCCAAAGAAGTAGAAGTGGCGGAACTCCCTATGAGCATTGAAGAACTGAAGACGCTTACGCCAATTGAATTTCAGAACTGGATCGTTGGCGCAATGGGGGGAACACCAAGCGTAAGGAAAGTCCATGACATGGGCATCGATGGCTATACCTTCTTTGACCGCGTACCAGTTCAGGTTAAACAGTCAGAACGAGCAGGACGGCCCGTTGTAGACGACTTTGAGACTGCCTTAAGACGCCACGGCGAGAGCGCTGTGAAAGCTGCTAAAGAGCGCAAGAATACCCACTTTGCGTTACAAGGCATCATCGTGGCCTTCAGCTTCACCAAAGGCGCTCACGAAGAGGCTGCGCGTGCTAAGGGAGAAGGAATCGATATTCAACTACTCACAGTGGCCAAAATTGTAAAGGAGTTTGAGGCATAAGAGAATTAACATTTGACCTCCTCTGTAAATTGCGATAAGCTAGGATCACAACTTGAAAAAAGGAGGTCCAACCATGGCTTTTTCTCCCGAAACGGTCAAGAAGGCATTTGCCAGGTCTGGTGGACGATGTGAATGCGACAGGAAAGCACATACTTGGCATTCACTGCGGTGCCCCAAAATACTCACTGAGGCCCAGCGGGGTACAGAATGGGAGGCTCATCACAAGATTTCAGTTGACGCTGGGGGCACTGACACTTTCGATAACTGCGAGATTCTGTGTATGCGTTGCCACAACGCAATTCCTAAATAAAGGACGGGAAAGTCTTCCTGATCTCCTCTTCGGCGTTCCATCTGGCTGCAATTGCGCCGATCTCGGCAACAATATGCCGCAATGCCTTTGTCGAGGCATGAAAATGCGCCGACACATGAGAGACAGAAGCGCATTGTTTCCTCCCAGGATTTGCCATATCGAAATTCCACTATTGCAGTTGGCTCCTCGTCAACTCCGCCTGATGGATCTTCGCAACTAGCGACAGTTTCCAATTGCTGAAAGCGGTTGAGAGCACGTACTAAATTGGCGACCCTCCTGTCTACCCAGGCATTGACTGAAACAAGCACTTGTTCATGATTCATGATTCCCCCCCCGATCTCGCACCCTTATCCAAGGGGCAATTTCGCAATCCCTCCCTTATTCATCCCGATAAACGCCAAATATCTGCTTAATTGAGGTGTGGGTTTGGGGGTCCACATGCCTGTACAAGGACTGATCGGCTCTGAATTACCGCCCCGTCCACTGTACCATCCAGGAGGATTTCGCCGTGAAGGTGCCAAGTATGCAGCTCCGAAGTGCCCTAATCTAACTCGATAGACACCATTCCCTCGCTCTCTTCTTTTACCTCGATGGGGGACGTAAGCATATCCTCGGCACCAATCCTTAGTGATGTGAGCAACTCCTCCTTGGTCCTTTCTTGAGCGTTCACACCGGGCAGGTCCACAAGCCACCCGATCCACCAGTCTCCACTCTTCTTAATTACAGCTCTGAACTTCATCTGCTAGTCACCTGCCTTTACTTAAGGAAGGGGATCTCAAGGTCCTTACAAATCTTCCTTGCGAGTTCATCAACGATCTCAGTGTGCCTTGGAATTTGCGCTCTAAATCTACCCCTGACATATATTGTGTCTACGCCCTTCTCTCAAGAGGGATGCCCCGTGCTGTGTTATGTGCTTGGCGATTGTATACTTCGCAAACCTAGACAGCATAAAGACCTACTTTTTCTTGGCTTTCTTCTTGATTTTGCGCTTCTCGATCCTCCGAAGAGGCTGTTTAAAAGCAAGAATTCTAGCTACCGCGTGCTCAAACGGCACCGCTTCCTTCTGATCCTGGAAATCCAACACCATATCCGTATGTTTCTCTTTGCTCATAGATCTAACCTCATTTGTCTTACAGGAGGCTTGCAGATAGCGAGATCATATCCTGCAACATTACCATTCAGAGATAAGAGACTTCTATCTCCCTTCCTTCCGTTGTCAAAGGTGTAGAATTTATCCGCTTTGTAGCGCAGTGCTGTAGCAAGATGCTCTGAATCAAGAACTTTTAGAAGCCCGTTCCCGTCTCTTGCGTGCAGGCTTTTGTAAAAGTCGCGCAACTCTGCTGCCAGAGCATGAATGCGTGGATCGATATCCACAACTCTTACATTTCGACGCTGCATGAACCTCTCGAATTTCTCCCATGCTTCAGAGTGCCTTGTTTCACGCACTTCACCAAATGTCGTAGACGCTGTTAAGACGACAATCTTTCCTTTCTTAGTATCATCTACGGCGTTGTAGACGCCATCCATATCATGATCTTGGCGTTGCTCATCTTTTAGCCATGCAAGGAAAATGCATGTATCCCAGTATGTAACCTTTCTATCCTGCTTCTTTGGCATCCCTCACGTCACGTATAAATTCCTCAGACAGCTTGTCGCCTGTGATGTCAGGTGCGATTCCAAGCAAATCATCAAAGTCTGGAAGCTCCCCTTCTGGGGGAAAGACTACAATTTCTTGGACATCCACCTCATGTGGGAAATCCTCAGTCTGAGCGAGGTGTATCATGCCCCTCACTTCCACGTACTTACCCATCCCCTTGACCACTTCCTCTCTGAGAGAATCAGGAAAATGACAAGTAACTGTAGATGGGCCAATATCAGGATAGATCTTCAGGGTTCTAGTCCGGTTATGAATGTTTAGATACTCAAGAACCCCACGGATAAAGCCCTGGTAGATCTCTTCCTGTGTTTCTTCCGGGGAGGCGATACGTTCAATCCTAGCTTTCAATCTATCTGTAACCTCTAGCGTAGTCCCATTCCCAACAATCTTCACAGATGCAATACTTTCGCCTATTGGTTTGGCAAAATCTCTGAGCCTTTTCATGAACTCACGGCCTAGCGGTTTGGGTGTCCTTCCTTCTTGAAGTGCTTTTGTGGCCGCAAAGAACTCTGTAGTCGCTTCCATCCTTCGATCGACGTCTGGGTCGATAGGACAAACCTCCATTTCGACTACCGCAGGGCTTTCATGTCTCAAGCCAACGATTCTTAGGTAGAGGGATGCCTTTCGTTCGGCAGAAAGAGAACAATCCATGCTTTCAATAGTAGTCACAAAACGCCTAATCTCATCAGCAAAGTCCAAAGCACGAACGTGCCCTTTCTCTTTTGGACTGCCCTCAAGCGTCAGCGTTAGTAGCTGTCTTGTCATCTTCTCCTCGCGCATATTCTCTGGGTTCATGCGAACCACCTTGCCGAGTCCCGGTAGAGTAAACGACACCCTATAGCTTGATGAAGAAGATCTGTCATGCGTTCGTCTTCCCCATCATGTCGTCTGTTCCACCGGAAGTCAAATTCGAACAAGTACCTTTGAAGGTGGGCGCGTCCAACGTGATGGAAGGTCCCTAGAATTCCTCTCTTGAGAAGAGAAAAGTAGGACTCCGCGAAGTTCGTGTGCACAATTCCCCGCACGTATTCCTTGGCATGATCGACAAAACTGTGCCCGGCAAACACCTTCTGAAGACCCCTGTAGGAACTGAAGGTGTCCGTCATGATGCGCGCGGTTTCAGCAACATGTTCTTGAATCAATCCCTGTAACGTCCGTTTCTTCACGTTCCCTACATGGAAAGAACGGGCCTCGCCATTTCGGCTAATAAGGGCAAAAACTGGCGTCTTCTTCTCTGACCCACGGCCCCGCTTGCCGCCCTTCGTTTTTCCGCCAACGTACGTTTCATCGGCCTCTACCATGCCAGTCAACATAACGTTCTCAGAAATGTTAGCCATTGCCTGTCGAATGCGGTGGGTCATGAACCAAGCGCTCTTATAAGTGATCCCCAGAGTGCGATGAAGTTGGTTGGCGCTCACGCTTTTCTTGCTAGAACACAACTGGTAGATCGCATATAGCCACTTATTCAAAGGGATATGACTCCCTTGGAAGATGGTCCCGACAGTTACGGTAAATTGCTGGCGGCATTTCTTGCACTTCCAAACGCCTTTCCTAGCAGGCTTCTTAGAGGTTGCTTTACCAGTGATTTTGTATGTTTCTTCACCGCCGCAGCGCGGGCATACGGGGCCATTTGGCCACCGAACAGATTCAAGATATTCCCTTGCTTTTTCCCGATCAGAAAATATCCTCTGTCGCTCCTCGAAGGTTAATTTTTTGACCATCTTCATCGCCTCCAATAACATTATAGCACAAAGAGATGGGTTTGTCAAGTATATAATCGCCATGTGCTTTAAAAGTGCCTTTCTCCTCATCGGAGTTTATTTTGGTCCACAACCGTCATCACTGCACACTCAGAATTACACCTCGGCCACCATTTAGCGCGGCCGACGTCTCCTCCTTTGCCCACTTGTTCCATGCCTTAACAGTTCTCCCTGGGCGAACTCTTCCCCTACGCAAAAGGAAAATCTCCTCAAGACACCGTATCCTAAGGCGGCTTGCACTACGGGGCAAATAAGATTGACACATCTTCGTCTTTCTTCGAGATTGGACCTCACTCAGCCGAGTAGGTCGCGGTGAATCTTCACAAACCGGGCGAAAGAGCGATCGAAGGTTCGCTCCACCTCTGTGGGAAAGGCGCACCCCGGCAACTCTTGGTGAGCGAGATGATAGCGCAGACACTCGCAGCAGTTTCCCTTCCGCTCGCACCCAGGGTAGGTGCAGGCACAATCGCTTGAGTTCCTCTCGTATCCCAAACAGTGTATCGTCATCACTGACCTCCCTTTCCGGCAGACTCTAACCAGGGTGAAACGTGGTTTCAATCTGCCCCACAAGCTCCTATAATAGGCGCCATGATCCAAGCACACAAGATCGAAGAACAGGTCTGTTCCCTCACTCTCCCTGGGCTTCCTCCCGGGAAAGCTGTCATCCCCAACTACGACGGTTACTCGATCTGCGCGGTCCCCGACCTTATCCGTTCTTTCCTTGGCGAGAGGGTGGAGGGTTCGACAGTGCTGATCGACGCCGTCCATTCGATATTTCCTTCTACGGCCAAGAAAATTGTCCTTTTTATCCTCGATGGGCTGGGTTTTTACCACCTCCTTGATCTCCTAGAACGCTTCCCCGAGCTTTACCTTAACCGATTGATCGAGAGAGGAGTGTTCATCCCGATTACTTCGGTTTTCCCCGCTACCACCGCGACTGCCCTCACGACTTACAGCACCGGCCTCACCCCCCAGGAGCATGGGATGGTCGGTTACAGGCTGTACCTAAAAGAGACCTCGGCTATCACCAACATGCTACACCTCTCGCTTCTTGGAAACTCTAAGGCCAACTCGGCAGTTGAGGCCGGGATCGACCTTCAGTCCTTCATCCCTGGCCCCACCCTGTATGAGCGGTTGAAACAATTGGGCGTAGAACCACACGTAATGCTAAGCAGGCACATCGCTTCAAGCGGCTTGTCGAGTCTTCTCTATGACGGGAGCGCACGGCTTCATCCCGTGGTGAGCTTCTCAGACATGCTCGTTGTCACCCGGCGCGTGTTAAAGAAGGCGCGGGAAAAGTCCTTCCTAAGCCTCTACTGGGGCGGGACTGACGCCATCGCTCACACCTACGGGCCGTGGACACAGGAGTTCACCGCCGAACTGCGGACGATCGATTCCGCTATTGAGCGCGAACTTAAAGGACAGGTCAAGGAGACTCTGCTTGTGATCTCATCGGACCATGGATTCGTGCCGATGAGAGGATCAAACTACAAAGTGATCGCGGAGGATTCAGATCTCATGGGGGATCTCCTCCTTCCGCCAGTGGGAGAGCCACGCGCCTCCTACCTGTTCGTACGGAAAGGGCGCAAGCAGGCGGTGGCCGAGCTCGTCACTGAGCACTTTGGTGAAGATCTGGTCTGCCTCGATGCGCGCGTGGCCCTTCAAGCGGGGCTGTTCGGTCGGGGGAAAGTGAAGCCTGAGGTGTACGACCGGATAGGGGACCTTATAGTCGTCTCCACGGGAGAGGCGGCGCTTCACCATCCCTACAAGGACGCAGTGCGGCTGAAAGGGATGCATGGTGGGCTGACCTCGCAGGAGATGCTCGTTCCTCTGCTCGTAAGTCCGCTCTAAGGAAAGGAGGTACGATGATCGTAACCGGGAAGAGCCATGCCGTTAAACCACTCGACCTGGATAATGGGAAGACGACTCTTCACGCTACCAAGCGAGTGCTGATCGGGCCAAAGCAGGGAGCGGGGAACTTCGTCATGCGCCTGTTTACCCTGGAAGAAGGCGGATGCAGCCCCTATCACTCTCATCCCTGGGAACACGAGGTATTCATTCTCGCCGGGGAAGGAACGGTCAGGTCATCTGGCAACAGTATCCTTGTGAGCGCGGGAGACTTCGTCTTTGTTCCGCCGATGGATGAGCATCAGTTTCTCAATGCGGGATCAGAGCCGTTTGAGTTCCTGTGCCTTGTGCCCGTAAGGGGCGAGAGCTAAGGATGACTGAGCGGGTCCTTGTCTGCATGAGTGGTGGGGTGGATAGCACTGTCGCCGCGCTCCTGCTCAAGGAGGAGGGTCACGACGTCGAGGGAATCACCTTCTGGTTCTGGTCGTTCCCCGGTGCACCCGACTACGCAGGGGAAACCAAGTGCTGTTCACTCGACGCCGCAAGCCTAGCCGCCCGTGAACTGGGGATCCCCCACCGCACGATCGAGGCAAGCGACCAGTTCTACGAACGCGTGCTCCGTGATTTCATCGAGCGCTACCGCCGTGGTGAGACCCCGAATCCCTGCGGCCGCTGCAATCGCACCCTCCGCTTCGGCCTGGCTCTTGAGGTGGCACAGGCAGAAGGCTTCGATCGAGTGGCAACCGGGCACCACGTGCAGATCGTACGCGACGAGAGGGGGCACCCTCACCTTTATCGCGGAAGAGATCCGCAGAAGGACCAGTCCTACTTCCTGTACGGGTTAAGGGAGGAAGACCTGAGGCGTTTGATCTTTCCAGTCGGTGAGTTGACCAAAGAGGAGGTCTTTGCTATCGCCCGTTCTCATGGCTTGCACGCGGCATTATTGCCCGAGAGCCAGGATCTCTGCTTCGCGCAAGCTGGGCAGACTGATTTTTTGTTTGACCCGGAGGACTTCAAACCAGGACCAATCTACGATAAAGAGGGACGCCAGCTTGGGGAACACGAGGGACTTCCCCACTACACGATCGGCCAGCGGCGGGGGCTTAAGATCACGGCCGCACAGCCGCTCTATGTGGTGGCGATCGATCGGGAGAGAAACGCCCTTGTTGTTGGCGAGGAGGAAGATCTCTATTCGAAGGGCCTTGACGCTGGCGAAGCGAACTATATCTCTTCTGAACCGCCGCCTGACGGGGCACAGATTTCCGCTAAGATTCGCTACCGCTCCACCGCCGTCGCATGTATCTTTCATCCGTTACCTGAGGGCCGGTTCTCCATTAGCTTTAAGGAGCCGCAGCGGGCGGTCACACCGGGCCAGATCGCTGCCTTATACGATGGCGATTGCCTCCTCGGGGGTGGGACGATCGTTCAAGCGGTCAGCCGTCAGTAATCAGCCATCAGCAGAAAGACAAGGAGTAGCTTCGGGGCTCGTTCCCGACGATTTTACTGATCGCTGATAGCTAAATACTGAGCGCTGACATTGGTATAATGTCCTTTCGGAGGGGTGGGCGAGCGGACGAAACCACCGGTCTTGAAAACCGGCGAGCCCTAAAGCTCCGCGGGTTCGAATCCCGCCCCCTCCGCCACAGAGACGAGTCATTAAGTTGATCCAGGATGCCTTAAAAGGTAGAATGAGAAAGACCGGAGGGGTAGTCAAGCGGTCCAAGACAACGGTTTGCTAAACCGTCGACGGGTTCATAGCTCGTCCGCGGGTTCAAATCCCGCCCCCTCCGCCACTCACGCGCCCGTAGCTCAGTGGATCAGAGCGTCGCACTCCGGATGCGAAGGTCGGAGGTTCGAGTCCTCTCGGGCGTACAAGACGATCCCACCCCACAGCAGCCTAGAATACCGACCGCCAGCACCCAAGACACTAGCTTGGTCTCCCTGCTTTGACATGTGCATCGGGGGCCGTTTAGACTAACTCTAAAGGTAGACCGACTACTCGGGGCAGGTCACTACAGCCGGCAAGCGGTTCAAGTACGGCATCGTGATGTATGATGTTATCGTTGAGGGACAGAGCGACTCGAGGAAGCCACGATCGCTCAATTCCCAAAGGGGACGGGGGTACGACATGCAAGTCAGCAGGACATCTCTAAGCAGAGCAGTCCGTCGGCGTCTCATCGCGATGAAGCGTGAACTACCAGCCGAGCAAGTTTTGTACCTTTCCGGAGACATCGAGCCTTCGGTATGGTGGGCTTGTCTCCTTTCGATCGCCGGTCTCGCAGTCCTCGGCGTGCTGGTCATGCAATCAGCAGATTGGCGACTTCACGTCCCGTTCGTGATCGGTGGGGTGCTTCTGTTTGGTTGGGCAGCCGTGAGCATTCGTCGTTTGGTGTGGCAGCTTCAGACGCGTGGGGGCTTCGCTTTGATGACGCAACGATTCTTCATTGTTGTCGATCGTGCAGGCGTTCGCTCACAACCAGTGTGGAAATTCGAGCAGTGTGTCAGCAAAGGTGCGGCGAGCGGTCATCACGAACTGCTCTTCAGATTCGGCGAGCAGACGTTGGCGGTCCCGTATCCGGCCTCGGAGAAGGAGAAGGCGGAGACATTCGTGCGTTGGCTGATGACCTATCGTGAGGAATGCGAGCGGAAGTTTGAGGATTGGCCGATCGAGCTTCGCGTTGAAGCAAATAACTGGGCAGGATGGGATGACGTCGACCCGTTCCCGGGGTATCCCGACGAGGCGAAGTACGGCCTTAGAACGGACACCACCAAGCCGTCCTTCATGCGCCGAGTCAAGTTGCGCTGGATAGAGATGGCAGCACTCATCCTGTCGGCGGCAGCGCTATTCTTCGCAGTGGCCGCCGTCATTGACCAGAACGCCTTCCTGGAGGCTGACGCCATTGGAACGGCCTCTGCGTACCGAACCTACCTACGGGACAGTCGAAACACGTACCATCGCCGAACAGCACGATACCGCATCTACGCCTTGTACAACCGTGAGATCGATGAATACAACGCGCAGTGGGGAACCTCATCTGGAGCCGTCGCATTCATCAAGATGCTTGAGTACTTGAGGGATAACAACCTTTACAGCGTGCCGCTTGTCTTCGAAGGCCGAAATGAGGTTGAGGACGTCCGTGTGGAAGGACTGTCGGTCGTGTCAGCGGTGGAATCCTTCAGTATCAGCAAAAACTTCTCGCGTGAACGGTCACTCAGCGTAGAGGTCAGCAGGACCATAGGCGGCGTTTTCCCAAGCGACATCCTGCAAATCGACGAAGGCCGGGCCGGATACGGTCCGTACATCGCTGTGAGCTACACCTATAGCAACAAGCCAGACTCTTTCTACTATCCAACCGAGCAGGGCAACCTCGCGGAGGGAGCAAGAACATGGTACCACGGCGTGGAAATACGGTGGAGCTTGTCGCTATACCTCTCGAGTCAACAACAGCCGATTCACCAATTCCAGCTGACATCAACACCGGCGCCGTACTTCACTGCCTACGGAGAGGGTACTGCAGCCGTATACGATGCGATGGCCGAAAGCGCGTTTGGCGATTTCGAGTACGCGTTCTACGAGGAGTTTCTGTCGGGGAGATAGCTCAGGAATCCAGTGCAGGTGCTGCTGGCGGCGAGATTCGCACGGCGGACATCTTCTTTCACCCTACGGGACGCGCCGCTTCTCCCTTGCCTTCAGCTCGACGATCTCTGAGACTAGCTCCTAATAGGGGGAATTGGGTGTCGATGGATCCTGCCTCAACGCCTCCTGCAGCGAAGTATCGCGCAGATTCCCCAGGCAACACCGTCCTAATTGCTTCCGCTAGTACCTGAATTGCCTGTTCGTAGTGTGCATCGCCCCATCGTCATCGGTCACCGTCAGTGTGATCGTATAGGTACCTCGTCGCTGAAGAATATGGAGCCAGCCGATACCTTCGCTTGTGTTTCCATCGCTCAATCGCCATTCATACCGCATGATGTTTCCATCCGGATCCCGGGACAACAAGCCAAGAAACGTGATGGAACCTTCGGCGAAGATCGAATCCGGCCCGGCCGGCCCCAGGATTGTGATGATTGCAGTCGGACGCTGGTTCGGGGGCTCGATGGTGAGTCTCCTGGTGAATTGGGCTTTCGCCCCTCGATTGTCTGTCACCTCAAGCGTCACATTCCAAGTTCCTGCGGAGCCGTAAGAGTGGTACACGATCTTCCCTTGACTCGTTGATCCATCGCCAAATCGCCACACATAAGAAACGATCTCACCGTCGCGATCCTGAGACGGCGAGGCGTCAAACCTGATCCTTTCGTTGATCCCCGGATTCACTTCGCTCACGGTGAAACCGGCAGTCGGACGCTCATTAACCACGATGATCATCCGCGCAACCGTGTCTTCCCCCCCTCGATTATCTGTCACATATAGTCGTACGGTGTGCACGCCAGGATTCTCAAATCGATGGCTGACGCGTCTACCGCTCCGCGTTTGTTGGCTATCGCTGAATTCCCACCTGTATGATTCCACTGATCCATCCGCATCGCTCGAGTCACTTGCATCGAAGTAAACGGTGGTGGCCAGGTTCGGAGCTGGGTGTGAGTAACTGAACCGAGCTACAGGAAGCTGGTTGGGGCTTTCCACGGTGATTACACTGTGCGAGGTGTCGGACTCACCTCGATTGTCCTCAACTGTCAGGTAGACGTTGTACCTTCCCGTCCTGGTGAATGTGTGCGTGGCCCTCTTCCCTTCCAGAATCGCCTCATTGCCAATTCTCCATTTGTAGGAGCGAATGGATCCATCCCTGTCATAGCTCGCGGCAGCATTGAGCACTACAGGCTCTCCGGCCGCGCACTGGGTCGGCGAGGTGAAGCTAGCAACGGGGGGGGCGTTGTGGACTACGCTGTAGATCCCGAAACCTATGAGGCACAAAGTAATGAATCCACTCGACACGGCTAGAAACGGTCCCCACCGCTTGATGCGGCGAAGTTTGGTCTCAAGACGCTCTATTTCGTCCTCTATAGCGTAAGTATCCCCACCTTCTATGTCGACTTCGCGCATTCTCTCGCGTAGACTTTCTATGCGCCGGGAAAGCTCTCTCTTCATTGTCGAGCACCTCGATATCTTGTGCGGGTGGATCAGCCACGCTTGGCAAAGCTATGCACATATGATGCCGATGTCAAAGCAACTCCAGCGAAACTGATTTTACTAGAGCGAGCACTAGGGGTAAACTCGGCGTGCGGAACACATTTGCAGCACGCTATCAGGAGGATTGATGAGAGCACTGGTCATCGGTTGCGGAGAATGCGGAGGTCGACTGGCGGAGGAATTCGGAAAACCATCGTATCAGGGTGGCTTCTTCCGGCGCAGAAAGAGCCTGCAGCCGGTACTGCCGATTATTATCAATACCACCCGTCTTGATATGTGGAAAATTGCTCCCAAAAACATCAGCGAGGCTCGCTGGATCAATGCGGATCAGGCTCGAGTCGTGCGCGGCTTGGAGAAGGGTGAAGAAATCGGGGGTGGATGCGGTGCCCGACGCGGTCGCGGGATGGAAATCTTCGACAAGCACGAGGCGCGAATCATCGACGAGATCTTCGAGGTGCTTCCTGACGCACGGACACAGCCACCGAATCTTGTGATCGTGACGACAAGTTTCGGAGGTGGAACCGGAAGTAGCTTCTCTCCTCGCCTGGTTACGAGTCTACGGAAGGCATTTCGAGAACGTAGCGGCGTTGCTCTGCCTATGTTGGTCCTTGGTGCCTTGCCGCTAATACCGCCTCGCGAGAAAGCGATCTTCACAGAGAACGCCGCTCAATGTTTGCACGAGCTCTTCATCGCGAAGAAGGATTTTCGAGCATGTGGTGTGAGTACGATCGACAATGAATGGTGGGCAAAGGGCGGCGACATTCAGCGGCAATACCCTGCCATCAACTCGTTCATCGTCCGTCAGTTCCGACCACTCATCGAACCCTTGGGCAAAGGAGATATCAGCGGCCAAAGCTTCGACGCGGAGGATCTTAGATCTGCGGTCGAATTCCCTGACAGCACCCCGGGTGTATTCTCGGTCGGGTCGTGCCGACTGGCCCATGGAGGAAGCATTAACCGGGCGCTTAAGCAAGCGCGCCTTCGGGCACAAAAGATGATCTCGGTGAGTGAAGATGCAAGATGGTCCTCCGGCTTGATGCTGCTGCGGCTTTCTCGCCCTCTATCCGGAAGCGAAAGCCATTTGGTGCAGGAAGCGCAGGCGTGGCTCCAAGAGCATTCGCTGTCCGGCAATTTCGCAACCTTCGCACAGCCCCATCCCGAGAACGAGAACGATGTCACGATGCTGCTCACGTACGCCGCGCCAGATGTGGATCGGCTGCGCCAGATACCGTCTCTTCGAAAGGATCTGCCCCGTGGCGATGACGGGACGGATAGGGTTAAGGAATGGGTAAGGAGGCTCCAAGAATGATAAGCAGGCTCGTGAGCAATCAGCATCCGTTTCACATGATTCGCGTGGGGCTCTTCGTCTTGCTCGCACTGTGGACAGTCTCCGCTTCAGCTCTGGCGGCTGTAGAATCGTCGGTCCCAATTCAAACCGGCCCACTCATTCCTGAGCTGCCGACTCTCGGCACCATAATTAGCCTCCTTCAGGACAGCCCGGATTTCGTTGCGGCTGGATACGCCTTACGGGAGGCTTCCATGGCTCTGCAGGGCGATTATTCGCGTTGGGCGAAGGATGCACTAGACCGCTTGTCCGCCGATTCGTCACACCTGTCTGGATGCACGATCCAATCCGTCTCGTCGGATGAACTGACAGCATGCAAGACGGCATTGCGGGACCTGGAAAGTGATCACAAAGCGTCGCTTCGTCTGATCGGCAAACTGGACCGCCTGGAGTCCTTCAGCGACGGTAGACTTCCTTATGTTCTCGGAGCAATGATCGGTGCCTCTGGTGGGATCGTCGTTCTCTTGGCGGTCGCGTTTATCGTGCTTCGAAGAGGAGAAACTAGGCGATTCGGAGGCGTGCTGACGAGCCACCCCCTTCGCTCAGCACCATGCAGAGTGTTGTTCGCCGCCGGCGTAGTTGCCCTTGCCGTATCGGTTGTCGCGTATTTCGTCCTTGCTGCTGGCAATCACAACCCTAGCTATGAGCAACTGGAACTGTCGATAGAAGAAATCGATGGCATGTTGAAGCAGCTTGCCAGGCTTCCGGATCCGCCGAGAACTCAAACTCCAGAGCATACGATTCTTCCGCTCGTCGTGTCCGATTTGCCTCTTAGGGAGGCGCGAGCCGAGATTAACCGCTTCAAGAAGTCGGTTCGCGATCGCGAAGAGCTTGTTTCTCTGTTGCTCAGGAGAGCAGTGGACGTACGAGAATTGGCTGCCGAATTACAGGAAAGGCTGACGTACCGGCAACTGCTATCGTCGGTGGCAAGTACGTCTCATGCGGCTATCGAAGATCAGCTGGCTACCCCGATTGCAGAGGCGCGGGCCAGGTTTCATCGCCGAATGCTTGGATCATTTGGTGTGTCGTCAGCAGCCGTCATCGTGCTACTGGCCATCATCATCTTGGGGCTTCATCGACGATGGGATGACCGGAAGCGAAGAGGTTCATATGGTGGATGGTAGATCAGTCCAGTCGGCAATTGCGAAGCTTCTCCGAGAGGAACATGGAGAAATCAAGACCCTCAAGGAGACACAGGCGGATTTGGTTCACGCGACGACTCACGCGCGCGTCGAGCTGTATCGTGAACTCCTCGCGGTTCTCGAGAAGCAGGCTCGGCTTCAGCAAACCCGGCTGGAGAAGGCCGAGATGCGTTGCCAGGAAACTCCAACCGCAGCAGAGCCTCTGGGCGAATTGATTGAGTTATGGCAAGACAACCTGAACGCCATCGAGACGATACAGGATTTGCTGCGGCAGGCAATCACCCTGCTTCGACAGCCGTGACGGCAAGCTGCTACTGCGGTGCCTGTTGTTCGTTCTCTTGATTCGATTCCGTCGAACCCTCGGAGCTTGTGTCGGATTCCCCATCCTCGGCCGTAGCGTCATGGCTGCTTAATGCTGCTTCGCCGGAGTCAGCCGATCCGCCTGCTGCTTGCTTCACAGAATCCATGATCTCTTGGTATTGCTCAGGGGTAATCAGACCTTTATCGAGCAGCAGCGAGTCCCACAGTGGCCGCAGTTTGTCTGAGATCCACTTCGTCATCTCGGGATCCTTGATTTCCGCGACCTGATTTGCGATATCGTCGGAAAGGTTCATTTCCTCCTTGATCGACGAGAATTTCTCCCCTCCTGGATCACAGACACGCTTGAAGAACATCAATGAATACAGACGCATCAGGTTGTTCATCGGATCCGATCCTGCCGTTGCTGGAGCGGCACCCTCACCCCCCAATGTCGTCTCGAGCGTCTTGAACAACATGGCGGTTTTCGCATCCAAACCGTAGCGCATGAGAGCTCCGTAGTAGAAGTCAATCTCGACTGTTTTCTTCGCGAGTCCTTTCTGGATTTCGGTTAGGGCGTCGACAGCGCCCACAGCCTGACGTTTTCGCGCCTCGATCATCTCCAGATCGGTCGTTTCCTTGGCGATAGCTTGTCCTCTTCGCGCCTCGAACAGCTCATTCATCAGGTCCTTGACTTCATCCGGGAGCTTCACGTTAGTGATTTCAACATCGACCGGCGCGATTCCAAGTGACCCGAAACGCTCGCGCAGAATGCCCAGGAACGTCGCCTCCGATCGGAATCGAAGAGGTATTCGATAGGCAACGCCATCCACTTCATCCGGGGAGTTGAATGCCTCATTCAGCCGAATCGTCGGCATGGCAATGAACTCGAATAACGTGCCGGCCGTGTCCGTGATATCCTGCGGATTGGTCCGTGTGAGTTTCAGGAAGGTGTTATTGAGCGCCCCAACCATCCTGTCGATGAGGTCTTGATCCGATTGTATGCTGTTCGTCACAACGAGAGTGTACGGATCGGAAATACGAAACGTCAGTGAGATCGAGCATTCGATGGACTGAAGCGTGGGAATGTCTTGAACCTGCGTAAATAGGCCACGCGTGTCGGCTTCCAGTTCAAAGTCAAGGATGTTATTCTGCTGGTTGATACGAATCAACTCGTACACAGAGAATGGGTTCAGTCTTCGTATTCGCTTGCCCGGCTGTAGCTTCGTGCGACGTTCTGATCCCTGTACGCGGAGCAACGCGTACTCGTAATCGCGGATCAAATAGCCTCCGAGGATGCCGTTCAAGTTCGTGCCCTTGTCTAATCGATAGTCAATAAGCGTTCCCTGAGACATTAAGTGCGGTGAGTAGATCTGCATGTCTCCTCCTCGCGGTATCAGTGGATTATCCCAGCAACACGTTATGGAGTTGCTGGCGGAGCTTCTCCGTGTCAAGCTGCATCCCGCTTCGTTCCGAGTATACCTGCACTGCGTCATACACGGAATCGATTACTCCTGTCGGAGAGCCTTTGTAAGCATCACTTCGAAGGGTTCTAAGACGTTTCTCGTTTTCGCGCAACTGCGCGACCGAGCTTCGAAGCTCCTCTTGTCTTTCATGAGCTGCCCTGAATTGCTGGACGATCTCGTCTCGAAGCTCATACCGAACGTGAAATCGGCCCGAGCTTTCGATCATCCCGGTTTGAAGCAGCACTTTAAGCGCCTGCTCTACATCGGCGGATTGCCCGCATTCCTGGAGCACGGTCTTGTGACTCGCTGTTCCCGCTGGCAGGAGTGCTTTCAGAACGCAGGCAAGCGCGATTTCCTGTTCGGAACTGCCTTCGAATTCGTTCTCTTCTCGCATGTATACGTCGCCCTCCATTCCTTGAAGTCCCAAGAACAGTCGCAGAGGTACGAACACCCACGTGGATATTCGCCGCAGCAGACTACCAATCTAATGCAAGCTGCACTACCTTGTCATGATCAAAAGTATACCACAGATACACGTAGCTGTGTCAAACCAAATGCCCCGCCTGCGCATTCACGCGTCGTGGCTCTCGCAACCCAAATACCCGAGGTCAAGCCGAGAGGTCTGACGTGACCCCCTGAAATTGGTCCAAGTGCAGCGCTAGTATTTGGATCGAGGAACTAAGGAGAACGATGGCAACAGGAGCCTACTTTCCCGAGACAGTCAGCAAGGATCTCACTTTCTCAGCATCGGGCCACTCGATAGTTCCAAAATCGTCCACTGAGGGGTACAAGACGATCCCACCCCACAGCAGCCTAGAATACCGACCGCCAGCACCCAAGACACTAGCTTGGTCTCCCTGCTTTGACATGTGCATCGGGGGCGTTTAGACTAACTCTAAAGGTGGACCGACTCGGTGGGGCAGGCCGATTGAAATGCGAGGGAGTGATTATGGGCTTGCTTAAGGTGGTTATGGTAGTGGTTCTCAATCTTCTGATGGTTTCAACCCTTCCTTATCTTATCCTTCTCATGTGGATGAGATTAGCTAGTTGATTCGGCATGACTTCAAATTGGCATGGACATAAGGACACAAAGCACTGTGACCCGCCCCCCCCCTGAAATCGATCCAGATTCAAAGTTTTTACTTCGACCGATGAAAGGAGGAAGAGAATGGCAAGGAAGCGGCATCGCCCTGAGGAGATCATCGCCAAGCTTCGTGAGGCAGTAGTGCTGTCGCCCCAGAAGAGGGAGGTCATGAAGTGACAGAGGTGCATAGCGGGGCTTTCACTCAATCACAGAACTGCCTACACGGTGATGAGTAGCGATCGCACTTCCTCCGCGGTAGGCCACTCAATAGTTCCAAAATCGTCCACTGAGGGGTACACTCCATGTGGGGGTTAGAGAATGTCAGGAAACAGGCTGACCCTCTCGATACCGGTGTCACGTGTAGGCCTGAACCTCTGCTTCCCGGAAGCCTTCACCGCCTTTACCCTGTCAAGCGGAGATCTACAGCGACACAGGCCTTGAACAGTTCAGTCTAGCGGCGGTTGCTGCTCTCTGCGATGATCTGGAGAAGAAGAATCTGAGCGGGCCTGACGCTGTCGGATGGGGCGGCTTCCTTAAGGAGCATTCTAAGATCAGCCTCGGCTTCCTTGAGATCGCCTGTGGCGTAGTAGCATTGCGCTCGGTTGTAGAGAAACCAGTACAGAGTCGGATCTAGTTCAAGAGCTGCCGAAAGGTGTTCCACGGCAAGGTCATACACCTCCAGAACTTGGTACGCTGTCCCCAGGTTCGCGTGCACAGAGACATTGGAGACATTGGGGTCAGACCTTCAT
>JAGLXM010000311.1 GCA_023132915.1 Candidatus Bipolaricaulota bacterium
ATTATGCTGAGTTCAAAATTATGCTTAGTTATTTGACTAGGTTTATGATTTTAAACTAGTTACATTTCGTCAAACTCAGCATAATCACAGGCTCTCCAAAAAGGATAAAATGGAATCACTAGCTTGATATCGCAAACTTTTCAACGACGGGTCTTGGAGCTTCCTAAGGGCCTTTTCTTTCATTGACAGATCAGCCTCGACATACAGGTGAGTGGTGATTGGACTTTCATGTCCAAGCCAGAGGGCAATGACTGTGATATCAACACCGGACTGAAGGAGGTGCATGGCCGTCGTATGACGAAAGGTATGTGGAGATACCTTTCGTTTTTCAAGTGATGGGAATCGTTCTGCGGCCTTGTTCACCGCCAAACGAAGTCGGTATTCAACACCTGATCGGGAAAGCGGTCTACCACAACGGCTTGGGAAGAAAGGCTCATGAGAATCGGATTTCAATCGTAAGAGCCACATTTTCAGATGACGTTGGGTACTCTTCCATAATGGGACAGCTCTCTGTTTACGTCCCTTTCCATGAATAAGAATAGAGGCTTTGCTTTCCAGGCAGACATCACTCACGCGAAGCCTGATGATCTCTGAAACACGGGCTCCTGTGTTGTAGAGAGTCATGAACATGACAAAATCCCGATGGCCGCTGAAAGTGGTTTTGTCAGGCGCGGTAATAATAGCTTCCACTTCCTCTCGTTGAAGGAACTCAAGAGAAGGCCGATCAAATCTTTTCAGGGGAATGGCCAGGACTTCCTGAATAGTAGAGAGAGAACCGGGAAGCCGATAAGAGACATAACGCAGGAATGAGCGTATGGCGGCAAGCCTGATGTTGCGGGTTCGTTCGCAATTGCCTCGTTCCTGTTCAAGGTAATCCAGAAACCTCAGGACAAAATCGGCATCGAGATCTTCGAATTGAAGAGCAGCCGGCGCTTTTTTCATCTTCTTTTGAGCATAGTGGAATAGCAGACGAAAGGTATCACGATAGCTGGCGATGGTTTGGGGGCTGGCATTGCGTTGCGTGATGAGGCGCCGGCAGAAAAAATGCTGGATCAATGTTGAGAGAGTTATTTCCAGCTCGTTTTTATTCATGGGGTATCCCTCCTTCTTTCTTTGATGGAAAAATTTTCAAATTTATCAGAAACGATGGCCAGAAGCTCAGGGACAGCACTCAAATACCAGTAGGTATCGGTGACCTGGACGTGACCGAGATAAGTGCACAAGGCCAGAATCTTTTGATCCAAGTTGTCTCCTTCTTTATACCACTTGAGCAGTCTTCGGACGGCAAAGGTATGACGAAAATCATGAATCCTGGGCTTCTTGTCTGCCTCTTGCCAGCCCAACTTACGGCGCAGTTTCAGGAAGACATACAACACCCCACGGTAATTCAGAGATGTTCCCTTCTCAGCCAGGAAGAACGTCTTTGACCTTGTCCCAGGATGGCAGGAGTCCCGAAGCTTACTGTAGTGTCTTAACACATACAGAGTTGAGGCGTGCACCGGCACAAGACGGGACTTGCGAAATTTGGTTTCTTTGATGGTTAATACCCCTGTGTTTAGATCTGCATCCTTACGGGAAAGATTCAGGGCCTCCGAGATTCTTAGTCCCGTGCTGACCAGCAAGCCGAACAAAGTGACATATGTCCGAGGATGCAGACCGTCTGTTGGGGTGAGTTGAGATGCTGCTTGAAGTAATGCCGCTATTTCCTCATCCGAGTAAATATGAGGTGATAAGCGCTGCTTTGATGGCCCCAGCAAATCTTTCGGTGGAATCTCGGTCGCTGGATCAAAAAGAAATCGATATTCAGCAAAACGTCGCACAATATCGTAGCGGGTTGCCCAATAGCGAGGATTGGCATCTTTAGGAAGTTTGGCCCATCTAACAGCAAGTTCTGTTGCGAGAGGTCCCTTGTGACCGGTCTGTTCCGCATAACGAGCGAAAAGCATCAACTCCTTGCCCGGAGCCTCTAACTGATATCCACAACTCCGCTTAAACTTCAGATATTCCTGAACCTGTTCAACTATACTTTGTCGACTCTTCACGTTATCTCTCCTTCTTTTGGCCAGGGCAGCGCCACTTCAAGAAGCATGGGAAGGTTGATCTTGGTGTAGATGACCGTCGTATCAAGACTGCGATGTCTTAAGAGATCTGCGACTTCCTTGATGGTTACCCCCTTTTGAACCATATGGCTGGCAACCGTATGGCGAAGAATATGCGTGCCTCTGGAAGAAACCTCCATCCCTGTACGTTTGAACCGCCTACGTATTATGGTTCCAATAGCGGCGCTTTGAAGTGGTTGACCTATGCGGTGACGATGACAGACAAAGACCCTCCGTTCTTCTGTTGGAGGGCGTCCGTCACGGAGATATGAAACAATCGCTTTTCCTAAATCTTCTGGTAATGGCAGTGAACTGAAACGACGGGATTTGCTCGAAGTTATGCGAAGAATCCCTGAGCGCCAATCAATGTCATCCAGAGTGAGACACGCCACTTCTTTTCTGCGAAGGCCTAGTCTAGCCAGGCAAAGGGCTATGGCATAATCCCGGCGTCCAGTTGGAGTCTCACAGTCAGAAGAAGTCAGAAACTTATCCAGCTGCTCTTTCGTGAGGTAGTTGGGTATCCCGGCCAGTTTCCACGCAGGAAGAGATGGGATGGCATTGACGAGTCGAGCTTCACACAATCCTTTCATTTGCAGATATCTGAGAAAACTCCGTAAAGCGGTGAGCATGGATTTAAGAACTGGTACATGGTGATGCTCCCTCTGTTTTATTACGTACTGGATCAGTTCGCTGGGTTGGAGATTGATCGGCTTATCTTGAAAGACATCGGTGAATTTTTCACTCAGAAAGCGTTGAACATAATGAATGTATTGATGCCGCGTGCTTTCAGAGACGCCTATGGCTTGTTGTAAATGCTTGCCATACTCGCTGATAAGTTCTTTCACTTGCATAGTTTTTCCTCCTTTCCTGTTTTTCTATGATTTATTGTAGTAATTATTATGCTGAGTATAGAAAGGAGAAAAATAGATGTTTGCTTTTGAAATAGAA
>JAGLXM010000312.1 GCA_023132915.1 Candidatus Bipolaricaulota bacterium
GGATTTACGGTTGGGGGAATCCTTTCTCCGCGGGTTGTACGGTGTGGAAAGACGATTGGCTATACGGTCCGCGATCTGGCAAGTGGGGTGAAGCAGCCATTCGCCTCTCTTAATCCCCCCGGGGAAACAGTGGGGAAGTACTTCATCTCGGAACAGGGACTTGCCTTTGCTCGCATTGCGATCGCGCGCGCGTCTAGGACAGCCCAGGCCGTATTCGTCGATGAAGTAGGTCGCCTAGAGCTCTCTGGCAGGGGTTATGCCCCAGCCTTGCGCGCTCTTCTTCGCTCAAAGGCTCTCCCTATCCTTCTCATCCGTTCCTCGTTCGTTGATGCAGTGGTTAAGACCTTTTCCATCACGCATCATGAGATCCTTCCTGTTGAGCCGGATGTCTCTGTTTCCCATCCAGCCTGATCACGACGTTGTAATTAGCAGTCCTGCTCTTCCCCGGTGAACAAGGAATGACCAACTAGGCGTAGCGCACAAGCGGCAACCGTGATAGTATGAGAGAGGAGGTTTGACCGATGCAGTGGGTTGGGTTAGCAGTGGGTTTGATACTGGGCATGGTCGTGGGGTTCCTCATTGCACGACTGCGGTGGAGTGAGCGCACGGCGGTCATGCAAGCCGAGCTTGGAACCCAGAAAGAGCGCCTCGCCGCTACTGAGAAGTCACTTCAGGAGACCGATTACCTACGCGGTGAGAACGAGCAACTCAAGGTTCAGATCGCTCGACTAGAAGAGGAACGCAAGGCCAATAAAGAGAAGCTGCAGTGGGTTAAGGAGGCCCAGCAGCAGTTGCGTGAGACCTTCGAAGCTCTTGCCAGCCAGGCGCTTGCGTCAAACGCTGACCAGTTCCTCAAGCGCGCTCGTGACCAGCTAACCTCACTTCTCACTCAGGTTCGGGGTGACTGGGGCACTCACAAGGAGGAGCTAAAAAACCTTGTCCAGCCTCTCGAAAAGACATTGGAGGCTATGGACAAGCAGGTGCGAGAACTTGAGCAAAAACGAGAGGGTGCATACCAAAGTTTAGAGAAGCACTTAGGCCAACTCGGCCAAGCACAGACTCAACTCCGCGATACCACCGTCACCCTCGCGCAGGCGCTCAAGTCCTCCACAGTGCGGGGGCGGTGGGGTGAGCTTCAACTGCGCCGTGTGATGGAACTGGCGGGGATGACCTCCCATGTAGACTTTGACGAACAGGTGACCACAGACGAGGGGCGTCCCGACGTGATCGTTCACCTCCCCAACCAGGGGATCCTGCCAGTGGACGCAAAGACCCCCATGACGGCCTATCTCGCCGCGATCGAAGCCGACGAGACGGAACAGCGGGCAAAGCTTGTGGCCCACGCCCAAGCGATGCGCGATCGGATCCAAGAGCTCGGGCGCAAGCAGTACTGGGATCAGTTTGAGCGGGCTCCGGAGATGGTGATCATGTTCGTACCGAGTGAGGCCTGCCTCTCCGCCGCCTTCGAGCAGGATCCGGCCCTGTTGGAGTTTGGGATGGGAAAACACGTCCTTGTCACAACCCCCCTTACCCTGCTCGCCCTATTACGAGCCGTTGCCTATGGCTGGCAACAGCAGCAGATCACCGAGAACGTACGTGAGATCGCCAGACAGGGGCAGGAGCTCTACGATCGTGTTGTCAAGTTCCTCGATCTGTTCCAAAAGACGGGAAAAGGCCTGGAACAGGCGGTTGAGGCGTACGACAGTGCAGTTGGGTCCTTGGAGCTGCGGCTCCTTCCTTCGGCGCGGCGATTCAAAGAGCTGAACGCGTCGACCAAGGATCTGCCGGAGCCAAGTCCGGTGAACCGGCGAACACGATCGCTTTCCTCCCCGGAGGCAGATGATGGTGATGGATAAACCGGCTCGCCGTCTCCCTAAGGTATCGACGTCAAGGTATCGCCGCTGCTTTGGTTGCAGCAATTGAGGGGCGACTCTCCGAGATGGGCATTGAGATCGTCGCCTGTCTAATCGAGGATTGGAACAACGACTCCAGGACGGTCTTCGAACACCTCGGTTATCGTTACTATCCCGATGTCCACTACTACACCAAACGCAAGGACGATGAGGTATAAACGAACGCCGGACATAAAGTCAGACACTCGTACAGGGGATGTGCTGATGGCTGACCGCTTTTCCTACTATGTGATATAATTGGCAGGATGAATACTAAATCGATTCTCTATCGACCGATTGGGATCATCCACTCACCGTTTAATGACCCGAACGGGGTTCCGATCCAACCTCGTTTCGGTCGAGGAATTGAAGGGAGTGTGGAGGTCTTCCCCGAGTACGCGGAGAGCCTTGCAGATCTTGATGGGTTCAGCCATATCACCCTCATCTATCACTTTCATCGCTCGAGGGGCTATACTCTAAAGGTGAAGCCGTACCTTGAGGAGCGGGAGAGGGGCCTGTTCGCCACGCGGGCGCCGCGGCGGCCAAATCCGATCGGAATCTCCACGGTGCGGCTTATGGGAATCGATGAGGCAACCTTGTACATCGTCGATCTTGACATCCTCGATGGGACACCGCTGCTCGACATCAAGCCGTACGTCCCTGTGTTTGAGGATCCGGATGCTGTTAGGATCGGCTGGCTCTCTGGGCGGGTCCGCGAGGGAGACCGTCCACTGGCTGACGGCCGATTCTCTGGCTGCGAGGAGGAAGGATGAAGGAAGAGATTACCTGGAGCGATAACGTCGATCACTTGAAGCGGGCCCTTGCTGAAGGAGGGGTGTTCCTGGTTGTGTTGGACAAGAACGGTAGAGCGAACCCGATGACGATCGGCTGGGGCGAGGTGGGAATCATCTGGAGCCGGCCGGTGTTCACAGTTCTTGTGCGGCGTTCGCGTTACACCTATGACTGCCTGCTCACCGCGGACAGCTTCACGGTGAACGTTCCCTCGACCGGGCAACTGGAGGAGGAGCTTCTCTTCTGTGGTACCAAATCGGGGAGGGATCGCGACAAGGCTGCCGCTTGTGAATTGACTTTGATTGCCGCCAGGGAGGTGAGCTCCCCGATCATCGAGGAGTGTGCCCTTCACTACGAGTGCCTTATCCTGGCGAGAAAGCAGCTTAAGGCAGGAGATTTCGCTTCTACGGAGGTTCTGGAGCAGTACTATGACACGGCCGACTACCACATGGTCGTTATGGGAGAGATCCTTACTGCCTACGCCGATGAGGACCTCTTACACATTAAGTAGTGGACTTCGTAGGGCGATTATTCATTCAATGGGATGGGCCTTGGACCGGTAGAGGCGTTTAGGGCGGGGTTCGTCGCTGAGGTCGAGTCCGAGGTCGTGGGATTCGCCCTTTGCAAAGATATGGAGAATGACCCAAGTGGGTTCGTCTTCCCGCAGGCGCGGGAGACACTCTACCTCCTCTACCTGGCGGTGGATGAGGCCTTTCGAGGACAGGGGATCGCCCGGGCCCTCATCCACGCATCTGAGGAGCTAGCGCGAGAGTGGGGAAGAACGGGACTCCTCCTCGACGTCGCCGAAGACAACCCTGCCCTCAGTCTCTACAAGCGCCTCGGCTTTGAGCGACTGGGGGCACAGGTCTTTATGCGGAAGCGGATATAGCCCTTACGCTGATAGCACTCAGCTCTTAGCCATCAGCTCTCAGCGATCAGCAATTCCTACAGCTATCTGCTGATGGCTGACTGCTGACAGCTATAATCGCTAGCCGCTCAGTTTCCGTAATCTCGACCGGAGAGGATCTTCCCCTCTTCTATGCGGCAGACAGTCACTCCGTAAGCGATTTCTCCACCTTCCTTTGCGGGACTAAGGTGCCATTTCACACTGACTTCATCTTCAGAGGTGAGGACACGATCGATATTTAGTGAAGCTTCCGCCTCACTTGCAGCGGCCAGCCCAGCAAGAAAAGCGTCCTTTCCTACCCATGTTCCGCTCCAGGGGAGGAGTCCCTCCGGGGAAACCCAGGAGATGTCCTCTGCAAGGAGTGGCTCGAGGGTATCGAGATCCCCAACGCTCATTGCCAACAAGGTGTCCTGTACAAGTGCGGCGTTGGTCTCCTCTTCGGCGCTTGGTTTAAGCTCACTGCCGCAACGTTTTTCGTAGAACGCCTTGATGGCGGCACAGGTGGCCTCGTCGAACTCCGTCTCGCCCAGGGCTTCTTTCAGGACGTCCTCCACCATCTCCTTTACCTCGGCGGTTCCGATTCCCCCAAAGGTGATGGAGATGCCCACGAATGGGCCGGTCAGGTTAAGGGATGGACCAGAGATCTCCTGACCTCCCTCTTCCCAACCCCCGGGGAGGGTAAACACGTATCCGAGGTGGAGCTTTAACCCCAGCCACATAAGCGGCTGCACCTGGAAGCGGATGTAAGGCTCAGCGGAAAGGAAGCCGCGACTGAGCGTTGTAGTGGTCGGGTTGGCCACCGCATCCTCGAAACTTACCGGAAAATGATCACGCAGCTTCAGGTCAACTTCACCGCCGCCGAGGACTACACCGATCGACAGAAGCGACCGCTCATTCCCGCCAACTACGTAAGCGACGTCCATCCCGCCAAATCCAAGTGAGAGTTCCGCCTTCTTGCCCTCCTGGTGAGAATTGAGCGATCCGCCCCATCCTGTTCCTCCAAACGAGAATCCGCCGATCACCCCTGCGCCTCCACCACCACCAAACGTGATAAGCTGCTCGGCGAGCGGGGCATAGTCATTGTTTTTAAGTACCTCGTTTATCTCAGCCAGATCCAAGGTGAACAGGCCGATCATCGGCCCTCCGAAGCCAAACCCGGTTATCTGCCTCTCTGAGTCGTCGTTTGCCAACCCAGCAAACGGGAGACCGATAAAAAGCGAGGCGACCACTACAATCCACAGCATCCTTTTCATGCTGATCCTCCTTTTTGCAACGCAAGGTTTTTGCTGATCCTTTTGTTCCTCTTACTCGGTTGGTTCCACTTCTTCGTTGGGGACAATAACCTCGTTGATATCTGGGACCTCGGAGGACTTTCCTCTTTCGTCTCTTACCATAAGGGTGACTGTGTATTCCCCTTCAACCGGGAATCTGATGATGATGGTCGGCTCGTGTACGGTTCTTGATGAATAGGCAAGTGGGTAGATGAAATCAACTTCCTCGTCGGGAAAAGTCCACATGTAGTCTACAATCTGGTCATTGTCTTCGTCGGACGACATCGATGCATCCAGCGTGACTACGAGCGGTTCATCAGCAACCGTGTTGTAGACAATCGCAAACTCTGCTACCGGTGGACGATTAATGAATAGGGAACATCCTCCTACAGCCAATGCTCCTAAGATAATCAAGCCAAGACCAATTCCTCGTACCTTTTTCATCGGAACACCTCCTCGTCCTACCATAGCATGGATCGAGCAGGCTGTCGAGTCTAACCGGACTGAGGAATGAACCTTCCCCAACCCTCTTCTCCGCAGAATTGCTCGTTCTCGAACACGACACGCCCGCGGGAGAGGGTCATCGCGGGGTAACCAACGACGCGGTAACCCTCATAGGGATTGAAATCGGTGCGCATGTGCAATTTTTCAGCGGTGATCGTGAACTCACGCCTTGGGTCTATTAGAACTAGGTCAGCATCAGAGCCGATCATGATCGCCCCCTTGCGCGGATAGATCCCAAGCGCCTTAGCCGGACCGGAACTTACAAGTTCGACCAGTCGCTTAAGGGAGAATCGCCCCTTTGCAACCCCCTCGCTGTACAACAGGGGAAGGAGGGTCTCCACGCCGGGAAGACCGTAGGGAAGGTCGAGGAACGACCCTGTCCAGCGCTTCTGCTCGCGGGTGAACGGACAGTGGTCAGTAGCGACGAGGTTGATTGCACCAGAGGTGATCCCTTTCCATAGGGCGCGGCGGTCGACTTCGGTGCGAAGCGGTGGCGTAGCTGCGAACAGGTGGCCGTTGCTCTCGGCATAGACGCGTTCATCGAGCAGGAGATATTGTGGACAGGTCTCCGCAATGATCCTCGCTCCAGCAGTGCGGGCTGCACTGGCCGCGTTCAGTCCGAGCTCGGAGGAAATATGAGCGATGCGCAGCGTGATCCCTGTGTGGCGGGCGATAGTAGCGGCGCGGGTGATTGCCTCCTCCTCGCAGAGGGCGGGTCGCGAACGAGGGAGAAAGAGAATGCCAAGCTCCCCATTCGTCTCGAAGGCATCGGTAAGGGCGTTGATGATATCGTCATTTTCCGCGTGTACCATCGCTCTTCCACCGTAATGCGCCAGGGCCGTGAATGCGCGGTAGAGGACGCCATCATCGCTCATCCTTCCTGAGCGGGAGTAGGCGAGATAGAACTTGAACGTGCTCACGCCAAGGCCGATCGCCTCGTTAAACTCCGACTCGCGCCCCGGGTGCCAACCGATTACCTCTCCATGCATGGTGTAATCGATTACCGCTTTTTTTGCCGCCTGCTTGCGTGCTTCGATCTCCTCGGGGAGTGAGGTTTCAGCAGATCCGACGGAGAAGTCCGAGATCATCGTTACTCCCCCACAGGCGGCGGCGATCGTCCCGGAGAGGAAGTCGTCGCTGGAGCGCTCTCCTCTCACGGGAAGCTCCATGTGGGTGTGGGCGTCGATCGCACCGGGGAGAACGATTAAACCGGTCGCATCGACCTCGCGGCGGCCGGAGAGCCCTTGGCCCATAGTGGCGATTTTTTCTCCCTCGATCCCCACATCAACCTTGCTTGCTCCCTCAGGAGTAACGACCGTTCCGTCTTTGATCACGAGGTCAAACATGAAGAACCCCTTCAAATAGATGGGCGACGAGATCGGCAATAACGGTCCGTCGGTAGTCAGCGCTCGCCCGAATGTCGTCAATCGGTGAGACCGATTGTCGCGCGAGTTTTCTCGCTTCTTCAATCAGGGAAGCAGTTACTCGTTCTCCGTTTACCCTCTCCTCCACCCGCTGCAGGCGAATCGGTGTCGGGGCGACCGAGCCCGCGGCCAATCGCACTTCTTGGATCAGGTCGCCCTCAACATGAAGCAGTGCTCCCAGGGAGGCGATGGCGATGGTGAGTGCTTTGCGCCGTCCAATCTTGTGGAAGAACGGGGAAAGCTTAGGGTTGGGGAGAGGGATCAAGACCGCACGGAGGAACTCTCCATTTGAAAGAGCGGTCTTTCCTGGGCCGCGGAAGAAATCTTTGACTGCCAGCTGGCGCTCGCCTTGCGAACCTGTGAGGATCACCTCGGCGTCGAACAGGAGGAGAGGGACAGCGCTATCCGCTGCTGGTGAGGCATTGACCAAGTTTCCTCCTAGGGTTCCGCTGTTTCGAGTTTGAACGCATCCAAGCTGGGAAAGGACCGTTATTAGAAGGGGGAGGCGTTCTCTTACTATCGCCGAGGAGAGAAGCTCGCTCTGGGGCACTGCAGCGCCAATTTCGATTTTTGAACCGGTCTTTCTGACCTCACGCAGCTCCGGAAGATCGGAGATATCTAAAAGGAGTTCTGGGGAAAGGAGTCCGCTGCGCATCTTTACGACAAGGTCGGTTCCCCCACAGAGAATCATCGCTCCGGGTTTACCTAAGTTTGCGAGGAGTTCTTCGATTGAGTTAACCTTCAAGTATTGTCGGCCCACGCTTCTCCTCCACCATCTTGAGATCTTCCACCCTGTCGATGTCCCGAATCGAGCCCGGGTCATCTACCTTTACCAGGGCGAGCTTATGTTGGTGCTGGGCGATGTACTGCCGCGCCCCGATCTCTCCCACCAGGGTCGGTAGAAGGTCCACGATGCAGGAGCAGCTTAGATAGACCGGGAACCCTCGTTGTCCGTGGTAGGTTGGAGCCGCGATTTGTGCCCCATTGTTTGCTTTGGTGAGCACCGCGCGGATCGTTTCTTCTTTGAGGTAGGGCATATCAGCGTGCAGAATGAGGAAGCCCTGCGCCTTTGTCGAGAGCGACTCGATCCCCAGGGCAAGCGAACTTGCCATTCCCATTTTGTAGTTTGAGTTTATCACGACCTTGCACCCAGTGAGGTTTACATCGCGTAAGACTGTTTTAGCAGCGTAACCGAGGACGATTATGATCCGTTCGATCTGTGCTTTCTTCAGAGTGCGGATCACCCGTGCCAGAGCTGTCTGGCCGTCGATCATAATCAGTGGCTTGATGACTCCCAGGCGTTCCCCTTTGCCAGCAGCGAGGACGATCGCTTCGATCATCGCTCCTCCCGCATCAGCTTAGCTGCGTAGCGCACTGCCTCGATGATCTTGGTGTAGCCGGTGCAGCGGCAGAGGTTTCCCTCCAAAGCGGAAAGGATCTCTTCATCATTTGGAGATGGATTTTCTTCTAGAAGGGCGTAGGTTGACATGATAAACCCAGGGGTGCAGAACCCGCATTGCACCGCTCCTTTCTCCACAAACGCCTGCTGAATTGGGTGTAGCTTGCCACCCTTGGCTCGCCCCGTGGAGTGACGAGAATTGGACTTACTCAACGGAGCGAGCCCTTCTATCGTAAGCACCTCTTTCCCATCGACTTGGGGGGCAAGCACGAGACAGGAGTTGACCGCCCGCCCATCGAGGAGCACGGTGCACGCTCCGCACTCCCCCTCGCCACACCCCTCCTTGGTTCCAGTAAGGTGAAGGTCTTCACGCAGTAGGTCGAGTAGGCGTGTCTCTGCGTTGGTCTCGCGCTCTACCTGTCTCCCGTTAACGATAAATTGAATCCTCATAGGTGCTCCCTCACGGCGTCGAGCAATGGTTCAATCTCGATCGGTGCCTGCACAATCTTGCGCACGGCAGCAACGTCTTTGAGGCCGCTTCCCGTTACCATCACCGCCGCACTCTTGCCTGACAGCTCTCCTTTGGCAGCAAGCTTGACCAAGCCGGCGAACGGGGCGGCTCCGGCCGGCTCGGCAAAGACCCCGGTTTGCTTGGCCATAGTTAAGATCGCTTCTTCGATCTCTTCATCGCTCACTCTGACGAAGTGTCCGCCGTTTCTCGCTACGTAGGTTACCGCCTTTATTATGTCGCGCGGCTTCCCCACACAGATGCTGTCAGCAACGGTATGCGCATGGATATCCTCGATCACAATTTCGTTGCCATTGTAGCGCTCGAACGCCGTTGCGATCGGGGCCGAACCCTGCGCCTGCACCCCGATCACCTGCGGGACTCGCTCGATCAGGTCAAGGCGCAACAACTCATCGAACCCCTTGCAGATTCCGCTGATCACCGAGCCGTCTCCCACCCCCACTAGGACCACATCCGGGACCTCCCAGTCAAGCTGCTCGGCGAGTTCGAGGGCGCCGGTCTTCTTCCCCTCGACGAGGTAAGGGTTGACCGCAGCCGAGCGGTTGTACCAGCCGAAGGCCTCAGCCGCCTCTGCTGCCAGGTCGTAAGCGACGTCGTAGGAGCCATCGACGAGGAAGACCTTTGCTCCATAGATGAGGAGTTGGGAGATCTTTGCCTCTGGTGCGGTCCGCGGGACAAAGATAATTGTCTGAAGGTCGGTTGCAGCGGAGAAGCCAGCGAGCGAGCTTGCTGCATTCCCGGTCGAGGCGCAGGTGATGACAGACTTTCCTTTCTCCTGTGCCTTTATCACCACTACCGCGCTTGCCCTATCCTTGTAGGAGGCGGTTGGGTTTTGACCATCGTCTTTGATTAGTAGTTTCTTGAGGCCGTACTCACTGGCAAGATCGGGGAAGGAGTAGGTAGGGGTGAACCCGACGCGAAGCGGCTGGATGAACCGGCGGTTCTCGATCGGAAGGAGTGGAAGGTATCGCCACATCGTGCGCCCCTCGAGCGATCGGAAGTAATCGTGTGTCAGCGTCCGCTTCAACGCATCGTAATTATAGAGGACCTCAAGCGTGCCACGGCGTGGACCACAACTAGGGCAGGTATACTCGATCTCATTAAGTGAGAATTCTTTCTTGCAGGAGACACAACGTAGCACGTTAATCTTTCCCATCGTTCACCTTAAAGTAAAAAAGGTAGAGATGTGGTGACCCCATTAAGTATCAGTGCCATCTCGGCCGCTTCTCTCAGCGAGAACACCCCCGCAAAAGCCTCTTTTAGCATCATCTTTTTGATTTTAAAATCGGGCGAGAGGTCAATGCGAACGTGCGCATTCTCAAAAGTTATTATGCCCTTTTTCACCGAAAGCTGCGACTCCCTCCCGCCTTCCCGCCGCCTGACGGTGTCCTCCACGATGTAGAAGGCATTGTCGTCTTCTAATTGAAAATCGGCTTCCTTTAAGAAGAGCCGAGGCTTTTCCTGGTAGGGTTTGCCGTTGTGGACGCAGAACGTGGCGCAGTTGCCGCACTCGTTGCAGAAATCGTCTATGTGGATAATCTGCCGTTTTTGCTTGACCTCAAAGGTCTCTTCTCCTGTGACTGCTAGCCTGCCATTTTTAAAGGAGAGTTTAGGAAGCGTTAGGCTTACCGGTGTGACGAAGTAGGTGTAATTGGCCCGGTTGGGGCAGACCTCGACGCACTTGTCGCACAGGGTGGAGCACTGCAGACAGCGGGCGGCCTCCCCACGCGCCTCCTCCTCTGTTAGGGTCTGCTCGATGAGGTTAAAGCCACTGCGCTTAGCAACCGGGAGCATCTTTGGCGAGTGCTTCGCCTCTTTCCTAGCTCGAGCCTGTTTTACTTGCAGGATCTCTTCTTTGGAAAGCACTGTCGGGCTGTAGGACAATTGCTCAAACTGGATATTAAGTTTCGCGCAGATCGCTTTTGCTGCCCGTCGGCCGTCGGCGCATGCCTGGATGATGGTCGCCGGCCCTCGCGCCGCATCCCCCCCCGCGTACACACGACTTGTGCCCACGGCTCCGGTGTCAGGGTCGACTGCAATCGTCCCGTCCGCCCGCAGAGAGACAATGCTACCGTTGAGGAAGGCGATGTCCGGGGCTTGGCCGATCGCAACAATGATGGAATCTGCCGCAATCTCAAACTCGCTTCCCTCAATTGGGATTGGCTTTCTTCGCCCATCTGCTCCCGGATCACCGAGCTTGTTCCGCACGCACTGAAGTGCGGTCACCGCGCCGTCTTGCAGGGTGACACTCTTGGGAGATACGAGCTCTTCCAGGTGGTTACCTTCTTCGAGAAGATCCCACAGCTCTTCCTCTTCAGCGGGCATCTCGTGTTGAGTCCGTCGGTAGAGGACAGTGACCGGCCCGCCTGTGAGTCGCTTTGCCGTTCGCGCTGCATCGATCGCTGTATTTCCGCCACCGATCACAAGCACCCTGGAACCCAAGTCCGGTTTTTCACCCCGCGCTACCCGCTCCAAGAAGTCAAGGGCGGTGAAGACACCTTCGCCCTCTATCCCTTCGATCGAAAGCTTCACGTCCTTTTGGAATCCACACGCTACGTAAACCGCATTAAAGCCTTCGCTTGTCAGTTCCTCCGGCGGTGCGGTGATGGGATGAGAAAGCTTGATGTCGACGCCCATCCCAGTGATCCGGTCGATATCTTTTTGCACGACAGTTGGAGGAAGCCGAAATGTGGGAGCGATAGCGAGCATTCCGCCTGCCACGTCCTTGGCTTCGTAGATCGTCACCAAAACGCCGTTTAGAGTAAGGTAGTAGGCTGCAGCCAGCCCCGAGGGACCGCTGCCGATGACCGCCACCCTGCGATTTACGATTTGCGATTTACGATTTACGATTTGATCGGCTTTGCCTGTCGTGGTAGCAAATCGCTTGAGTGCGCGGATCGCTACCGGCTCGTCGTAGTTGTTGCGGGTGCAACGGGTCTGACAGAGGTGAGTGCAGACGTAGCCGGTCACCCCGGGTAAGGGGTTGTGGGCGAGGATTACCGCAAGCGCGCGGTCGTATTCCCCTTTGGCGATCAGCCAGGCATATTCGGGCACATCCTGGTGCACTGCGCACTGCTCCACACACGGCGCGGCGATGCAGTCGAACAGTTCTAGCCCCGATTCGACCTTAGGCAGGCCATAGGGATGGTAGCTCTTCTTGTAGCGGCGATCTTTCAGTGTATCAGCGGCCGCCCGTTCCAGATTGGTGAGGTGATCGCGCGCAAGTTCGTCCAAGCTCGATACGCCGCGTGCGCGCATCTCACGTTCCAGGTTCTCCAGATACTGCAGGAGCCTGGAATAGCCTCCCGGTTTGAGCAGATCAGAGACGGCTGTGACCGGCCGGGCGCCGGCCGCCAGGAGAGTAGTTACGTTGAGCGCGTCCGCGCCGCCAGCGTATGAGACATTCAGATCGCCGTCGAATTCGCGCATCAGCTTGTCGAACAGCGTCATCGTGATTGGGTACAGCGCACGGCCCGACATGTACATCTCCTCGCCGGGTAGAGTCTTCTTGTCGTTTGCTACAGCAAGGGTGTTGCTCAGCTTGACCCCGAAGTAAAGACCGCGCTTCGCGGCCGTTCTTTTAAGCGTCTTGATCAACTCTACTGCTCGGTCGTACTGCAGGTCGTGATCGAAGACACCATCTGGAATCTCAATATCCGCAAATCCAAGCTCATCGTGCAGGATGTGCAGGATCTCGTCCTTCCCGAGCAAGGTTGGGTTGAGCTTGATGATCGTGTGGAGGCCGCGCTCCTCGATCAGATAGCGTGCTATCTGTTCTATCTCGTCGGGGGGACACCCGTGCATCGTGGATAGGGTGACGCTGTTTGTCAGCCTGGTTGGAATGTCGATATCGGCAAACTCCGGCCACTTCTCGGCGAGTGTCTTTTTGATCGACGAGATCTCTTTTGATGCATCCACCATCGTGTCCATGAACTTGACCATCCGCGGCTTCTTTATCCCCTCCAGGTTGTAGCCGACGCTCATGTTGAAGATCGTCCCGAAAGGTGTCTCGCCCTCGAACCCGAGCACTCGACGGAGAATGTGAATCACGACCCAGGCGTTGATGTACTCGTGCACCGACTCATCGAGCTTCAGTTCCTGTGACCACTCGACGTTGTACCCCTCGTCCTCCACATCGATGCACGGGCGCGGAATCTCTAGCTCATCCATGATCTGCACGGTTTTCAGCTCCATGAACCGGCCGCCAGAGAGCCACGCAGATATGATGTTCCTGGCAAGCTGTGTGTGCGGTCCGGCAGCCGGGCCAATAGGGGTGGCTAGATTAAATCCGAACATCTCCGTCGCATACGGGCTTTCCTTCTTTGGCACATAGAACATGGAGCGATGAATCCCAAAGATACTCTCACTTTGCTCATACTCCTGCAAGATCGATGAAAGCACCTCGGAGAACGATTGAACCCTCAACTTATCAGACATTCCTTTTCCCTTCTACGAAATCCGCGCCCATAGTGCCGCCGCCTGCTCGCGTGCATGCGCGTAGAGCGCGTCCTCATCGAGGTTGGTGAAGTGGCCATCCTTGATCACCGAACGCCCAGAAACGATGAGGTCGGAGACACGCATGTCGTGGCCAGCGATCCCGAACAGCAGGTGCCCGAGGACGTTTGCCGCATCGATCGGCGTGGGGGGATTGTAGTCGAAGAGGGCAATGTCTGCTTCATATCCCGGAGCTATCCGCCCCACCTGCGCGCCCAAGAGCCGCGAGGCGATCTGCGGGTTGTTATCGAACATGATCTTCTGCAGGTCACCAAACCCGGCGGTGAGGGAGTTGCCCGTTGACACCTTCTGCAGGATTCCCGCGGTGAACAGCTCGGTCAGCATGTTCGCCCCCAGACCGTCCGTCCCTAAGCCAACGGTAATCCCGCGATCAAGGAAGCCATCCATGTCGAAGACCCCAACGGCGTTATTCATGTTCGATCTAGGATTGTGCACGACGATCGCCTTGCTGTCGGCGACCATGTCCTTCTCCTCCTCATTGATGTGCAAGCAGTGGGCAAGAACAGATCTCTCGCGCAGGAGATTGAACCTGCGCAGGCGCTCGACGATCCGCACCCCGTGCTCAGTCTGGCACTGGTCCTCGTCCTCTGGCCCCTCTGCTACGTGGATGTGCGCACCAGCACCCTCGGGGATGCGCTCTGCTACCTTAGCCAGACTATCATCGGAGAGGGTGAACGAAGCGTGCAGGCCGAACAGGGCTCCGCTCATGGTGTCCTTCGGATCATCACGGGAAAGGAACTCCAGGTTCTCCTCGATCCCCTCATCGCGGATTGCAGTCCCGTCGCGGTCGGACAGCTCGTAGCAGAACGCGCCGCGCAACCCTACCTTCTCGCAGACCGCTTGGCGCAGCGAGGTGAGGCTTCCTGGGATGGCATGCGGGCTTGCATGATGGTCGATCAACGTTGTTACCCCGCAGCGGGCCGCTTCCATCGCTCCTACAAGGGCGCTTACACGGACCATTTCTGCGTCCAGGGCCTTATCCAGCCGCCACCACAACTGTTCCAGGATCTGGGTGAACGTCTGTGGCGAATAACCGGGAAGCGCCATCCCTCGGGCGAGGCTGCTGTAAAGGTGTGTGTGCGCGTTGATGAGCCCTGGAATGGCGAGCTTCCTCACTCCATCGATTCGCTCGACTGAGGGAGGTAACTCATAGGAAGAGAGTGCCTCCCCGTGCCTCAGCACCGCCTCGATCGTATCTCCGTCGATGAGGATCGCTCCGTCCTCGATCAGGCGATCGGCTCCGTCCCAGATTCTTATCCCTTCGATAAGCCGTTTCATAGCACCTCCTGACTCTTTGCCTTGCCGGCCACTATAGCCAATCGACCATTTCCCAGCAAGAGCACCCTCTTCACGGAGCGATCGTACCTGTAGACGAACGTACAAAGGGTACTGATCGCTTGGCAATAACCTCCTTATATAGTTATATTCCGCTTGACAGTTTCGTGCTTCGTTTTTACAATAATAAACTCTAAAGAACAGCCGCATCGGGGACCACATCGGATCAAAGGAGTGACTCTGGCTACTCCAGCGGATTATGTTGTACAGTTGCGAGGGATCGTCAAGCGGTTCCCCGGCGTTCTAGCCAACGACGGAATCGACCTCGATATAAAGCGCGGTGAGATTCACTGCCTCCTTGGAGAAAACGGCGCAGGTAAGACGACTCTGATGCGTGTCCTGTATGGGTTGTACCAGCCCGACGCAGGCGAGATTCTCTTAAACGGTAAACCGATTCAGATTTCCTCACCGCGGGCTGCGCTCACTCACCATATTGGAATGGTTCACCAGCACTTTCGCCTCGTTCCCCCGCTATCGGTGGAGGAGAATATCATCCTCGGATTGGATGAGGGGACTGGTCCTTTCCTTAACCTCCGTAAAACGCGTAAGAAGATCGAAAAGATCGCTGCTGAATATGGTCTACAAGTCGACCCGCAGACGAAGGTCTGGCAGCTCTCAGTCGGTCAGCGACAGCGGGTGGAGATCCTAAAGGCGCTGTACCGCGAGGCTGACATCCTGATCATGGATGAACCAACAAGCGTGCTCATCCCGCAGGAGGTCGAGCAGTTGTTCACTACGCTGCGCACCCTGGTCGATGACGGGCTTACCATCATCTTTATCACTCACAAGCTGGACGAGGTGATGCAGGTGAGTGACAGGGTGACCGTTCTACGCCAGGGGAAGCTTGTGGCCACACTTTCCACCTCGCAAACGGACAAACCATCTCTGGCTAGGCTGATGGTCGGCAGGGAGGTGGTATTCCGGCTTGAGAAAAGTCCCCTACAGCGGGGTGAGAAGCTGTTAGAGGTCAATGGCTTGCACGCGTTAAGCGATCGGGGACTTCCGGCACTGCGCAATGTATCGTTTGACATCTACGGTGGTGAGATTCTTAGTGTGGCCGGCGTGTCGGGAAACGGTCAAGCGGAGCTTGCTGAGGTGCTCACCGGCCTGCGGAGGGCGACCAGTGGGCGGGTCTTCCTCGGCGGGGAAGAGATAACAAATCATTCCGCGCGGGAGATCACTGACCTTGGTGTTGCCCATGTTCCCGCGGAGCGGATTCGGATGGGGACAGTCCCCAACATGAGTGTCCGCGAGAACCTGATCTTAAAGAACTACCGCCATCCGCCCTTCTCCCGGGGGGTCTTCCTCAACTACAAGAAGGCCGAGGCGAACGCGCAGCGGGCAATGGCCGACTATCAGATCGCCGCCCCGAGCGATAATACCGCAGCCAAGCTCCTCTCCGGCGGCAATATACAACGGATGGTTTTGGCACGCGAGCTTTTGGGCAACCCACGCCTGATCGTCGCTGCTCATCCAACTTACGGCCTTGATGTGGGAGCAACCGAACAGGTAAGACAGGTACTCTTGAAGCAGCGTGATCAGGGAGCGGCGATCCTCCTGATCTCCGAGGATCTGGAAGAGGTCATGGCGCTCTCTGATCGGATCCTGATCATGTTCAGTGGCGAGGTGATGGGAATCGTTGATGCAGAGGGTGCGGAGATAGATGAGATAGGTCTAATGATGGCAGGAACGCGACATGAAGGAGTGAAATAGTGAAGAAAACCTCACTTTTCAGGGTAGAGCGCAGGCCGGTCCCATCGGGACATGTTGTGGTGCTTGTGTCCATTCTCGCCATCCTCGCCGCTCTAGTAGTTGCGGGGATCTTCTTTCAAGCCTATGGTGTCTCTGCCATTCGTGCTTACCAACTCATTGTGAAAGGTGCACTGGGAAGCAAGCTCGGGTTAGCCGAGACAGTACGCCGAGCAATCCCGCTTCTGCTCTGCGGGGTAGGGCTAACTATCGCCTTTCGTGCCCTGTTCTGGAACATCGGTGCTGAAGGTCAGCTTCTTTTAGGAGCAGTGGCCGCAGCCGGGGTAGCCCTGTTCTCCGGCCTACCCGATGTCCTCCTCTTGCCGGCGATGTTCATCGCTGGCTTTTTAGCGGGTGCTCTCTGGGGACTAATTCCTGCTGTGTTGAAGGCGCGACTGGGAATAAACGACGTCATTACCACTCTGATGATGAACTATATCGCCATCTACCTCGTCCAGTGGCTCATTCACGGCCCTTGGAGGGGGCCGACGATGCGTGGGTTCGCCTATACCGATATGTTCCTGCCTGCGGCGAGGCTCCCCACCATCGCCGTGACGCGCATTCATTGGCCGACTCTCCTTCTGGGGCTTGCCCTTGCCGTTCTGGCCTACCTACTGATTACCCGTACCCGGGCTGGGTTTGAGATTCGCGTGGTTGGGGAAAATCCTGATGCGGCGCGCTTTGCCGGCATAAGCGGCTTTAAAACAACCTTGCTCGTCATGCTCATCTCCGGGGGGCTGGCTGGATTTGCCGGTGTTGGGGAGGTCGCTGGGATTCACTGGAGGCTGCTGAGCCCCACTCACATTTCGATGAATTACGGCTACACAGCGATTATCGTTGCCTGGCTTGCACGCAGAAACCCGTTAGTCGTGATCATAACCTCCCTTCTGTTCGGGGTTATCATGGCCGGAGGAGATGTTATTAAGGTGTCGTTGGGGCTTCCGTTTCAGTTGGTCAATGTGTTCAATGGACTGATCCTCTTCTTCCTTATTGGAAGCGAGATTCTCATGCGGTACAAAATATCCTTCTCTCTGCGGAGGCAGTAATGGGTTGGGAAACATGGATTATCGCAACCTTAAGTCGTACCCTTGCCTATGGGACGCCACTTCTTTTGGGGACATTGGGTGAGATCTACACTGAACGTTCCGGTGTGCTAAACCTTGGTGTCGAGGGGATGATGATCATGGGGGCGTATGCTGGCTTTTCCACTGCCTACACCACTGGGAGCCCGTGGCTCGGCATCATGGTGGCAGCCCTCGTCGGCGGTGCCTTCTCACTGATTCATGCCTTCGCCAGCATTACATTGAAGGCAAATCAGGTTGTCTCCGGCCTTGCTCTCACCATGCTCGGCCTCGGCTTATCCGGGGTGCTGGGTCGCAGCTGGGGAGGAAAGCCTCTTCCCGTACCTATCTCCAAGATCACCGCTCCCGGCCTCTCTAAGATCCCCTTCCTGGGGCCGATCCTGTTCGAGGGGCAGAATCTGATCGTCTACCTTTCAATCCTTCTGGTTGTGGTGATGTGGTACATTCTCTACCGGACGCGGATCGGCATTACCATTCGTTCGGTAGGGGAGAATCCAGCCACCGCCGACTCCCTGGGGATAAACGTCAATCGGGTGCGTTACCTCTGCGTCCTTGTTGGAGGGATTCTAGCTGGGGTGGCTGGAGGCTATCTATCGGTCGCATATCGACCGGCGTGGACTGAAGGAATGACAGCAGGAATGGGATGGATCGTCATTGCGCTGACGATATTCGCCTTTTGGAATCCGGCTATCGGCATGCTGGGAGCCTACCTGTTTGCCGCTCTGTACCATCTATCATTCCGACTGCAGCCGTGGGTATCTCCCGAACTGTTAAGGGCAATGCCGTATGCGTTCGCTATTGTTGTCCTGATCGCTGTATCGCGCGGGACACTGCAAAAGAAGATGGGAGCACCAGCCGCCCTTACCTTGCCCTATACTAGGGGTGAAGAATAAACTCGTAAAAAGGAGGTGAGAGGAGAGGAAAAGAGAGCTTTAAGCCCAGAGAGAAACCAAAAAGGAGGGAAAGATGAAAACCAGACTGGTCTTAGTAAGTGTTGTAGCGTTAGGGCTTATCCTAGGCCTGGGCGCGCTGACAATGGCCCAAGAATACGTTCCTGGCGAGCCGCTCAAGGTGGGGTTCGTCTATGTCGGTCCCATTTCCGACTACGGGTGGACGTTTGCCCATGATGAAGCACGTCTGATCTGCATGGATGCTTTCCCCTGGCTGGAGACAGTCTATGTGGAGAGCGTCCCGGAAGGGGACGAACCCTTGGTTATTGACAAATTTATTCAGGAAGAAGGCTGTGACGTCGTATTCACCACCAGTTTTGGCTTTATCGATGGGACGTTCGCTGCAGCGCAGCGCTACCCGGACAAGATCTTCTTCCACTGTTCTGGGTACCTGCGCAACCCCAACATGGCAACCTACATGGCCGACTTCTACCAGATTTACTACCTAAACGGCCTCATGGCAGGGGCACTCACCAAGTCGAACAAGTTGGGTTATGTGGGCGCATTCCCTATTCCTGAGTTAAAGCGTCACATCAGCGCATTTGCCATAGGGGCACGGGAGGTTAACCCGGATGCCGAAGTTCATGTTCGCTGGATCAATTCCTGGGTCGACCCCGTAGCTGCGAAAGAGGCGGCCGAGGCGTTGATCGCTGACGGTTGCGATGTCTTCGCCTTCACAGAGGACACCGCGGCTGTCGTGCATACAGCCGCCGATAGGGGGTTGCTCTCGTTCGGCCACTACTCCCCCATGTACGTCTTCAGCCCGGAGTACTGCATCTCCGGACAAATCGCACATTGGGAGGCGATTTACCTCGATTTCCTGGAAAAGATCTACTCCGGGAAGTATACTGCGCACAATCTCCAGAACGTCGACTACTGGTGGCTGCTGCAGGAGAAGGCTGTGGAGATGGGCGCTGACAAGGGAATGATCATCAACCCCGCTTATGAGGACCAACTGAAAGGGATCTACGTTGATGATCCGGTCCTTGGCAATATCAGCGTTTATGACTTAGTCATGATGCGTCTCCAGCAGATGGCGGACCCGGGAGTCACCTTTGACCCGTTCCAGGGGCCACTTTACGACAGGAAGGGAACCCTACGCGCTCCGGAAGGCTGTATGCTTTCCGTGTCCGAGTTGACCACCATGCAATGGGCAGCAGAGGGCATCGTCGGCCCATGGTCGGGTGAACCGTAGAGAAAGTAAAGTCCGGGCGGCTACCCTCAAAAGAGGGCGGCCGCCCTTTTTAGTATCACATGAGTAGAAGAACACCCAGGCACGATACAACACGCGAACTGGTTGCCGTGGTGATGGGGCGCCGGCCTGCCGATCTGGTCATCCGCGATGGCCGCTGGGTGAACGTCTGCTCTGGTGAGATCATCGAGCACACAGATATCGCCATCCTGGGAAGCAGGATTGCCTACTGTGGTCCCGATACGGATTCTATGATCGGTGAGGAGACGAAGGTCATCGAGGCAAAGGGGCGCTATCTGGTTCCTGGCTTGCTTGATGCTCACGTGCATGTGGAAAGCTCGATGCTCACCGTCAGACAGTTTGCCCGCGCTGTCCTTCCCCATGGAACGACCGGGGCGTTCATCGACCCACATGAGATAGCCAATGTCCTTGGGCTAACTGGCATGAAAATGATGTCAGAAGAAGCGAGGTTGACCCCCATGCAGATCTACCTCCAGGTTCCATCGTGTGTTCCATCGGCACCGGGCCTCGAAACGGCTGGCGCGAGCATCGGGGAAAATGAGGTAGCCGAGGCCATGACCTGGCCGGAGGTGATCGGGCTGGGAGAGGTGATGAACTACCCGGGAGTGATCGCTGGGGATGAAACCCTGCACGCCGAGATTGCGGAGACACTAAAAGCGGGAAAAGTTGTAGGTGGCCACTACGCCTCCCCCGATCTTGGTCTGCTATTCCACGCCTACGCCGCCGGCGGACCAAGCGATGACCACGAAGGGACACGCCAGGAGGACACGATCGCACGGGTCAGGCAAGGGATGTACGCAATGCTTCGCCAGGGTTCGGCCTGGCATGACGTTGTCGCTCAACTCCCTGCTATTACTGAACAGGGAGTCGATCCAAGGCACGTTTTGTTGTGCACGGATGACCGTCACCCTGGAACACTCCTCTCAGACGGCCATATGGATGACGTTGTCCGACTGGCGATTCGTGAAGGCATTGCCCCACTCACCGCTATCCAGATGGCAACCTTAAACACGGCAGAGCACTTCGGTGTAGCCGATGATCTTGGGTGCATCGCTCCTGGCCGCTATGCCGATATCCTCATCTTAAGTGACCTTGAACGATTCACTATCGACGCCGTCTTTGCCGCAGGGGAGGTGGTTGCGCAAGGCGGAGAGCTGGTAGTCGATGTAGCATCCTACCCCTATCCCAGGGAAGCGAGGGGAAGCGTCCGGCTGGCTCGAGCGCTTGAGTCCAGCGACTTTGAGGTTGCCGCACCGATTGAAGAGGGCGTCCTTCGAGCACGGGTGATGGAGGTTATCGAAAACCAGGTCGTAAACCGCGCGATTTTTGCTGAGCTTCCAGTGAGGAAGGGGATGGTGTATCCCGATTCGGCCCACGATGTCGCATTTGTTTCCGTGGTGGAGCGGCACCGCGGAAGCGGAAGGATAAGCCACGGGTTTGTAAGGGGGTTTGGTTTGAACGGCCGCTGTGCCCTGGCAAGCACGGTGGCGCACGACTCTCATAACCTCCTCATCATGGGGACGGACCAGGAGGCGATGGCCAAGGCGGGAAATTGCATCGCCGAGATGGGCGGTGGAGTATGCCTGGTAAAGAACGGTCAGATTGAGGCTTTGATACCGCTTCCGATCGCGGGGTTAATGTCTGAGGAGCCGGTGGAGACGGTGGCTGAGCAAGCAGAGGGACTTAATCGAGCCTTGATGGCGTGTGGCTGCACGCTCAACAACGCATTTATGACCTTCTCGTTGCTTGCCCTTCCTGTGATTCCCGAGCTTCGCCTCTCCGATCTTGGCTTGATCGATGTGGAATCGCACACCCTTGTCTCGCTCTTAGCTGACGCAGATAATGCCTGAAAAGGAGGGAAAGTGGCCCTTACCCAGCTGAAGCAGTACCTGCGGCCGACGAGCCTTGAAGAGGCGCTGACTTCTCTGCGTGAGGGGGGTAAAGGGGCCAGAGTGATAGGTGGAGGGATCGAGCTTGTTCTATTTTCGCCCCCCGATGTTACCACACTGATCGACCTTTCCGAGCTTTCTCTTTCTTATATCAAGGAAAACGAGGCCGGCCTTGCCATTGGGGCAACAGCGACATTGACGCAGTTAATCGAGCATCAAACGGTCGCCCAATACCTTGATGGGGTGATCGTGGGGATGCTCCACCAGGTTGCCTCGCCTCTCTTGCGCAATCTGGGGACGATCGGGGGGAGTCTTGCAAGCGCCAATCCATGGTCGGATGTGATCCCCCTCTTCCTTGCCCTCGATGCGAAGGTCACCCTATTTGATGGGAATTATCACAGCATCCCGCTTTCGGACCTTTATCCCACACGTTCGCGCCTTTCCGGGTCGATCCTCACCGAAGTCCTCCTTCCCGTTCCTGCTTCTGGGACTGCGGCTTCATTTCACCAGTTCAGCCGTACCGGTTTCGACGTAGCACTGCTCAACTGCGCCTGTCTTGTCAAGGTCGACGCCGGCCGCTGCAGCTTGGTGCGAATTGTCGCTGGTGGAACACCACGGTTGGGCGCGGCGCTCCCGGCGGCGGCGGAGGCCCTTATGGGGATGGAACTGACCGATGAGACGATCGAGCGGGTGGCACGCGTCGCGCGTGAATCTGTTGACACGCGTGACGATCGGCGGGCGAGCGCTCGGTACAGAAAGCAGCTGACCTACGTTTTTGTGAGGCGTTGTTTGCAAGAGATCAGGGATCGGCTGGCGGAGGGTAAGAAATGAGAATCACACTGACCGTGAACGAAGCAAAGCGCGAACTAGAGGTCGATCCGGGTGAAACGCTCCTTGAGCTTTTGCGGCGAGAGGGATACAAAGGAGTGAAAAAGGGCTGCGGCTCCGGGGACTGTGGGGCATGCGCTGTCCTCCTCGATGGGCGTGCGGTGAACTCCTGCCTCGTTCTTGCCGCCAAGGCAGACGGCCGAGAGGTGGTGACCGTGGAGGGACTGGCCCTGTGGAGTAAGTCCCATTCTCGTTACTCCACGGGGCGAGCCAAGGGTGATGAGCTTCATCCTATTCAGCGCGCATTTGTGGAGGAAGGGGCGATCCAGTGTGGCTACTGCACACCAGGAATGGTGATCGCTGCGGTTGACCTCCTTACGCACAACCCCGATCCGAGTGAAGCGCAGATCAGAGAGGGGATCTCGGGAAATCTCTGCCGGTGCACCGGCTATGTGAAGCAGATCGAGGCGATCAAGGCCGCTGCGCGAAGGATGCGGGGAAAAGACGATGAGTAAGCGGGAATTTGCCGTCGTTGGTAAAAGCGAGCAGAAGGTCGACGGGATCGCACTGGTCACAGGAAAGCCTAAGTTCGTCGCCGACCTCGATTTACCTGAGACCCTCCATGTAAAGATTCTCGGAAGTCCCCATGCTCATGCACGGATCATCGAGATCGATACCTCCAAGGCCGAAGCTCTACCCGGTGTTTCCTGCGTTCTCACCCACAAGAACACCCCGCCTGCGCGTTACACCACCGCTGGCCAGGGGTACCCCGAGCCCTCTCCCTACGACACGCGCATGTTCGATACCAAGGTTCGTTTTGTAGGGGACCGTGTTGCCGCTGTGGCAGCTGAGACGGATGCTATCGCCCTTAAAGCGTTAAAGCTGGTCGAGGTGCGCTACGAGGAGCTCCCGCCGGTTCTCTCGATCGATGAGGCACTCGTCAATGGCGCTCCGGTGATCCACGATGAGAGTGATGCAACGGGGATCTACGACGCATCGCGAAACACCGCAGCCGATATAGACATTACCGCTGGCGACCTCACACAGGGGTTTGCCGAATCGGACGTCGTCGTGGAGACGACCTGTGAGACACAGTATGTGCAGCACACCCCGATAGAGCCGCATGTGACCTTGAGCTACCTCGATGAGGACGGACGACTCGTCCTGCGCACGAGCACCCAGGTGCCATTTCACGTCCGCCGGATCGTCTCGCAGGTGCTCGGGCTACCCCTTTACAGGATCCGCGTGATAAAGCCACGGATCGGTGGAGGCTTTGGGACCAAGCAGGAGGTTCTCCTCGAGGATCTTGCCGGACTTAGCACCCTGCGCACGGGACGACCTGCGCTGATTGAGCTCTCGCGCAAGGAGGAGTTCATCGCCAGCCGTACACGGCATCCGATGCGCATCCGTGTCAAGCTTGGCGCAAAGCGCGATGGGACACTTAACGCGATCGAGATGGAGGCCCTCTCTAACACTGGAGCCTACGGTAGTCACAGCCTGACTGTGCTTTCCAACGTCGG
>JAGLXM010000313.1 GCA_023132915.1 Candidatus Bipolaricaulota bacterium
ACTTCCAGAGCAACCTCCCCTGGCTGTTCTTCGGTGGGGACATGGTCCGGGGCCCGAATGTGATCACAGCGGTCACCAACGGTCACGAGGCGGCACGAGGGATAGACCTTTACCTGAACGAAAAGGCAGGGACGGTAAGCAACTGAGGCTTGATCCCTCGGCCACAGTTCCTTCGCTCTGCTGACCTAATTAGAGAGGAGCTTAGCCATTGAAGGAGACTGCAACAGTGAAATTGAGAAAGATCAGGGCCGGTTTCTTGAGAAAGGAACAAGAATGTGTTATAGGAGACTGTGAAGCGAATCCTGCATGAAGATGCTTGTATCTGGCGAAATAAAAGAGGCTGGACATGAAGCACCAGATAAACCAGGGTCAAAGAGTGGAAATTGTTTCGATAAGCAAGCTAAACATTCTGTTGGATGCTGTTGCTGAACAAATGGAGCTTTACACTCCGAAAAAGATCGGAGATCATTACACATTCGCTAAATACGATTCTTCCATCGAAACTCCGCTGGATTTCAACAATATACGCGCCTATACACCGATAAAGGAATTCTTGTTTCCGCTGCGGGAACTTGTCGCTATCTTCCCAGAATCGGTTGAGCCGGATGAGGTAAAACCGTTTGCCGTCTTTGGACTCAAGAATTGCGATCTTCGATCGATTGAGATCCTGGATAAGGTTTTCTTGGAAGAGGAATTTCAAGACCCGTTTTATCAAAGACGGCGGGAGAAGCTGTTCATAATCTCGACCGACTGCTTTGACCCAACTGAGAGCTGCTGCTGCACGCTGTTTGGCGGGCAGCCATTTACGCAAAGCGGGTTTGATTTAAATGTTTCGAAAACAAGCGATGGTTTTATCACTGAAGTTGGCTCAAACAAAGGAAGGGATTTCGTAGAAAAACATTTACGGCTTTTCACCGATACACCTGAAGCCTTGTTGATCGAGCGGGACAAAACCAGGGCCAAAACGCAAAAACAGCTCGAACAGAACAACTCTGAATACGAGCTTGACGCTCCCGTTAACAAAATCCTTGAGAACAGCACGGATTCCGAAGTTTTCGATATCGAATCACAAAAGTGTGTTGAGTGCCAAGCCTGCACGAGGATTTGCCCCACATGTCACTGCTTCTATCTCTATGATACCAGGCAAAAGGATTACTTCGCCAAGATGAACATGTGGGACAGTTGTATGAGAATGGCCTATGCCGCCGTAGCCGGTGGGGCAAATCCACGAAAGGTACTCGGTGATAGGATCAAGCACCGACTGATGCATAAGTTCTCGTTCTTCTTTGATAGATACGGAATCGAGATGTGTGTCGGCTGCGGTAGGTGTATTGATGCCGATTCCCATGGAATGGACATTCGAGTGGTGTTGAAGAAACTGAGCGAGGAATTGCGGACCAAGCCAAAGGCGGAAATTGCAAAGTGAATAGAAACCTCTACCAACCAATAAACAGTGAGATCATCGAAATCATCGACGAATCCCCAACGATTAGGAGTTATGTCGTTGTCCCGGAAGAACCTTTCAAGTTTGAAACCGGTCAGTTTGTGGAGTTGACATGGCCTGGCGTTGGCGAAGCGCCGTTTACCCCTTCTTCATCACCCGCCAATACCGAGAAGATGGAGATCACCATCATGAAGGTAGGACACGTCACTGAGCTACTGCATGAGTGTGAAAAGGGACAGAAGATCGGCATTCGTGGACCATACGGCAACGGGTATCCAATCGATGATTTCATTGGCAAACAGGTCTACATCGTGGGCGGTGGTGTGGGATTGGCACCGATCCGGTCATTGTTCTTGACCCTGATCGACAGGATAGAGGACTTCAACAAATCAGTCGTTTGCCGGTTTGGAGCAAGAACGCCTGATGACTTCATCTACAAGGAAGCGATCTTCGGTCCTTGGCAAGAGATCGAGGGTGTGGATATGAAACTCACCGTCGATAAAGCCGACGACAATTGGAAAGGGAACGTTGGTGTAGTGACAACGATATGCAACGAGCAGGATGTTGATGTGAGCAACACAGTAGCGGTAATCTGCGGGCCGCCGATCATGATGAAGTTTGCCACGCTGAAGATGTTGGAGTTTGGTTTCAAGCCAACTCAGATCTACCTCTCAATGGAGAAGAACATGAGCTGTGGGTT
>JAGLXM010000314.1 GCA_023132915.1 Candidatus Bipolaricaulota bacterium
TCTGCCTGAGTGAGTGTCTGCTGAGCCTCTTCTGCCAGCTGTTGCAGGGCCGTTTCCAAGGTGGACACCACTTGCTCTGGAGGGATCGGCTTCCCCTGTTCGCTGACACCCTGCAGTCCCGCACCCACAACGACAACGAGTATCAACACCCCCATAAGAGTCCCGCGCATAGACTATCACCTCAGCGATCGTTCCAGATGATGTTATAACGGAGATGGAACGTGAGACAACTTCTCGCTACCATTACCAAGAGGAAGGGGGAGGGGACCCTGACGCGCAAAACGAGGTGGGAGGTAATCGGGTTTGTAGGACTTCTCTTGGTGTGTGGGGCCACTGCTGCAACGCTTCTATTCCTGAACGCGAATAAGCAGCCGCCCGTCGGCACCAAGATAGGAGAGACCGCTCCTTCCTTTACGTTGGAGGATCTCGACGGGGTGCCTGTCTCCCTTTCCGACTTTTACGGCCGCGTGGTTATCCTGGAATTCTGGCAGACTTCTTGCCCGGATTGTCGTAAAGCTATGCCTCACCTAAAAGCCTTATATGCCCGCTACAAGGACAAGGGACTGGTCTGGTTAGGGGTAAACCTTGACCACGATCCCGAGGTCGTAACAACGTACCTTAAAGACAGCGGATTTCTCGACCAGATCACCCTGTGGGGGTCCTTTTCCGCCGCGATGGGTATTGTCGATCTCTTCGATGTAGATCTCGTGCCGCGCGCGCTCGTTATCGATCGCCGCGGGATCATCCGCTACATGGGAACCTATCCAGATGAGCCAGAAGCCTCCGACATTGAACCCTCGTTGTAACTAAAATCAGCGCTCAGTAATCAGCCATCAGGAAGAAATAAGCGTTCAGCGGCCACATGACAGCATTTCCTGGTCAGCTGGATGTTCGTCCTTTGACAAGTGACAGCAGCTCCTGGTCACTCGTTGAAACTCCGTCTTGGGAGTGTGTAGAGAACCTCACGGAGAAGGGGTTGTCAGGTTGATTCTCGGCGAGGCAGGGCATAGAGATGGATGTGATTCGCATTGAGGTCCATGACATCTTGAAGTCAGAGTTGTACGGTACGAGAGCAACTTGAGACCTTCGTGCAACCTCACGTATTGGAACGCCGCGTTGCACGGCCGCAAACATCTGTCGCCGGTGCTTTTCAACGCTTGTTTTTTTGGCCATCGTGCTCTCCTTAACTGGCGGTTTACCACTATAATATAAGAGCCAAGGTGACCAGGAAACGCTGTCATCTGGGTGACTAG
>JAGLXM010000315.1 GCA_023132915.1 Candidatus Bipolaricaulota bacterium
TCAAAGCAGGGGAGGAAGCAGCCCGACGCGCTCTCCCCACGATCTACAAACTCCTTTACTCCCAATGAGCAAGCTTCACTCGGGCGAAGTGCGATGACCCGACGCCCGGGCTTCTACAGCCTCATCTTTATCGCCATCGTCGCTGTCTCCTTCGGCGCGATCCTGATCCGGCTTGCTGATGACGCCCCGATTCTGACAATCGCCACCTGGCGGTTGGTAGTCTCTTTTATCCTTTTGGCTCCTCTTGCCCTGCAACGCCGCGCTACCGCAGCGCTGAGCCATCGCGAGCGTCTCCTCTCCATCTTAAGCGGCGTCTTCCTAGCACTCCACTTCATCCTGTGGATCTCGTCCTTGAGCTACACCTCGGTGGCAAGTTCGGTGGTGCTCGTTTCTACTAATCCAATTTTTGTCGGGTTGGGGTCACGTTTTTTGTTAAAAGAGCGCTTTTCCCGCTCGCTAGCCTTGGCAATCCTCCTCTCCGTCTCGGGTGGATTCCTTATCGGCTGGGGAGACATACGGATTGGAGGAGAAGCTCTGTACGGCGATCTGTTGGCCCTTGGTGGGGCGGTTATGGCCTCGGCCTATTACCTCTTCGGGCGACGTGTTAGACAGCACGCACCCCTTGCCGGCTACATCTTCCTGAGCTACGGGACCGCGGCAGTCCTCCTCCTTGCTGTCTGTCTCGCGTTACGCCAGCCGCTCACTGGCTTTTCCAACACTACCTACCTCTATCTCGTTCTACTTGCAGTAGGGCCACAACTTATCGGGCACAGCACTTTCAACTGGGCGCTCAAGTACGTCTCCGCCTCCACAGTGGCGATACTCATCCTTGGGGAGCCCATCTGCGCGAGCTTATTCGCTTACCTCATTTTGGGAGAGGGCCTTACCTTGTTGAAAGGAATTGGGGCGATGATCATACTGATCGGCATCTACCTGAGCTTACATGAGGAGGAGGTTGCCAATGAACGAGGCCTGTAAGAGGATGGTACAGGGGAGAAAGAAAATAGATTGGGCCGCCTCGCATATGGACCTGCTTAACCACCTGCGCACACAGTTCCAGCGAGAAGAGCCGTTTGCTTCACACCGAATTGGGATAAGCATCCATCTGGAGGCGAAGACGGCCTGGCTGGCAATCCTTCTACGCGACGGGGGAGCACAGGTCTTCGT
>JAGLXM010000316.1 GCA_023132915.1 Candidatus Bipolaricaulota bacterium
GATCAGTTACGCTCGAAATTGGATTATAGGTCAGGCAGGCAATCCCTTTCAATATTGGTATGTGCTTGTTTTTCCAGGGATTGCTATTTCCCTTTTTGTATTAGCCTGGAATCTTATAGGTGATGCTCTCCGTGATATCCTTGACCCTCGGATGCATATTAAATCTTAATGTAAAGGAGGCAAGATTATGGTGAACCAAGATTTATCATTCAAGCTGATTAAGAAAGGGAGGCTATTTCAACCTCAAAAGCAAGGAACGAAGGATATCCTGATCGTGAACGACAAGATCTTCAAGATATGTAAACAAATTGTGCCTCCTAAAGACTTCGATGTACATGTCGTTGATGCATTCGGCAAGTTTGTCTTCCCTGGATTTGTGGATCTGCATGTTCACCTGCTCGGCGGAGGCGGGGAGGACGGCCCGACCTCCCGGGTCCCGGAGATCTCTCTCTCCACATTGACCGAGGCCGGGATCACCACTGCAGTTGGGGTCCTCGGGACCGACAGCATCACCCGCTACCCGGAGGCTCTCCTCGCCAAGGTGAAAGCCTTGCGAGCAGAGGGGTTAAGCGCCTACATGTACACCGGCTCCTATCACCTCCCTTCCCCCACCATCACGGGAAGCGTGAAGCGCGATATCGTCCTGATCGAGGAGATCATCGGAGTGAAGATAGCCATCTCTGATCATCGCAGCTCACAACCGACCACGGACGAACTGGCAAAGCTTGCCTCTGAGGCTCGAATATGCGGGATGTTGGCGGGAAAGTCCGGCATAGTGCATGTACATGTCGGTGGTGGTTCCCGCGGACTTGATCCTATCCTCGCTGTTATCAAGCAGACCGAGATTCCCATCAGCCAATTTCTCCCGACCCACATTGGTAGAGACACGACCCTCCTAAGACAGGGGATCGACTTTGTCAACACGGGAGGGTGCATCGATATTACCGTTCCCAACAAAGCAAATAAGGCGATATCGATCATCAAGGAGTTTCAGGAAAGCAGGATCGATCTTACTAAAGTTACTCTCAGTTCGGATGGCAATGGAAGTAAGCCCAGATTCAACGGCCGTGGCGAGCTTACCGGCATGGCGACGGGAGACGTAGCAACCCTTAGTAAGACACTGAAGGTTTTGGTGGAAGGAAAGGTTCTTCCTTTACCGGATGCCTTAGCGCTCATCACCAGCAATCCGGCGGATCGCTTAGGGATATCAGGCAGGAAAGGCTCTATTCGGGAGGGAGCGGATGCCGATCTCCTTATTCTGGATGAGGAGTTGCGTATCG
>JAGLXM010000317.1 GCA_023132915.1 Candidatus Bipolaricaulota bacterium
ACCTGCCTGGTCGCCCGATGGAACCAAGATTGCCTTCTGCTCCAATCGCAGCAAGGACCCAGATCTCGATCCCGACGCGATCGACCTCTATATGCTCGCGATTAAGGATAAGACAATCCGCAAGATTGAGACCCCGCTGGGGCCGAAAGGGAGTCCGACCTTCTCCCCCGACGGGAGTTGGCTCGCCTACTATGGCCACGAGGGCAAAGGGCAGGACTGGAAGCAGACACGGCTATGGGTCGTCCCGGCAACCGGCGAGGGCCAACCGCGCAATCTCACGAAAGACTACGATTTCAACGTCTCTTCCTGGACGATCAATGACATGGGAAGCCTGCCCCAGGTGCCCCCGACGTGGTCGAAGGACGGAAAGACGATCTATTTTCAGGTGGCCCACCACGGGAACACCACCCTAAAGTCGCTGACGATGGATGGGAGTTCCCTTACTCTGTCCGAAGTGATAGATGAGGATGGAGTTGTGGGCGTGTTTAGCTTCGATCGCGAGCAGAAAAAGCTGCTCTACTTCCACGGGAATATGCGCGATCCGGGTCAGGTGTGGCTTCGCGAGATGGCCTCTGGTCGCTCCCGCGTGCTGACGGGGGTCAATGAGGAGCTGTTAAGGGAAATAGATCTGGGCGAGATGGAGCAGGTGTGGTTCAAAGGTGCTTCAGGCAATGATCTGCAGGGGTGGATCCTGAAGCCGCCAGGATTCGATCCCTCCAAGCGCTACCCCTCCATCCTGGAGATCCACGGCGGGCCTCGGGTGCAGTACGGGAACTTCTTTATGCACGAGTTCTACTTTCTAGCTGCCCAGGGCTATGTCGTTTATTTCTGCAATCCGCGGGGCGGACAGGGCTACGGAGAAGCGCACTCCGAGGCCATTCACAACAACTGGGGAATGGCCGATTACGAGGATCTGATGGCGTGGACCGATTTCATGGCGGGAAAACCTTACATCGATGAAGCCCGTATGGGTGTCACTGGAGGTAGCTACGGTGGTTACATGACTGCTTGGATCATCGGTCATACCGATCGGTTCACAGCGGCGGTGACGCAGCGTTGCGTGAGTAACCTCGTAAGTATGTACGGGTCAAGCGACTTCAACTGGGCCTTCCAACAGGAGTTCGGAGACGCCCCCCCGTGGGAGGATCTTCACAACTACTGGGAGCAGTCGCCTATGAAGCACATTGGAAGTGCGAAGACACCAACCCTTATCATCCACAGCGAACAGGATCTACGCTGTGCCATTGAACAGGGTGAGCAGGTGTTTGTCGCCTTGAAGCGCTTGGGGGTGGAAACGGAAATGGTGCGCTTTCCGGATGAGCCACACGGGCTGTCGCGTCAAGGACGCACCGATCGCCGTGTCGCACGGCTGGAACATATCCTCCGCTGGTTCAGCCGCTACCTAAGAGAGTAGAATGGCCTACAGTACTGTAGCCTCTCCTTTCAGGAAGGAGGAGAGGAGCGGGTAGAAGAGGTCTGGGCGTTCAATCGGGACCGCGTGTCCACAATTGGGAAAAGAGACATACTGCGCGTTTGGGATTAGGGCCGCCGCCCGCCGCGCATAGCACGTAGGGATGAAATTGTCCCGCTCCCCGCAGATGATCAGGGTCTTTGCAGATATGCGTGGTAGGGCTGAGAGAATCGGCCGAAGCTCTTGCCTTGAGGTTCCCAAAAGTCCGTTTGCAGACCGCAATATCGCCAGGAAGGCCTGCTGGGCACCGGGAAGGCTGGCCAGTTCCACGTGGGCAGAAATCCATTCCGCTGGCGCTCTGCTGGGGTCCGCAAAACACCGACTGATGTAGCGCTTAACGACCTTTGGCGTGGGGCAAAGAAGAAGCTCGCCAAGCAGAGGTAGGGTGCACAGGTGTAAAAAGGGATGCAGCCGCCGGCCGAGGAGGGCGGAGCTCACCAACACGAGGCGTTGTACGCGCACTGGCATTTGAAGGGTCAGGGCGATTCCGATGCCACCGCCCATGGACAGGCCAACAACGTGTGCCCGCTCAATCTCTTGGAGGCTCATGAAGCCCAGGGCCACATGGACGAAAAAATCCACCGAATAGCCACGGAAGGGCTTGTCGGATCGACCGAGTCCGGGAAGTTCCAGCGCCCAAAGCCGGAAGTGATCATCAAGCCGTTCAAAAGCCCCGAGCCAATCCTCGACTGAGCCTCCGAGAGCAGGAAGCAGAAGCACGTTCTCCCCATGTCCCCTTACCCAATAGCGGAGTCGGAAGCCATCCACTTTTGCGTAGCGGTCACGAGGAAACTTGCGCTCATCTGCGTCCGGCAAACTGTTCCTTAACGAACGCGGTGACCTTTTCATGTTCGGTTCCTTAGCGGTGAGAAAGGGAGAAAAACAGCCAGGATGAAAACCCCTTCTCCGCACCTCATTATACACTCATAAATAACATAAATATCCTTAAAAGCCCTTCTATCCTCACCCAAGCAGGCTTGACAGGAAGACCGGGCACTGGCTGTTTGGTGCTCTGCTATTCACGCTTGATTTTTGCCTGGAAGGGTGCGACACTAGTTGACCACGATGCATCGGGGGCGCCAAGTTTGCCTGGAGAAGAGGGTATCCCGTTTGCAGGGTGAACGGTCTCAAAGGGGGAGGGCGAGATGGATGATGCTTTAGGTATAGTAATTGCCATTGGGCTTGCGCTAGCGCTTGTGGTGGCATTATTCATGTTGGTTATCCCTGAGCCGGCGCAGCGGGCGGTGATCGCGACCGAGCGGCTCGATGTCGCTGTACTGACGTTCGACAACAGTTCGTCATGGCCTGGGGTAGGAGAGACGCTTCGTGCCCGGATTGAAACGGAGCTTGTCAACGCTTCCGGAATCACGGTCTTTTCTCGATCACGGTTAGACGAACTGCTCACAGAACAGATGCTCGGCGAGGTGGGATTAATCGATTCAGCCACCGCGGCCCGTATCGGCTCCCTGACCGGGGTCAGCAAGTTGTTGACCGGAACGGTCTACGGGATCGAGTCGCGCTCGGAAGAAACGACGGTCTGCGAGGAATGGAAAGACGGAGAGTGTGTCCAATCCGTGCCGGCGATCCGCCACACAGTACGAGTCCTGGGGCAAATCCAAGTTGTGAGCGCACAGACTGGCCAAATTGAACAGGCACTCGATGTTGAGCGGGGAGAAAGCGTTACTGTCAAGCAGGGGAATACCTTCGGCGGCTATGAGACACTGATCGCTCAGGCAGCCGACGACATCGCCTCAGACATGGCCTCTCTCCTCACTTTTACCTACACTCGGGAGCTTCGTTACGGACTCTACAGAGCGGTAAAGCCAAAGAGAAACGGCTATGTGGGTGAGGACGAGACCACCCGCTTCGAGCGCTCTGATGGTGAGGCTTACCTAATCGTTCATTTTACCCGTATCCGAAGTGATGATTCCTTTGACCTCTCGTGGATCGATCCTGAGGGGAACGTCGTTAAAAGTGTGGACGACATCGTGAGTAGTCGAGACTGGTGTCTCTACCAATTGGATCTCTCCGGTTTGCCCGATGGGCGTTTCACCGTGAGTGGAGCACTCAACGGAATCGAGGCGTTCGAGAAGGCATTTATCCTTAACCGCTAGGGGTGGGTTTTGGTATGAAAGTGCAGAGCATCGCCCCCTCCCGGTTCTCAGATCACTGGAGTGCTCGTTCCGCTGGCTGCAGTTGCCGAAATGACGGACCGCGTTTGGACGAACAACTGGGAAGCGAATCTGGGTCAGCCCCTGTTCAAGTACTGAAGTGAGAACCCGTGTGCTCTGAATGCCGTCTCGGCAGCTCGGCGTTCTTGAAAAGGAACGGGGCGCCCGTGAGAGCGCCCCGTTTTGTCCGCATCTAAACTGAGGGTTACAAACCCCAAGCTGTAGGATCGAAGCTCGCCAGGTTTTCGGGATCGAAGACCTCATCAGGGATCTCCTCCGCTGATCGTCGTCGTTCGAGGATGGTGATCGTGGTCTGGCTCTCCTCCAGCACGTCGCGCGAAACCATCTGCTCTGCGATGAGATGGCCTTCAAACTCGGCAAGGGCGAGGACGTCGAGCGTCTGCTCCAAATTGCCGAGGTCGTTGTAGCCCTCCATCTTGAGCATCACAAAACTCTCCTTGTCTACCCACAGCACGATGCGCACGATGTCCTCGTTGGCATCGGGTTTGGCAGTCGACTCGACGACGTACGCCGTGCGCTCCTCCTCGTCAATGGTGAGGGCCTCTTCTCCGACCAAGACCGCATCGTAGTCCTCGCTCTGATCGCCGCCGCCGATGTCCTCTAAGGAGATCGAGCTGCCGGCGAAACTCCCCCCACGTTGCTCTTCTGTGACTAGCTCTTTGGCTATGCCGAGGGCGGGCAGGTACATCCATAGCCGCGAATCGTCATCTTCCTGCTCGACAATCAACCACATTGATCCTTCGTCATCCTCGGGTTCAAGCTGGTAGATCAGCGTCCTGTCCGGCTTGCTCAATACGGCGGACGTCTGCCACGTGGTGGTGCCGTCCGGATGATTGACATCGACCCGCATCTTGCTAATCATGCTCCCCTGGGCGAGCGCGTCGCTCTCCTCTTCCATTCGGTCCAGGATGTCGTCTGCCGTTAGATCTTGTGCCAGCCCGACACCGCCGGCCAAAAGCACGGCGACCAACGTCCATCCAAACACTCTTTTCCATCTACTATTCATCGTCGTAAACCTCCTTCGACCTTTGAACTGGTCATTTGCTTTTGAGGTTCTTCCTCTTGGTCCGCTGGAACGGAGGTCGCTTCCTCGCGGCCCCACACGGGCCTTTTGAGAAAGCTCGGCTGCCATTGCACGAGGATGGCGGGGATGATCGAGATCGCGGAGACCGCACTGATCACCATCGTTAGGGCGATCTGCATGCCGAAGAAGCGGATTCCCTTGAACGAGGCGAACACGAGGATGAAGAATCCCAGCGCCACGGTGAGGGCGTTGTAGGTAATTCCTCGTCCGGTCGTGCGGATCGTCCCCTGCAGGGCGCGATGTGCGTCCTGATCCCTCCGATACTCCCGGCGGAAGCGGGAGATAAAGTGAATCGAATAATCGACGCCGATCCCGACGGCAATCGCCGAGACCATCAGGGTCATGATGTCAAGTGGGATACCGGTATAGGCCATGATTCCCATGCTGATCGCCACGGTGAGAAGCAGCGGGATCATGGCGACCAGTCCGGCAACGATCGAGCCCATAAGGAGTATCACGATCACGGCCACCGCGGCGATCGTCGTACCCAGCCCGATCATCTGGCTCTGGGTCATCCGAGTCATCATTCGTTCCATCATCAGCGTCATCCCGATCATCCGCGCGCGAGCAACGGTTCCGCCGTTGAAGTGCTCATCCAGATAGCCCTGGACCTGGCGTGACAGTCTGGACATCTCACTGGTAGACGGCATCGGATACAGCCCCATGGTCATCCCTGCCGAGAAGTCGCCGAGCGCCATGTCGCCGAGATTGCCGCCCTGGAAGGTGAACAGCAGCAGGAGCTGAGACACGAGCTTTGGGTCCTCGGGGATGACGTAGTAGGCGGGATCATCGGCGTGGAACTTCTCGTTCATCTCCCGCACCAGAGTGGTGAGGGAGATTGTCTTTGTGATCCCCTCTGTCTCCAGGAACTCCTCCAACGCGAGCATTTGGGACAGCACCGCCGGATCCTTCAACCCGTCACGCTTCTGCGTATCGATCTCGATCATCACCTGCGCCGATCCCGAGAAGTACCGATCGGAGAGCTTCATGATCTGGATCGCGGGATGATCTTCTCCCAGCATCTCCTCGTTCGAGGTTTCGACGCGCAGAAGCGGCAACCCAGCGACCATTGCCGCAAGCACGAGCACCGCGAGACCAAGCACCACTCTGCGCCGACGGACCACCAATCGTTCAAACCCGAGCAGCACTCGGGTCAGCGGCCGCAGACCCTTCTCCTGTTGCCTGACCTTCGGCAGTTTGAGCAGCGACAGGATCGCGGGAATCAGGACCAGCGACAACACCATCGCCGCCAGCACACCCACCGCCGCGATGACCCCGAGGTGCTTCTGGGGGATGAAGAACGAAGAAAGAAGCGACAGGAACCCGGCTCCGGTCGTAAGGGACGTCATGACCACCGGCCCTTTCATCTCGTCCATCGTGTTCAGGATTGCGTTTCGTTTCGGCAGGCCCTTGGCCACTTCCTCGTTGTAGCGATTGAGGACGTGGATGCCGTCGGCGATACCGATTGCCAGAAGCAACACCGGTACGATGAACGTGACCATCGTCATCGGAAAACCGACGAGAGCCATCACACCTAGAGCCATCAGTACCGAGAAGATGACCACGGTGACCGGGATGAGGACCCCGCGCAGATTGAGGAAGCTCAGGAAAAGTACGGCCACGATCATGAAGATCGCTAGTGGGAGCAGGATCTGCATATCGCGACCCATCTCTTCGCTCATCAGCGTGTCGATGTAGGCGTCGCCGTAGATGTAGATCTCATCGGAGCTGCCTCTAAGTGGCTCGATGATCTCCACAATCTCCTTCGTGATCGCCGCCTCATCGGCGCCGATCTTCAGCTCGATCGAGATCGCCCCCGCCTTTCCGTCGGAGGAGACCACACTATCGCGGAGCATGCGGCTTCCCATGATCTGTTCGCGGAACGCGTCCATCGCCTCCGGTGTCGCCGGGACCTCGCCCTTCGGGGCAGCCTTCTGAACGTTCAGTGCCGTTTCCGTGCCCGTGATGACCTGCGATGAAAGGGGGCTCGAAACCGATTTCACGCCGGTGATCGCTTCAAAAACCTCTTCCATCTGGTGGATCTTAGAGAGGGTCTCCGCATTGAAGATCCCGTTCTCGTTCACGACCATCACGAAGATCCCGAACGCGCGACCGTACCGTTCCTCGGCCTCGTCCATCAGCTTGATGACCGGATCGTCCTTACTCATGAACTCACGGAAGTCGGTCTCCATAGACAGATTGGAGATCGCTGCCGTGAATCCGACGACCACGACAAGGACGATCGCCAGTGTCCAGATGGGATGGTCGACCGTCCACGCAAACAGTGACTTTAACATCCTCTTCATCGCAGCCATCCTTCCTGGAGATACAGGGCCGCGAGGAGCCCGGGCCAAAGATCTTCGCTCACGTCGATCGCCTCCGCGAGTCCTTGGAAGACCTGATCGACGATGTGTGAAGCGGCGTCCACTCCGGCGCGCACTGTCGGCGCCAGGGATTCCAACCCTGCGGTAGCAAGCCAGATCTGACTCACCGAGCCGTCATCGAGTCCGCGTGGAAGAACCAAGATGACGTCAAATGGCGCCTGTCCGGAGTCCAGCTGCTCTGTCTTCAGTGGGTCATCGTAGCTGCTTAATACATCCACCAGTTTCACGGAAACGTCAAACAGGCCCATCTTCTTCAGCGCACCGGCCAACGCGCCGACGCGCATCGTGGAGATAAACGTCTTCGTCTCATCGACGAGCAGTAGACGGACGCCCACTACATTTTCCTGGCCGGTTGTCTGGGCCGATAACCCGACGCTGATCAGGATAAAGTATATCACGAACCACGCTACGTATCGATACTTCATTTCCGGTCCTTTCTATTTTTGTAAGGCCAGTCGTTTCTTCAGCAGCTGCGGGCGTTGCTTTTCCCAGCGCTGCGCAAACCCGGGCAACTCCTTCTCGACAAAGTCGAAGAACACCTGCATTTCGATTAACCGTTCCTTCATCTCGAGGGACTCACCCGCGAGTGTCTTTAATCCCTGATCCGCCAGTGCATGATGCTCCTTGAGATGTCCCATTTGCTGTGCAAACAGGTCAGACCACAGGTTGGGACGAGGGCGGTAGTAGCGACGCCGATGGCCGGGCATGCTGATCTTCTCGATGATCCCCAGGCGAAGGAGCATCTGCGTTGCCGAGCTGATCGATCCCTTGCTTGCTTGCAGCTGCTTTGCCAGCTCATCCATCGACATCTGCGGCGGCACACAGATCATCAGTGCGCCCAACACTCGTCCTGCCATGTGTGGCAGTCCGTGCTCCTCCAGCGTGTCGCCGGCGTCCTCGATGAACTGCCGCCGTGCCTCTTGTTTGTCGCTCACGATCACTCCTTTTCGACGTCCGGGGAATGATAAACGTTTTAGAAGTTTTGTCAAGTCTGAATATTCGAAATATAGTGGGGATGTTCGGCCTGCGAATATAAAAACGGATCTCTAATCGCCCTTCCGCGTTGCCAACGTCAGGCCGCCGAGGACCAGCGCTCCGCCCACGCCTGTGCGCCAGGTGAACGCCTCTCCCAAGACAATCACCCCGAGCAACACAGCCACTACGGTCGTGAACGGGATGATCAGTCCAGTCCGCACCGGACCGATCTGCTTGAGCAGCCAATAGAGGAGCACGAATGCCAAAAGGGCGAGGGGGTCAAGGCGAGGGGGTCTACCATTGACACTTAATACTGCGAATATAAAAAAGTACGGTGTATCATATCACCAGCCGCGAGAATGCCTCTCAGGAGATTTTCCTGGATGATAAAGACAGCTCTTCATTCCTTGATATCCTTGCTCAGGTGATCGACCGATTGGGGGCACGGAGCCACATCTTCATTCTTGGTGTGGAATCTACAGAAATCGGAACGAGATGAATCGTTCGAGGAAAGCCTTTTCTAAACTGGGTTATCTTTGTTGGCTCCCCGGGGAGGACTCGAACCTCCAACCATTCGGTTAACAGCCGAGCGGCACCGCTCTAACTATCCCCTTTCCTCGTCATTTAGATGCGACGGAATCCAGTAGTTGTGGCAACTCAGAGAATCCCCGGAGAATGTGAGTTGGACGGTGCTCCAATTCCTCGATGTCGGACCGAGTGGAAATGCCGGTGAGAACCAACGCGGAGCTGATGCCAAGGGTCTGCGCGCCGAGGATGTCCGAGTCGAGTCGGTCACCGATGAGAAGGCATTTGCCGTCGGGTTCGAATCCTCGCAGCTCGAACGCCTTTTTCATCGCCCAGGGATCGGGTTTCCCACACATGCGGGAGGGCTCAAATCCCATCCCGCGGACCGCGCCGACGAAGGCTCCTGCCGCGGGGTGCGGTCCGGCCTCCGTCGGATAGGTAGCGTCAGCGTTGGCGCCGATGAGGATCGCGCCGGACAGCAGTGCCTGCAACGCAAGAGACAGCCGGTCATAGCTCAAGCCCAAATCGACGCCCATGACAACGGCATCAACGCGCTTCGTCTCCACAATTCGATGGCCGGCCTCTTCCAATGCGCCGTCCAGGTCCCCGGAGCTGAGCGTCAGCACCCGAAGGCCGCTCCCGACCTCGTTGACGGCCTGAACCATCAGGGTGACCGAGCTGACGACCTCGTGAGGATGGGCCTCGAAGCCAAGCTCGCGGAGGCGGGCGGCGAGATTGTCGGCCGACTGGTTGCAATTGTTGGACAAAAAGAGGATCGAACAGGTGCGCCGGAGGCGTTCCAGCGTCTCCACCACGTTCGGCAACGGTCGCTGCCCGCGATACAGTGTCCCGTCGAGATCAACGATCAGCTTGGTGTACGATGCCATGGAAGATACCGCATTCCTCTTCTGTCAACGGGCAAGCTGCGCGGGCTGCTAGCGGACGACCTCCGGATTGAGCAGGTTGGGTAGGCGGTCGTTCTCGCAGAGCACACCGATAATCGTCTCGGCGCAGAGCCGGTCCATCGCCTCCATTGCCTCGTACGTATACGCACCGATATGGGGCGTCGCCAGTACATTGGCGAGGGTGAGCAGGGGACTCTCCTGCGGGGGTTCGGTGGAGTAGACATCGATCCCTGCGGCGGCGATGCGCTTTGTTTTCAAACGGGCATACAATGCCTGCTCGTCGACAAGCTCGCCGCGTGCAGCATTGATGAGGATCGCGGAGGGCTTCATCAGGCCAAGCTGCGCAGCACCGATCATCTGTCTAGTTGTCGGCGTGAGCGGTGCATGGAGCGTAACGATGTCGGATTCCTTGAGCAATACGTCTAAGGAGACGTAGCGCACCTCAAGGTCAGGGTTCTCCACGATGTCATAGGCAAGGACAGTTGAACCGAATCCGTGTAAGCGGCGTACGACGGCAGAGCCGACCCATCCCGTCCCTACGACACCGATCGTCTGTGCGCCGAGATCATGCCCCATGAAGCGATCCCACCCACCGGCATGGGTCGACTGATTCGCAGCGTAGATGCCACGCAGTAGTTCCAGCATCATTCCGATGACTAAATCAGCCACGGCCTCGGTATTTGTCCCCGGTGCATTGGCCACCACGATCCCCAAGGAGGTAGCGGCGTCGAGGTCGATGTTGTCAACCCCGACGCCGTGCTTCATGATCATCCGTAGCTTGTCCGAGGAGGCGAGAACCTCTGCGGTTACCGGTTCCGCTCCGATAATGATGACCTGCGGCTTCTCCCGAGTCACGATGGCGACCATCTTGGCCTCGTCGAGCGGCCTCTCCTCGGGCCCGACCCTTCGCACCTCGAAGCCGCCATCAACAAGGAGATCCTTCCCGACAGGTACAACGTTTGCGAACGAACGAGAGCTGACCAACGCGACGCGCATGAGCGACCTCCCAGGGCGCTAGAACGAGACACCCATCGCCTTGAACTCGGCGATCGCCTTGTTCACCAGTTTCTCTTCTGGGAACACAAAGGGGAGCCGGGGGTACCCGGCGTTGACCCCTCGCGCACGGAGGATCGCTTGGATCATCGGCAAAGTCGGGGCGTAGTGCATGATGTCCCGCATCGTGGACACCTTTTCCTGCAGCGGCCGTGCCTTCTTAATGTCACCAGCCTTAACTGTGTTGAACAGTTCGACCACCGGCTCGGGGATCGCGTTCGCTAGTCCGGAGACAGATGCGTGTGCTCCCATTGCAACCGCTGGAAATATCAGCGCTTCGGTCCCAACTACTGGGATGAAGTCCTCTTTCTTGACCTTCCACAGGTAGTTGTAAAAGACCATGATGTCGAAGCTGGAGTCCTTCACGCCACGGACACCGATCTGCGCAAGGCGATTGAGGAAGTCGGCCGATATGGATACTCCAGTCGTCTTCGGGTTGTTGTAGACAAAGACAGGGATAGAGACCGCATCGACCAGTTCTTTGAAGTGGCGTTCTACCTCCGGTTCCTTGAACCCGTAGTAGATAGGCGGCACAGCGGCTACAGCGATGGCACCGGCCTTCTCCGCATGTTGGGCAAGCTCCACCACCGAACAAGTCGAAGCACCTCCAACATGCAGGATAACCGGAACACGCCCTGCCACCTCATCGATGACGACTTCGGCCACCCTCTTCCGCTCATCGACGCTCATCAACGGACCAGAACCGTAGGTCCCACATGGGTAGAAACCTTGAATCTTGTTCACAAGGAACGACACAATCTCACGTTGTGCCTTCTCATCGAAGTTGCCCTGTTTGTCAAACGCTGTCAGCAGGGGAGGAATGATCCCCGAGATTCTCTTCTGCATTGTTCTTGACTCCTTTCTTTGGATTACGTCTCATTTATAGATTTAACTAGCCGCCGTTATCTACTCGTCGATCCTCTGTCCTATCCTTACCCCCTTTATGGATTTCCTTACGGAGAGATCGCGCCACTGGTCAGCCCATTGTGTCGCAAGGTCTCCTGCGCGCCTTCCTCTTAACGCGTGCCCTAGCCTAGGTTGGACCTGTCCCTATCGTAGACAGGGCCTTCATTACAGTACCAACCTCGTTATAAATCCTGAGCTCTATACCACCTCTCACCAATTTAACTGTGCTAAATCTTCAAAGATAGGGACAAGGGCCGTATAGGCGGCTTTAAAGATCGGGTAAAGTTTCTCATAACGGTCGTGTGCTTCAGGATTGGGATCCTGGGTGCTCACGATCTGTACCATCTTCTCTGCTGTCTTAAAGTCCTTGAACAAGCCTACGCCAACGCCTCCTGCTATGGCTGCCCCCAATGAGGTAGCTTCCTGCAACAATCGAGGTTGGAGAATTCGCTTGTTATAGACATCGGCCATGATCTGTCTCCACAGAGAGCTTTGTGCTCCACCGCCGATCACGCACATCTCTTTAACCTGCGCGCCTTGGCTCTCAAGCGCATCCAGGATCATTCTCTGGTTAAGGACTACTCCTTCCAGCACGGCACGGGTGAGATGTTCCTTCATGTGGTTGGGAGTAAGTCCCAGGAAGACTCCGCGCGCATTGGGATTGCTATATGGGCACCGCTCTCCGCGGATGTAGGGAAGGTAAAGGAGTTTATCTGCTCCTGGCGCTACTGTCGCGGCCTTTATACCCATCATGTCGAATATATTCAAATTCATATCCTTTGCTATGCCTTTTTCGGTAGCCCAAACGGCGTCGCGGAAGCACTGGTAGGAGTATCCCCCGTTGTTTGAAGCTCCGACAGGCATGAAGAGATCCGGATCCAGATGAAAGAACGTAAAAGTGCGCATCTGTGGGTCGTAAATTGGCTCAGCACTGGCGATACCGATCCAAGCCGCAGATCCAAAGTAGTTATAGGCGCTTCCTTCTTGGACGACTCCGGAGCCAACCGCGGCGCAAGGACCGTCTCCGCCGCCGATGACCACAGGTGTGCCCGGTGCAAGGCCGATCTCCCCGGCTGCCTTCCTAGTGACCTCTCCAGCGATATGCGTGGAAGGATATGGCGTCGGTAGGATCTCCACCGGAATCCCAGAGGCCTCGATCAGCGGTTCTGACCAATCACGCTTCTTGAGATCAAAAAGGTTCATACCAGCGGCGTCAGAAAGATCGGTGACAAAGTTTCCGGTCAGTTTAGCAGTAATAAAATCCTTGGCGTGGAGGGTCTTGTGCATTTTTTCAAAAACCTGTGGCTCGTTGTCCTTGACCCACATAATCTTTGCCGCAGAGTACATCGGAAGAAGCTGGTGACCGGTAATCTTGTATCCTTCTTCCATACCCACCTTGTCAATCAACCGTTTTGCTTGCTCAACGCTCCGACTATCGGCCCAGATGATGGAGGGCCGCAGGGGGTTGGCATTTTTGTCTACGGGGAGACAACCCATCATTTGTCCGCTGAACGAGATGCAGGCGATGTCCTTCGGTGAAATGTTTGCGCTTGAGAGTACTGCCTTTGTTGACGAGCATATCGCTCCCCACCAATCCAGCGGATCCTGCTCCACACAGTTGTGTCCGAAATAGTTGGTCGGGTATTCGTCGTAACTGCTGGCCAGGAGATTCCCTTCTGTATCGTAGATGGTGGCCTTGTTCCCCGTGGTTCCCAGGTCATGCGCTAAAAGATATTTACTCATTGTGGCTTCGCCTCCTTACGTTGCTAACCTCGGTTCGCATCGCTTTTCATCTGAACGAGCCATCCTAGATCGAGTTCGACGAGCTTCTCCGAGGACGGCCACCCTGACAGTGGATCCCAGTCTCTCATACGGAAGTACGCCTGTTTCGCTTCCTCAACCTCTTGTTTGGACATCGCTACACCTTTATTCGGGCCGGAGTCGATCGGCGCGTATACACGCTCGGGCAATTTGTCTTGTTCCGGGCTGAGCCCCTCGCGTAGATTAAATACCCGCTGCATGTTGAGCCGTCGTTCTCCCACCTTTTGTAGCTCCCATAGGCTCACTTCCCACCCCGTAATGGCACTGATCAGATCGACCATTTCTGCGAAGGAATAATAGCGACAGGGCGCAAAGGCGTACTTGCACAAACAAAGACTGTCCATAAAGCTAAACACCTGTTGGAGATAACAGAGCATCCGGACCTTCTCCGGACTAAGCTCGGTGGCCGCCCGTCGCTCCCAGATCCCCAGAGTCGCTACACGTTCCATGAAGAGTTCGGGCGCATTGGCGTCGAAGTCTGTGTCGTGCTCCACGGCGAGGTCATCGGGTCCTGTTGGAGAGAGGGCATAGGATAGGCCCAGCATCGCTTTGGTACGCGGATCATGCAATGGTAGCTCAAGCCCCTTGACGTGCATTGCGTAGGTCTCCGCTCCCTTTCCCAGTTTTTCGGCGGCTCGTTTAGTGCCTTCCGCCAGCAATGCGCCCACCCCGCGCCGCTGCGCAATCTGCTCGATCAAATCCAGGATTACACTCGCATTGCCAAATGTCAGGTCCATGCCGCCGGTATCCTTCTTCGTTAGCACTCCGTTCTCGAAGCACTCCATCGCGAAAGCGATTGTGACTCCAGTTGATGTATAATCTAGGCCATATCGGGTGCACAACTCACTTGCCTTGATGAGCACGCCGAGGTCGTCGATGTCGCACCCATTTCCTAAAGCCATCATCACTTCAAGCTCTGGAGCACCATAAGCCGGATCAACGTCAAGCTCTTCTACGTTCTTGAGAACGCGCCTGCACGCGGCGGGGCAACTGTAGCAGGGGACTCGTTTGTCAAAGTAGGCCTCGTGGATGTGCTCGCCCGAAACCTTCGCTGCACCTTCGAAGTGCGTGGTCTGCATGTTACGGGATGAGGTAAGGCCAGCGTTGTTGAGAAAACCCAAGAAGCTCGCTGTGCCGGCGTCATAGACCGCCTTGTTGACGAAGTTCTCCTGGAAATGCCGTTCAAATCGGTCCGCAAGAAGCTGGATCCGGCTCGAATCGGCAACGTCGATAGAGCCAGAACCCCGAACCGCCACGGCTTTGAGGTTTTTGGATCCCATGACGGCACCCATCCCGGTGCGAGCGTTCATGTACATCCCGTCGCTTACAACAGAGGCGTAGCGGACCAGGTTTTCCCCTGCCGGTCCGATGCAGGCCACTTTGGTCTCGGGATCCCCAAGTTCTGTTCTGATCACTCGGGTTGTTTCTCCCGTATCCATCCCCCAGAGCTTCGAAGCATCCTTAATCTCCGCTTGCCCATCACGGATCGAGATATAGACAGGCCGCTCGGCCTTCCCCTGAATGACAATCGCGTCGAACCCCGAGAACTTCAGCTCCGGACCCCAGTATCCCTCTGCAAGAGCCTCTCCTGTACCGCCTGTCAGTGGTGACTTCGCTATAACGGCATACTTGACAACCCCGGGTGCCGGGGCACCGGTGACAACACTGGCAGCGAATACCAGTACATTCCCCGGAGAAAGTGCATCGATGCCTGGCTCGATCTCCTTGAGGAGGTAGTAAGCACCAAGACAGCTTCCGCCCCAATAGCGGCGGTAGAAGTTCTTATCGCTTTCTTCAGGAGTCTCAATCCAAATCTTCCCCGTTGATATATTCACACGAAGGATCTTCCCCCGATATCCGTTCGGCATTGATTCCTCCTTTCACTCGATCAACGCGTACCAACCTACGATTTTCTTCTGCCTATTTGAGGAATCACGATAGCTAGTATGATGAGGCCTCTCACGACATCCTGCCAATACGTATTTAGGTTCATCAGACTCATTGCATTGTTTATCACGCCGAGAACCAAGGCGCCAATCAACGTCCCAACCATGGTTCCCTCTCCTCCGGAGAGCTTTGTCCCTCCAAGGATCGGCGCTGCGATTATCGTCAATAAGAACGCCGGTCCTACCGATGGGTCCCCAGAATCAAGACGCGAGCTAATCACGACTCCGGCCAGTCCCGCCAGGAGGCCACACAGCATATACGCACTGATGCGAATGCGGTCCGTGTTAATGCCACACAGGCGCGCAGCACGTGGATTGGCGCCAACTGCATAGATCTTCCGCCCAAGGGAGGTTCGATTTTGTATGATCTGGAGAATCACAAAGACAAGCACCATGATGATCGCAGGGGTGGGTATTGGCCCGAGGTGCCCACGACCAAAGACCCTCCATGCTTTGGGCAGAAGTGAGATGGGGTACCCCCCCGTAACTAAGAAACTAGCGCCGGTAAGTGCACTCATCGTCGCGAGTGTGGCAATGAAGAAAGGTACACGTATCTTTGCCACCAGTGTCCCATTGACTAAACCGACGACTGCTCCGACACCGAGCACCAGCAAGAACGTCCACGGCGCGTCTACTCCTCGTTTCAGTAAAAACGCGGCTACAACGCCGCAGAACCCGGCGTTCGACCCCACGGAAAGGTCGATTTCGCCCAAGGTAAGAACGAGCGTCATCCCCGCAGCAAGCAGGGCGTAGATGGAGGTCTGTCTGGCGACATTTATTATATTGGGTAACGTGAAAAAGTGTTCTGTAAGGAAGGCAAATGCAATAGCCATCACGAGTAAAGCAAGCAAAGGTTTTTGGTTTTGCCAGAAATACAGACCGGCTCTTTGAAATCCTGATAGTACGATTTGGCCGGCTGAAGAACTGCCTTTGCTTTTCTCTGCTGACATGTTCTTAAGACTCCCCAATCACGGTGCGGGACGCTGTCTCATGCAGCCCTGCGCTGTAGTATAGAATCTCTTCTTGAGTTGCTTCCTCACGGGAAAGCTCATGGACGATCCGCCCTTCGTGCATGACCAGAATCCGGTCGCACATGCCGAGCACCTCTGGCAGTTCAGATGAAATCATGATCACGCAACGACCCTCCTCAGCAATCTCGTTTATCAGATTGTAGATCTCCTGTTTCGCGCCGACATCGATCCCCACCGTGGGCTCATCGAGAATGAGGACCTTGGCATGCATCAACAGCCAGCGGGCAAACACGACCTTCTGCTGGTTTCCTCCGCTTAGATTCACCACAATCTGGTTGATACTTGGAGTCTTGATACGCAAGAGCTCTTGAAATTTCTTTGCTTCTGCCTTTTCCCGACGCCAATCGATAAACGACCAGTGCGACATATTCTTAAGATTGGCAAGAGAGATGTTCTCCTTAACAGATTTTATTAGAAGCAGTCCGTCCAATTTGCGGTCTGCAGGAATGAAGCCGATGCCGTGTCGAATCGCAGCTGCCGGTGAGGCCACTCTGATCGGCCTTCCGTCAAGCACCATCTCCCCGCGGTCGACTTGCATGACGCCAAAGATCGCGTTCGCTACAGCGGTCCTTCCCGCACCGACCAATCCTGACAGGCCGACAATCTCTCCTTTCCTGACGGAAAAGGAGATGTCGTCAATGACGCCCTTCTTCGTCAGGCCGGAAACGGAGAACATCTCCTCTCCCGGCGGTTTCGATCGCACGGGAAACACGCGCTTCAGTTCTCGCCCGACCATCCATTGAACCAGCTTGTCCTCGGTTGCATTCTGTACCGGCATCGTGGCGATGACCTTGCCGTCACGCAAGACAGTAACTCGGTCGGCAATCGAATAGATCTCTTCCAACCGGTGCGAGATGTAGAGCGTTGTGACTCCGTGAGTTTTGAGGGAACGAACAATCTCGAACAGGTGTTCCACTTCTTGTTCTGTAAAAACCGTCGTCGGTTCATCCATAATAAGAAGCTTTGCGTTCATCGAGACCGCACGTGCGAGTTCGACGAGTCGTCGCTGAGAAATACTCAGATCTCGTACTAACGAAGAGGCCCTAAACCTGGCTCCCACCTTATCCAGCCACATCTGCGCTTCTCGATGCATCCGCCTGCGGTCGATGAGCCATTTGATGGCGTGCCGTGGCTGCCGGCCTAAGAAAATGTTCTCCGCTGCGCTGAACGGCAAGGCCAATTCTGATTCCTGGTGGATGATGCTGATCCCCAACATCTGCGCGGCATAAGGGTCCAGATGGGCTATCCTCTTACCTTCGTATCCGATCGTTCCGGCATCGGCACGAAGCACACCGCCCAGAATCTTGATGAAGGTGGACTTCCCCGCACCATTTTCCCCAACAAGGGCATGAACCTCGCCCCGGCGAAGCTCAAAGTCCACCCTGTCCAGTGCCAACACACCTGGGAACCGTTTTGTGACACCGGTCGCTCTAAGCAGGACGAGCCCTTTTCTTTCGTCTGTCATGGTTACAAGAATCGGAGTTTAGCCGGTACGCCTTCACCGAAACGGAACACCATTCTCGGTCTTGCCTGCCCTTATAAGGGCAGGCAAGACCGTCCTATTCTGCTATTCTCCTAGCTCACAGATCTTGTACACTGGAGCGGTTCCAACAACTTCGTCCACGTTGTGCCGCTCCGCCAACTGGCAGGGGGCCCAGATTCTTAGTGGAACCTCCTCGCCCCAGACCGTCTTGATCGCCTGTACCAGCATGCACTTGGTGATCAGATAGGTATACTGAGCGACGTCACACATGTACGCCGGATGCTCATCATCCTTAAGAGTCGCAATCCCATCCGGATCGCAGTCGAACCCACATGCAACCATATCGGTTGCGCCAAACTTGGCTTCGCAGGCAGCTAGCGCTCCGAGTGAGGTGGGATCGTTGATCCCAAACGTGCAATCCACCCGATCATACTGGGCAAGGATATCCTCCATCTTCTCCATGGCGTCGAGCTTATTTGCGATAGTGTCACGCCACACGAAGATCGCATCAGGGACAAACTCCCTCACTCCCTCCTGAAATCCAGGCATGCGTAGGTTCGGGATGGGATACCGTGTGGATTGGAGGAGTGCTATGACAGGGGTCCGCCCGACCACGTGCTCCTGCAACCATTTCCCAGCATACACACCGGCAAGCCGGGCGCCGACGTAGTTATCGCTGCCGACGAAGCAGACTTCACCGGCATTGTGCCCGGCACCGCTGACGGTAGGAATGCCAAGTTCGGCGGCCTCAGCAATTATGGCCCCGAGGGTCCCCGGCACACAGGGGTCGACGCAGAGCGCATCCACTTTGTGAACGTAGATGAGCTCCTCGATCATGTCGATCTGTCTGGTCGAGTCCTGGTCGGGGTCCTTGATGATGATGTTGACACCAAGGTCTGCGGCTGCCTGCTTGTATCCTTCCACGATCTGAACGTAGTACGGGTGCCGCAGCGTATTGATGACACAGCCGATCGTCATCTCCGAAACGGGTTTCTTCTCCGCCAGTACAGCACCACCGATCAGTAACAGCAAACAGAGGGTTATTGTTAACCCAACGAATACACGCTTTGCCATTTGTCTCGCCTCCTTACTAGACTTCTATTCCTTCTCCTCGATCGTGTTCCCAGCTTCCTAGATTCTATACTTCCTAGTCAGCACTCACCTCCCTTGGGGGCCTCCACCCCGGTTTTTCTGTGGAGAGGCTTAAGCTTTTTCAAGTTTCACGGCGTTGACACATAAGACTCTAGACCCAGTTTCTCCAGTCTGGCCTTGATCGGCACGCCGTTTTTGTCCCAACCTCGCTCATCGTAGTAATCGTCTAAGAGCCTATCGACGTCTTTCTTGGTCAAAGTCTTGGTTTGGTAGTAGTCTTGCATTTCAATGCGGCCCTCTGGAGATTCCATCGGTCTGAACCACAAGTCAGGTACCTTGTCCTCTTTGCGTGTGAATCCCTCCTTCACGTTGACCATCTTCGCCAGGTTGCTGATCCGCTCACCGTGCTCGATCAGATCTCCCGCGGAGAAGCTCTCTCCGCTAGCGGTGTTGTAGAGTCTTGTTATATCGTCACCGAAGATGAGCCCTTGATAGGTGTAGATCGTGCACAGGCCCAAGGCGTTCTTGACCCGCATCATGTCCTCCATATGGCTGGTGTAACGGCCAACGTTGAACTTCCCGGTGTACGGTGCCTCCGTGAAGATTCGATCGACCACCTCTTTGGCGATTCCCCATCGCTCGACCTGCTCGCGAATCTCCTCGATGGTCTTGTTGCGGCTGTTCGTCCGCGTATGAGAACCCCCATGGTGCGGCCGAGGTCGGGTGAAGAACGTCATCATGAGGGGATGGAAGTTCGATGGCCGCGCATCGTAGATGAAGTCCACACCCTTGCAGATCCCTGCATACCAATACTCCTGCGGATCAAGGCTGAACTCATGCTTTAAGCGCATCCATCCATCGGCGAGGATTTCACCAAAACCCTCACGGTTTACTGTCATTTCATAGAGCTTCAAGTAGGTTGAATACTCGCGTTTAAGCTCTAGACCACCCGTATCTTCCTTATTTAGTCGGCCGAGCTCATACATCTTCGTGACAAAATCGATCAGTCGGGTCGTCGTATAAAAGTCGATACCCGTTCGAGAGTTGGCATCTGCCACGAAGTGAATCATCTTCCGATAATCCTCCACCCCCAGAAGCATTCCGGATGTCGCACTCTTGCTGAACGGAGACCCGAAGCCGATTTCTCCATCATACTCTCCACCTTTGGTCTTCCACCTGAGACGGCAGCCAAGGAGGCAAGAATTGCAGGGGATAACATCTTCCACGGTCTCCATGCGAGTCTTTTCGCCGTACAATTCGTCCCAACGGTCCTTTGGCCAAATCCCCGGGTACTGAGTATGCTTGAATGTATCCCACCCCGCTGCCAAACCGAGCTCGATCCAGTGTTCCCGTCTGGGCCATTGGAGGACATGGTTGCGAAGGGCTTCACTAACTTTCATGAACTCAGTCGGCTGCGCGACCTTGACATCTCCTGTGCCATTAGCGACGATGGCCTTCAGGTTCTTCGACCCCATCACCGCTCCCAGTCCGCCCCGTCCCAGTGAGTTCGTCTTGTCAACGATGGTCAAGGCGTGACGTACCAAGTTCTCTCCGGCCGTTCCGATCACGACTGTGCCCGTTTCCGGACCTTCTCGGCGAACGAGGTCGTTTGTGACCCCCTCAATCCCGTACCCCCAGAAGCCTCGAGCGTCAACGATATCTGCTCCACCATCCCGGATTCGCAGATAAACCGGGTGATCGGCCTTTCCCGTGATAAGCAAGTGGTGACAGCCGGCGCGCTTGAGCGCGAGCCCAAAGTAGCGACCACCAGTCGTGCAGGCCCCCACGTAATGCTTCCCGTCCTCAGACGCGATCGTGGGGAACTTCGTGATCACGGTGGTCTTCGGCGTTCCTGGCGTCAGCGTTCCCACAAGAATCCCCGGGTTAATGCTGATAAGGTTCTGTGGCGAGAGTGGATCGATATGGGCCTGTAAGTGGTCTGCTATTAACTTCCAGCCAACACCAGATCCTCCTAGAAAAGCACTATTGGCCCCCTCTTTGACTGGCTTCCTTTCAACTTCTCTGCTCGACAAGTCAACATGCACAATCCAACTGCTCGGACGAGACACTGGGACTCTCCTTTCTACGGGCATACCCGGATCTTGTATCCCTTCTCGTTGCGATCGTATCTAATCGCGCCGTACTGGCACGCCTTGGCGCAGGCAGGATCTCCACCACAGAGGTCGCACCCGATGGGGTAGATCAGCGGCGCTGTATGACCCGTCTGCACATCCCGCTCTATGATGATCATGGCCTTGGCCGGATTAAACACATTGGACTTCGCGAACGAACAGGCCAGCTGGCAACTTCGGCAACCGCGACAGTTCAAGGGTTCAACCACTAAACTCCCCATGGATTCTTGCGAACATCCCTCAAGCATTAAGCCACCTCTTCTTCTTGATTTGGACAACCTATCTTTTTGCTTCTGGCTGATAGCACCTTGCCTTAAGCCACGTCGAAGACAGGTCGAGGATCGGCAAAGAACCTAGGAAGTACCAGAATATCGGGGTGCTTCTTTCCGACAATGTCAAGTGCCATCTCGAACGCCCGGTCAAAGTCTTTTGCTGGTGTGAGTCCATGCTCACGAATCAATCCCGGTACAACATCCCCGGCGACGATCGACTTGCGTGTCAGCTTCCAGTGGTGAGCGGCATCTCCGCACATGAAGATGCTGTGCTTGGGGCTAAACGCATAGTGATACTTGTACGCACGCAGGTACTCCGGATGGTTCCAGAAGTAGTCTGAGTGCGAAAAGAACTCTTCAAGATCGTAGCACTCTCTGAAAAGTCTGAGTGCCTCGTGATCAGCAGGTCGGTGCTTGGAGATAATTCCCTTACACTGCGACAATGATATAAGTACACCG
>JAGLXM010000318.1 GCA_023132915.1 Candidatus Bipolaricaulota bacterium
GACAAGCGCAGGCAGAAGAAGCTTGCCCGCAAACTGAGGGAATCACGGGAGAAGGCTAAGGTGATGCTGAACAAAGCCGGGAAGGTGAATTACTTCTGCCGTGAGGATGCCGAGGCTGCTGCCGGGAAGCTCCGCGAGAAGAAGGCGCTCTACCATTCCTGTGAATGTAGGGTGGAAGAGAAGGTGACCTATGCCCGTGGCAGACCTCCGAAGAACGGAGAGCGCAAGGTATCGAGGGTCAGGTACATCCTTAAGGGAGAGGTTGTTGAGCGCTCGGACGAAATTGAACGGATCAGGGAGGCCTCAGGGTGCTTTGTTCTCCTGACTAACACTCCCACCGTGGGCGAGATGGCCCACTCCCCCGCCGCTGTGCTCGTGGCCTACAAGGAACAACACGGGATCGAGCGTAACTTCGGCTTCCTGAAGGATCCTCTGTTCGTCAACGATATCTTCCTGAAGAGACCGGACCGCATTGAAGTATTGGGGTTCATTCTGTTGACTTCTCTCTTGGTCTGGAACCTCATGGAACACGTGATGCGTCAGTACTTGAAGCGCACTGATTCGACCATTCCCGGCTGGGACAGGAAGCCTACGCAGACGCCAACATCGTTCATGATGACAACAAAGTTCAAGGGAGTGCTGGTAGCCGAGTTAGATGGGAAGTGGCAGTTCACTGTTCCATTGACCTCCGAGCAGCGGCAGTACGTGCAAGCTCTGGGACTAACCGAAGACTCGTTGCTGAGGAAAGACAAGGTGCAAACCCCACATCATCAGAAATTACACCGAGAGAACCCGTGATGGGTGGGGAATGTGAGATATACCGTCCACTGTGTTCAGCTAACCCGTGGACGATTAGCAGCACAGCTCTAGGCTTGTCCTCCGGCAACCAGCACTGATAATAGATGTCCGCACCCCGAATACCCGTGAAGAACCCCTCTTGATATCTCATCCTCCCCTTTCCCCCATCTAGCCAGCTCCTCCCGCCTAGCACAACTCCCGGTGCACATATCACAGTCAGCTAGGCCGGTGTTTCAGGCTGCTATCAAGAACCCTGTGGCAAGACCACAGGCTATGGAAAAGCATAAAAGCCTTATTAATCGTTGCAAAATTATTTTTACATCAGCTGGCATACTGAGTCGTCAGCAAAAGGAAAAAAGATCGTATCAAGGCGGGCTTTCTTTGCATCGATCGCAAGTGAGAGTGAACTGCTTTGGTCAACTGTTCCAATGAATTTATGCACTGCTTGCCAATCGTGTGGTTCTTCAGGTGATTCCAGACTTGTTCATCGGGATTGAGTTCGGGTGAATACGTAGGCAGATAGAATAAGCGTAGCTTGCCTTCTGTGGAAGCGACGAACTTCCTGACTGCGGCAGATCTATGAGCAGGATGCCCGTCTACAATCAGGAAGATCGGATGGCTGGCTCCATATAGCAGTCGGCGCAGAAACTGAATGAACAAATCGCCATTGAGACGGCCATTGAACACCATGAACCGCAACTTCCCTTGGCGATTGACCACCGAAATGACGTTCAGCCCAAAGCGGGCCCCGGTGCTAGACACAACTGAGGCCTGTCCTCTAATGCCCCACGTTGTACCGGAATGATAGTCGGACCTAACACCGGCTTCATCAGCAAAGTAGATCGTTGCCCCAACTTCCTGTGCTTCCTTACGAATGCGGGGGAAATCCTCTTTTAGCCATTGTTCTACCGCTTCCGGATTCTGTTGGTACGCCCGCCGCAGAGGACGTTGCGGACTCAATCCCAGTTGTTTCAGCAGGCGGCTGACCGAAGAACGACTCAGTGAAATCCCGAACTGTCGCTTGATCAGATCCACCAGCATGCCGCACGTCCAGAGGGCGAATGGGAATCTGAGCTGTAACGGATTCTTCATTGTCACGGTGTCGTACACCCAGCGTATGGCCTTGGCGTTCAACTTCGGGGGGCGTCCACCACGCTTCTTGGCGTCAAGGGCATGCCATCCTCCACGGCGATAGAGAGCTAACCAGTTGTAGATGGTCATGCGAGAAATACCGAAGACACGGGCGACGACTTCGGGGCTCTCTCCCGCTTGGACGCTGGCTACCCCTCGTTTCCTCAATTCAGTTAATTCCTTGTGAGTCAGCTTGCATGCATCGTATTTCATAATGAAAAATTATATCTCATGATCATGACAATGTCAAGCTTATTTCGCACGGTTTAATAACTACAACTTACCAATACACCATCTCTGCAGGAACGCTTTGATCGGGGCCAGAACTCGGGTTTTACATATCAAACAAGCGGAGAGCATTCTGGGTTATAATCTCGGCAATCTCTTCAACACTCTTTTTGTGGATTGCAGCGATAGTTTCAGCAATTACGCGCACGTGGGCTGGTTCGCTACGCTTACTGCTACGATATGGATGAGGCGGCATGTACGGGGCATCGGTCTCGATGAGAAGACGGTCTAGTGGCAGTCTACTGACCAAGGCAGGTAACTTCTTGGCATTTGGATAGGTCACTGGGCCTGCAAAACTCAGATGAAGACCCAAGTCAAGCGCACGGCGGGCGATATCGTAATCGGCATTAAAGTGGTGCAATACACCGACGCGTTCGCACCCACCTAGTGGAGACGCTGCCACCAATTGCAGCGTATCTGTATAAGTCTCAAGATTGCGATTGTGCAACAGAACCAGCAAACCCAGCTCCGCCGCCAACTCAAGGTGGGCTGCCAGTACAGTGAATTGTGTCTCCTTCGAGGCCTTAATGTTGAAGTAATAATCCAGCCCGATTTCGCCAATGGCGACGACCTTCTTGTGTTGCGCAGCCTGGCGCACCCGGTCTATATCCGCGGACTGCCAATCTTTGCAATATCGTGGATAGATACCAATACCGGCGTAACAATCCTCATACTGTTCGGTTAAAGCAAGCACCGCAGAGATATTCTTGAATTGCAGCGATGGGTTGACCCAACACTTCACGCCAGCAGCGCGTGCGCGCTCCACGACCTGTTCACGGTCGTTTTTGAAGTATTCGTGATCCAGGTGACAGTGAGTGTCAATCAATTCCATAAGGTCTTCTCCAATGCACGTTTCCCTTGTGCTGCGCTTAACGGCGGAGTTCAGTTGCCTTGCGAAGTCGGAGGCGAAGCAAAGTCAACTGGAAGGATTTGTTCGGTGCTATTTGACAAAAGGGATTCCGAGATCTTTGCAGATCTTGCGAGCGAGATTGTCCTTGATCTCAGTATGCCGAGGCACAGACGAACGCCTATTATGGCCTGGATGCGCCCACCATGAATGGCTACCACCTTCTCTCACGAAGACGTAACCATTCTCGCGCAAATGCTTAAGAAGTTCGTTGCGCTTCATACAGAGACAGGTTCCTCGGTGTAATCAGGTTGCGCCGCCTGTATGGCTTCCTGTCGATTGAACTCGAGAGCTTCTTCCAGGGTCGTCTTTAAACTTTCGAGAAGCTCTTCGTGAGTCTTCTCTTGACAGTTGACGCCCGGTACCTCTTCAATCCATCCGATCCACCAATCCCCATCTTGTTTTGTTATTGCAGTGTAGGTATTCGACATAGCAATTCCTCCTTAGAAGACCGTATTGGACTACAGTATGCTCGAGATCAGAGCAGGTGAGTATTTCTTCTTCCACTTGCACCGAACAATGATTAGTTTGCAAGTCTGCAACATATTATGCCAACTTGCGGACCTTGTCAACGCAGAACCTATCATCGTTTTCGCTCCTATGCGCTCCGATATTAATATACATATCTGTGCCACACAACACCCGCTGAAGTCGATGTACCCAACTCGGCAAGGCAACCTGTCGCTACGTCACGTCGGGTGGAAGATGTACCGCTACCTCGCAGAGGGCATCGCCTTTCAGAACGGATCGGATCAGTTCCACCTTCACAGGCTTTCCAAGGATCCCTTCCCACTTCTGGGAAAACCAGCCCGCTCCGCAGTTGCAGAAGGTGGGGGAGATCGTCTCGCCCGAGCGCATCGCGGCTTTGAGCGTGGGACAGAAGCAGTAGCTGATGCGGCGCTCTAGATCGGTTTTGGCGCTCTTGTACCCTTTAGGATCGCGCGGGAGCTTGGCCTCGTAGATAGTATTGCCGACGCGCTTTGGGTAGTCGGGGCCGGGCAGACCATCCTTCGGGCGATCCCGCCGCATCGAGGCCAATAATTCGTCGATGCTCCCTGCTTCCTGGTAGGCTTGTCTCATCTCGTCGATGAGCACCTCTGGAAAGCGATGTGCGCAGCCTGACACGATGCGGCAGCGTGCTTCCAGGTCGGGCACAGCATCATCCAAGCGTTCCATCGCCCCTTTCACCCACGTCATGCGTTCGGAGATCTCGGTCCCTTCGAGGACGGCGTCGCTCCCGGCCATGACGCGTTCCTGTGCCTCGTCACCGGCCTCCTCCTTGAGCCCCTCCGAGAGATAGCCGAGCCACTCCGACAGGAAGAGCGGTACTTGCAGCTCGACTCTGTGCTCCTCGGTGGCTTGTTTGAGCTCGTCTCCTTTCTCTAAGTAAACCAACCGGAATGGTCCTTCGGCGATCAGGTATCCGCGTTCTATGGCGTAGTTGAAGAGCGGCCGCGCGGTCTTGGTGAGGGAGTTCTCTGCCTCCAGCGCGGCAAGCGGCCCTTTGTGATGCACGGAGAGGACCTCGCTAGCAGGAAGGGTTCGCGTCTTGACCG
>JAGLXM010000319.1 GCA_023132915.1 Candidatus Bipolaricaulota bacterium
TCGGCTTCTTGGCCGGTGCTTTGCGCGTCTTCTTTTCCGGCTTCTTGCGTCGCACGAGGTCGTCGTAGAATAGAAACTCGTCGCAGTTGGCGATCAGGAGATCCGACGTCGAGTTCTTGACTCCGACGCCGATGACGGTCTTGTTGTTCTCGCGCAGCTTGCTGACGAGCGGGGAGAAATCGGAATCGCCACTGATGATGACGAAAGTATCGACGTGCTCCTTCGTGTAGCAGAGATCGAGTGCGTCGACGACCATCCGGATGTCCGCCGAGTTCTTGCCCGACTGCCGAACGTGAGGGATCTCGATCAACTCGAACGACGCCTCGTGCATCGGCGTCTTAAACTCTTTGTAGCGCGCCCAATCGCAATAGGCCTTCTTGACGACGATGTTGCCCTTGAGCAGGAGACGTTCGAGCACCTTGTCGATGTCGAACTTCGGGAACTCCGCCTCGCGGACGCCGAGCGCGATGTTCTCGAAATCGCAAAAGAGCGCCATGCTGACGGTCTCCGCCGTATGTGGTGCCGTTGCAGATCCATCAGTTCGCTTCTGTAGCATACCTCGCCCCCTCGATTCGCCACGCATCCAGCTTACCACCATAGCAGTGTGGAGCAGGCGGTGCAAGTGCCCGGGAACTCGTCACAGTCGGAGAGAGCTCTTTACCCTTGGAGCATTCTCCTCAAGCTGCTCGATCCGAGGGATCGGGGAATACATACCCCATTTGCCAGCGAAACGCGCTCCGGACACACACTTTGAGATCCCTCTTGTCAGATCATCTATGCTAGACTACTTGTATGGCCAGGATTGCCCAAATCGTGGTCTCGGGACTCATACTTCACGTCACCCAGCACCGCGTGAGGAGTTGGAAGTTGAAGGGCCCGACTTGGAGGTTAGTCGGGCCTACACTTAAAGAAAGGGAGCGGTGATCAGTTCTGTTGCGCGTGGCACTTCTCGCGCAGCCCGTCCTCATTCTTGATCACGATGCGGTAGCGGCTCTTGTCGAGAATGCCTTCGCGTTCGAAGCGGTTTAGGGCGAGGGTGGTGTTCTCACGCGCTGAACCGATCATGTCAGCTAGCTCTTTATGGGTGATTTGGAAACCGATCAGGATCCCTTCCTTCGTTTTCACTCCGTAATCGTTAGAGAGCTTGAGGAGCTGGCGGGAGAGTCGGCCCTGGATGTCCCGGAACGCGAGGTCCTCCAGAGTCTCCTCAAATTCATTCATGCGGTGGGCGAAGTGCTTGATCATCAACTGAAGATACGGCGGAACGGCATTGATCGCGTTGGCAAACACCTGCCGGTCAATGCAGCGGACCACCGTTTCCTCGATCGCGGTCGCCAGATGGCGACGGCGCTTTTCCCCGACAAGGCACATTTCCCCGAAGATCTCGCCGGGATCGAGGATGACAAGGGTTAACTTCTTTCCGCTCTCGTCTAGATAGGCAAGCTTCACCCTGCCTTCCTCCACCACATAGACGGAGTTGCTAGGGTTACCCGGTTGGTAGATCATCTCCCCCCGCTCGACGCGGATCGACTCACCCATCCGGCTCAATAGATGCTCGAAGCTTGTCTTTTCCTCGACGGTTTGTGTCATTCATTCTCCTTCTTTTGCCGATTAAGGGTATGAGGCTCCCGAGCTTAAAAGGAGGAAAGGTAGGACTCATCAAGGGTGAGTTTCCGGTTAGAAAAGGTAACCTGTGTCACCTTTCGCTGGGGACGAATGGCAAAGGTAAAAAGGGATAGCGTGGTCGCTGTCACCGCTGCTGGTCCAGGTTACTCCCTAGAAAGGAGGTGATCCAGCCGCAGGTTCTCCTACGGCTACCTTGTTACGACTTCACCCCTCTTGCGGAGGTTACCCTTGGCGCTCTATAAAGAGCGACTTTAAGTACCCCCCACTCGGTTGGTGTGACGGGCGGTGTGTACAAGCCCCGAGTACATATTCACCGCAGTATGGCTGACCTGCGATTACTAGCGATTCCGGCTTCATGAGGTCGAGTTACAGACCTCAATCCGAACTGAGGAAGGTTTTTTTGGATTGGCTCAGCCTTACGGCATTGCAGCCCTTTGTACCTCCCATTGTAGCATGTGTGTCGCCCTGGGCATAAGGGACATGATGACTTGACGTCATCCCCTCCTTCCTCCGGCTATTCACCGGCAGTCTCGTCAGAGTCCCCGGCTTTATCCGCTGGCAACTGACGACAGGGGTTGCGCTCGTTTCGGGACTTAACCCAACGTCCTACGACACGAACTGACGACAGCCATGCATCACCTGTGCTAGCTCCCTTACCCGAAGGCAAGAGTCGTCCCCGTTTCCGGTTCCTACCACTAGCATGTCAAACCCAGGTGAGGTTCTTCGCTTATCATCGAATTAAACCACGTGCTCCACCGCTTGTGCGGGGCCCCGTCAATTCTCTTGAGTTTTAGCCTTGCGGCCGTACTCCCCAGGCGGTTCACTTAACGCGTTAGCTCCGGCACCGATCTGTATTAGCGACCGACACCCAGTGAACATCGTTTGCGGCGTGGACTACGGGGGTATCTAATCCCCTTTGCTCCCCACGCTTTCGCGCTTCAGCGTCGGTAGCAGGCTAGAGGGTTGCCTTCGCCATCGGGGTACCTCACAGTATCTACGCATTCCACCGCTACTCTGTGAGTTCCACCCTCCTCTCCTGCACCCAAGCTGGGCAGTTTCACTCGACATTCCTCAGTTGAGCTGAGGGCTTTCACGGGTGACTTACTCAGCCGCCTAGGCGCCCTTTACGCCCAGTAATTCCGGATAACGCTTGCATCCTTCGTCTTACCGCGGCTGCTGGCACGAAGTTAGCCGATGCTTATTCCTGGGGTACCGTCATCGGACGGGCATTTCCTCCCGCCCTTATTCTTCCCCCAGAAAA
>JAGLXM010000032.1 GCA_023132915.1 Candidatus Bipolaricaulota bacterium
CAGACGGTCACCACGTTGTGGACGAGGCCGACAACGAGGAACCCGCCGTCCTCCAGCTCGCTGATCGCCCCGCCTCGTCTGACCTGAGTTGACCCATATTCACGAAGACATCGGCACTTCCCGCGTTCCGTGGGTGTAAATTTCACGTCACATCGGGTACTGTGGGGATGTCTGTAGGCTCAACAGGCAGCAACGGGTGCTGTGGAAAGGTTCTGGAAGGAGAGCTTATGGCCTCTGGCCGGAAGATGCACGACGTACGTGTTTTCGATCTCAAGTGTGCAGAATGCGGGAAGAAGATAGAGGAACTCCCCTTCCTGCCCTTGACCGACCGCCCCGTGTACTGCGTCGAGTGCACCAGCAAACGGCCTGCACCCAAGAAGGGCAACAAGAAGAGGCGGTCCTCACGCGGCCGACCCAAGGGACGCCGCCGGCGCTAGACAGGAATCATCGAGGTCCTGGCAAGCCGAATGCGCCAGGGTGGGATCGACTGTTTCCACGACCAGGTGATAGTGATTGGACATCAGGCAATACGCGTGGCAGAGCCAGTTGAATCGTCCGATGGCCTGAGACAGCACTTTAAGAAAGCCTTCCCGGTCCTCATCGTTGAGGAAGACCTTCTCTCCGGCGTTTCCGCGAGAGGTGATGTGGTACAGCGCGCCTGGGTATTCGATCCGCAACGGTCGAGCCATGAGCTCAGCCTATCGACGCTCGTGCTGAATTGCAAGCCTAACCCCATTTGTATACTGGTACGTAACAATTGACTTTGGTCCATTCCCCCTGTTATCCTACAACCACTTAACTCGACAAGGATGGCGAGTCAATTGGCCAAAAAATGGGCGGAAAATGATGTGCGCATCTGGTTGCTAGAGACTTGCTCTATGCATAAAGATGCTTCACCAGACAACCCTTACGTGTATATAGACCTGACCAAACCAGAATCCGATGAACGACCATCTGGAGAGGCAATCCTAGCTGCGTACAACTATGCTAGCGAAACACCTTTTGCCGAGCATCCGCAGAACAGATTGGTATTGGGCCATATCGAAAAGGATGCTAAAGGCAGACCGACAGCGCTGCGCGTCAAAATCAATGCCAACGGGATCGATCTATTGAGAAAGCTAAAGAGCGAGTGACGAGAAGCTCGGGGTCTACCATTGAATTTTGCAGTGACAGGGGCGCCCTC
>JAGLXM010000320.1 GCA_023132915.1 Candidatus Bipolaricaulota bacterium
GAGGTGCCAGTGACGGTCACCTTCGACATCAGCGGGTCGACCGACCCGGATGGGACGATCGCGACCTATGAGCTTGACTATGGAGATGGATCGGCCAAGAAGACCGGGACGACAGTGCCCACTGGGACGTTCACGCATGAATACACGGTGGCGGGTACCTTTACCGTTACCCTCACTATTACCGATAACGACGGCCGCACCGGCATGGATACTGACACTGTCACCATCGGTCCGGTGATGATCACATTTGCCAGTGATCGAGGTGGAAACTACGGCATCTATAGAATGCAGGGTGACGGCAGTAATGAGATCGCGGTGCGTGATACCACATCCGATGAATTCTTCCCCGACCTTGTGCGTAATACACGGGGAAAGATCGCCTACGCGGCAGACGATGGAACCACATGGAACATCTACTCGATGACGGTAGATGGTACAAACAACACAAAACTGACGACTCAGACCGCCTCTAACCAGATCCAGCCGAGCTGGTCGTACGACGGGAGCAAGATTGCGTATGCCTCAAACGCTGCCCAGACCCCGTCTGACACCACGTGGGAGATCTACACGATGAACGCGGACGGGTCGAGCCCGGCAGAACTCATCACGCAGACCCCATCCTGGGCTCCAGCCTACTCACCGGTGGATGCGAATGTCCTCGTGTTTATCTCCAAGAGCACGGGAGGTACCGGAACCTCAATCTGGAAGTGGAACGGGAGTAGCGCCGCCCAACTCTATCCCACAACCGCGACGACTGACCATTACGGGGACGCCTCAGCGGCGATCGCTGGGCTGACCCGAGACCTTAAACTTCCGGGCGGGATCTCCAAGCCGGCGTGGAAGCCGGATGGGACGAAGATCGCCTTCTCCACCGACAAAGGCACAGCCATCGACATCTACGTCATGGACGCCGACGGAACGGACGTCGAGACCCTGGAGGTGTACGTCAACAGCCTCATCACAGGCTCCGTTACGTCGGGACAGATCACTGATACGGCTAAAGATGAGTTCTGTCCCTACTGGTTGGAGGACAACTCCGGGCTCGCCTTCGCCAGGAAGGTTGGGACCGCAGTCAACCTGTACAAGGTCTCCTTCTCAGACGGGGCAGTGACACAGCTCACCTCGACAACGGGGAATAACGTAACACCAGCTACGAGAAGATAGAACCCGACCGCAGGGGCGGGGTCCTCCCCGCCCCTAGCGATCCTTGTCTTAGCGACGTGTCTTTCTCCTCACCGCCAGCGTGAGAAGCGCTCCTGCAGCGAACACCAAGTAGAGAGGCCATTCTCCCCAGTGTGTGTATAGGGATCGATCTTCCCTTTGCACTACCTCAGCCGAGATTATTCCTTCACCTGTGACCTCTCTTAGAATCCTTCCCCGCGGGTCGATAATGCCGGAGATTCCTCCGTTTGCCGCCTGGATCAGATAGCGCCGGTTCTCCACCGCGCGAAAGACCGCACAAGCGAAGTGTGCACGCAATTCGGAGCTTCCCACAAACCAGGCGTCATTGGTCACCGTGGCAAGCAGAGTGGCACCATTAGCGGCGAATCCTCGTGTAACAGCAGGCAAGGTTGACTCAAAGCAAATTGGCGTGCCGATCCCTCCAATTGGAATGAGCCCCTCCCCGCGTGCGAGGTCCTGAGGAAGGAAAGAGGCGGCAAAGCTGCCAAGGCCGATTTTCGCTAACAACCTCCTTCCCGGGATATATTCACCGAACGGGACTGGGTAGACCATGCTGTAGATATCTAAGATCTCACCTGTGGGAGAGA
>JAGLXM010000321.1 GCA_023132915.1 Candidatus Bipolaricaulota bacterium
TTTTTCTTTGTTTTTTTCACCTGCGCTTTGGCGCGCTTTTTCTCCAGCTTCACCAAGGCCTTAACCTCCTCCTGGTTGAGGAGGAACTCAGGTGATGGAGTCATCCCTCCATCGGTATTGTTCGCTTGAGTGTCCTTTTTTTTGCGGCGTCGCGCGATCAAGCGCATGGCGAGGACACGACCAAACTGGCCGATAAACCCAGCGGCTAGTGCAGCCAGGACCCACTTCAATACGTGCCAAACCGAAGAAACACTCATTTCCTACTCCTCCCGATGATAGAGGATTGCCCCTCATCCGGCAAGACCACCCGCATCCCTGATCACGCGTCCTTGTTGACTTTTCTCCCATATCGATAGAGAATGATGCTAGGAGAGAAGAAGATGTCAGAGAAGGACTATCAAGAGAGTTTATACCAGGAAGGGGGGTTGCGGGAACGCTGGCGTGAGGTGCTAGAAGCGATCGAAGACCGCATCCTACAGGCGTGTCTGCCCAAGGATCCCCAGGCGATCACCCTTAATGACGAACAGATCACCATCGCTGTAGACAGCAAGTTCAAAAAGGAGTACTGCCAGCGCAAACAGGCCAAACTGGAGGAGACGATCGCCCGGGTGATCGGACCGCGCCGCCTCGTCATCGGCGAGCCCCCGTTGGTCGAGCGGGCACAGGAGCAGCGCCTACAGCGAGGAGTAAACGCGCGTATCGCGGTGCTTGGGGTCGGCGACGGTGGGGTGAATGCGGTCGGTCGGATGCACGAGGAGCACCTGCAGGGGGTGAGACTGATCGCGGCCGACACCGACAAACAAGTCCTGGGGATCTCTCGCGCACACGAAATTCTCCAGCTCGGCCTGGATATCACCGGTGGCCGCGGTACTGGTGGAGATGAGGCAAAGGGAAGAAAGGCGGCGTTGGAGTCTCGCTGGGAGATCGCTTCGCTCCTTAAAGGGATGGACCTTGTGTTCATCACCGCCGGATTGGGAGGCGGGACAGGGACAGGCGCCGCACCGGTGATCGCCGAGATCGCCCAGGAGAACGGGGCGCTGACGATCGGGGTGATCACCAAGCCGTTCTCATTCGAGGGTACGGTCCGCCAGGCTCGCGCACAAGAGGGGCTTACGCAGCTGCGAGAGGCGGTAGACGTACTGATCGTCATCGCCAACGATCGTCTCCTGGAAACAGCGGCCACAGGGCTGGCGATGACTAAGGCGTTCGAGTTGGCCGACGGAATCCTCCACCAAGGGGTACGGGGGATCTCCGATCTCATCACAGTTCGCGGCTTGGTTAACCTCGACTTCGCCGACATCCGCAACGTCCTCGCCGATGCGGGAGAGGCGATGATGGGGATGGGAGAGGCCCGTGGGGAGCAACGAGCCCTCACCGCAGCGAAGCTGGCGAGCACTAATCCGCTCTTGGAAGGTGGATCGATCCGGGGAGCGCGGAAGATGATCATGAACGTCACCGGGGGGGAGGATATGACCCTGAGCGAGGTGACGGCAGCGGCCGACCTGATTCGCCGAGTCGCAGCAACGGAGTGTGACCTCGTCTTCGGCGCGGTCGTACAGCAGGGCTTGACAAACGGGATCAAGATCACCGTGATCGCTGCCGACTTTCAGGAGTCAATCGAGGAGGAGCTAAAAAGAAAACGCCTACCGCGCCGAGAGCGGATCAAGCCGGGCGAAGACCTTGAAGTTCCCACCTTTCTGCGAAGAAGCCGCGAAGTAGAGAGTGAGCAGGAGACGCACGAGTGACCTTTCGCTCATGCTATCTCCTTCCGTGGGGGGTCTTAAGAAAAAACTGTGACAACAGATGTTTAAATGATGATGAAAAGGATGGAATATTTTCAAATGTTTTGATTCTTCTTGTATGCTAGTAAGATTACTTAACAAACGTTTATCAGATCTACTGCCAAGGACAGTTTAATGAACGACTTAAGCACGAGGGGCAAGCTCAAAAAGAAACTTGCGGGGTTCCACCGCCAGATTGCCACTTTGAAGAGACTTCGAGTCCTTAAGATCCCGGGCTCCTCCAAGGGCGTTCGCAAAACAAACCAGCCGATGAGCGCTACAGAAGAACGGCTAAAACAACAAAACTTGTTAAAGACAGTTTTCGCTGGCACGCCTTACCTTCTCGTCCTAAAGGATCGGGATTCTGTCTACCAGGTTGTAAATCCGGCTTTTTGCCGGTTTCTGGGTAAGCCTGCAAAAGAAATCGTCGGGAAAACAGACTTCGATCTCTTCCCCACTTCCGAAGCCAAAAGACACCGCCGAAGCGATGTCAAGGCAATGAAGACGGGCAAACCACAAACTCAGGATTGGGAAACCAGGGGAACAGGAGGTAAGAGGTGGTTGCATCTCTCTAAGACCCCGGTTGTTGATGAAACGGGGACATGTACGGGGGTCCTCTGTCTTATTCGCGACATTACGCAGGAGGAGCGTGCAGCGGTGGAGCTGCGTCGATTGCATGAGTTCAATGAGAAGCTCCTTCAGTTGGCGGACTCTTTGATTTTTGTCTTGGATCCGGAAGGGAAGGTGTTCATCTGGAACGATGAAGCGGAGCGAATCAGTGGTCATTCACGTGAGGAGGTTCTCGGAAACGATAAGATTTGGGAGCGGCTCCAGCTGAATTCCATCTTGCAGAGAGAGATGCAAGCGATGTGGCAGCAAAAGCCCGTCAAAGATAAGTCTTTTCGGAAAATCGAATCGAACATTCAAACCAAAGCCGGCGAAGAGCGCGTCATGTCATGGTCCGGCCGAACCCTGGTTAACAGCGGCGGGAACTTAACAGCGGTGATAATAGTGGGGCACGACGTGACGGAGTGGAAGCAAAATGAGCAGCAGCTGCGGGACTACACCACTCAGGTAGAGCGTCTGAACCATGAAAAGAGTCGCCTTTTGTCCACGACTTCGCACGAGTTGCGGACCCCGCTCACCGCGATCCGAGGGTTCGCCGATCTTTTAATAAGGGAGAAAGGCCTGAGCGCCGAACAGAGGATGAAAGTGAAAAGAATCCATGCCCAGGCTGAACGGCTGGATAACCTCCTCACTGAGCTGCTTTCTATTTCGCGAATCGAGTCAGAGGAGGTCCGCCTTTCCGCAAAGGAGGTTGACCTGGGGGCAATCTTGAAGAAGGTCCTCCAGACGCTCAAGCCGCAGATGGATGAGAAGGGACAGAGCCTGACCTGGGATCAAGAGCACCTTCGGGCGACGGTTCACGCCGATCCAAATGCGGTCGAACAGATCTTGATAAACCTCTTGGCAAACGCCATGGCCTATACCCCATCTAGGGGAGGAATCGCGATCACTCTCAGTGACACGGGCGAGTTTGTGCGTGTGGACATAGCAGATAACGGAATCGGCATCCCCCTGCAGGAACAGGAACGGATCTTCTATGAATTCTACCGCACCGAGGCCGCGCGGCGAGTTGAAGACGGTGGAACCGGCCTGGGGTTGAGCATCGTTAAGCGCTTAGTAGAAGTTTCGGGCGGTTCGGTATTGGTGAGTAGCCCCGGAGAGGAGAAAGGGAGTACCTTCTCCTTCACTTTGCCCAAAGCGCTGCCCGTGCAAAACAAAGGCTAGCCTTTTCATTGAGGATGGCTTTGTGGAGGTAGGAATGCGGATCCTGGCCATTGAGGATGAGTCTGACATTTTAGAGATCCTTCGCGCCTTCCTCACCTCACAGGGGTACGAGGTGATCACCACCACTAGTGGAATCGAAGGACTGCGGCAGTTCACCGAGGTGGAGCCAGACTTAGTCCTGCTAGATGTAATACTTCCAGGGAAAAACGGATGGGAGGTTCTTAAAGAGATCCGCAGACAAAGCGATACACCGGTGATCATGCTGACCGCTCTTGGAAGAGTAGATGACAAAGTCAAGGGACTCTCTCAAGGAGCCGATGACTACATCAAAAAGCCGTTTGACCTCGAGGAGATGAAAGCCCGTATCGAGGCAGTCCTGCGCCGTTACAAAACGCAGTTAAAGCAGGTGGGACTCTCGATCGACGATGTTCGTAAGCAGGTATTTGTGCAGGGGGAGACAGTCTCTCTCTCTCCGAAGGAGTATAGCTTACTGAAGCTACTCTCTTCCAAACCAGGGAAGGTCTTCTCAAGTCAAGAGATCCTGGCGCATCTGTGGCCGAAGAGTACGTACGCTACCTCACAGGATGTACAGAAGTACGCCTATCTGTTGCGCAAGAAACTAGAAGAGGATCCGGCCCATCCTAAGATCGTACTCACTGTGCGTGGGTTCGGTTACCGCCTTGCTGTTTAGACCTCGCGCACATCGCGGTAGGGCAAAACACATTTACCTTTCTACTCTTTTACCCTAAGTGTCCGCGAAATGTTGCTCAGTGCACCCTCCTCGTCGATCACGATCAGGGTTACGGTGTAGAGGCCGGGGACATCGTAGATGTGAGTAGGAGAGTGGATATCCCCGTCACCGCAGCAGCCTGGTAAGCCTGGGCAGCTCGTTCCATCTCCGAAGTCCCACGCCACATGGATGATCGCACCAGTGGGGCTCGGATCGCAGGAACGATCAATAAAGTG
>JAGLXM010000322.1 GCA_023132915.1 Candidatus Bipolaricaulota bacterium
CTGAACGATGTTTCGGGTGTAGCATAAACATATAAACATTGGGGGTAGATCCTGAAAAGGGTAAACCTGCTGGGAGGCAGGGGCACAAAGCCACGGATCTGACGAGATAGCCGGGCTGCTGGGGTTGAGGAGAGCTGGTGACTGTAGCGATGCTATGCGGTTATATTTCTTGGGACGCTCTTCGAGTGATCGAAGGGCGTTTACGTTTTAGAAAATCGCTACAGGAAGGTGGAAGCACGGCAGTTAGGAGAAGGGAGGTTGGGAATGTCTAAGAGGGCTTTTTTCGGGATCCTGCTCTTGATCGTGGTCGTGATTTGGGGAGGGGTCACGACAGTGGCGCAACTCTCTGGGCGTTTCGGCCTTGATCTTGTTGCTCGGCGGATTCCCACGACGTTAACGGGCGAGATCAAGCTGGATACGCCGAGTGAGTTTGTCATGCTGGAGTTCGCCATCGCATCGAACCTCATCCTGGACGTTGACCTTGGCTTCGCTCACTTGAACATAGATGCAGTGGTGAACACGGCTGGGCCAGAGCATCTGGTGTTCAAGACACCGATAAACCTTGGCGAGTTGCCCTTCTACGAGATTACGTTCGACAAGCTGAGCATAGTCCCCGAGATGTGGTTTGCCGTTCCGTTCGAGGCAGTCATAGATGTGAACAACCTCCCGAACTCGGTGGTCATCCCGCCGGGGGACATCATGTTCGTCAAGGCGCGGGTAACCCTCTCAACCTCCATCGCTGGATTCAACGTCAAGACCCTGATGATGCTGGAGGATGTTAACTTTCCCAACCCCGGATCTTCCTACACTCCGTTGTATTACCCGGTGCAGAGTCAGAGCTTCGCCATTGGAAGCTTGATCTCCGCAAGCTGGCGTGCGCAGATGGGTGTATCGGTGAGTGCGAGCCTCGGAATAAACGCGTCCTCGTCAGGAAGAAGCATTAAGGGGTACTCTGCCACTGGCAGCGTTCGGCCAGGCAACTTTTTTGCCCGGTTTGGCATCAGCGGGATCAAACTGGCGGACATGAATCTTGGCGGTACGGCCTTTCAGTCGGTCATGCTCGGCACGAGCTTCTCGTTCACAAAGACGGCCACACAGACGACCGGAACGACGGCTTTCAACACGACAATAAACCTCTCGGGCAAGCTGTGGGACAAGGTAGGCATCAGCGGCTCCGTAACCCTTACTCCCTTCCCTCCCAAGTTCGGCGGTATTACGCTTTCGATTAGCATGGACCCGTT
>JAGLXM010000323.1 GCA_023132915.1 Candidatus Bipolaricaulota bacterium
GCAGGCACACCTGAGGTCAGAATCACACCAAAGACTTACGTCCGCCAGTTCTCGATTCAACTGCGGTGAGCACGCCTGTTCCTTCATAACCAGATCGGTCACAGATTGCTTCAATACAAGGTTACGCTGAGTATGTAGTAGTCATTGCACCTGTGGGAAAAACGGATAACATTTACGCTCCAAGATAAGAAAGGGTTGTCAAGGTTCCTATACGGAGTAGAATAATAGATGTTGATCTAGCGTGACTTTCCTACTTATGAGGGGTTAGAACCTGCCCTGTGTGATCTGTCAAGGTGGTCCGCCTACTCTCAATCCTTGATTTCATGAGGGTTCCGGAACGGTGGGTGACCTCCAGAGTAGCGGCAATGGACCCAGGATCTGGGGCCAAAACCTATGACCTAAGAAAATCCTACAAACATAGCCCGGAGCCAAGTATCAGACTCGCATGATAAGCTTGAAAAATTGGGGAAAATAACTTTCTGTGCCTCGCCACTTGACAAGGTAGACATTTTATGCTATGACCTAAGCCATGGCGAGCCTCATCAAGAAGAAGATCGGCAAACACACCTATTGGTATGCCCGGGAGTGCGCCTGGGTCGAGGGAAGGCCGAAGATCGTCTGGCAGAAGTACCTCGGGAAGGCCGACGCCATTGTCGAGGCGATGACTGGCAGACCCAAGGCGCCGACCCCGAAGAAGGTGATCGTCGCGGAGTTCGGTGGGGTGGCCGCGTGCTTCGCCATGTCTCAGCGCATCCAGCTGCGCGAGATCATCAACAGGCACGTGCCCAAGCGGGACCAGGGGCTGTCGGTGGGCACCTACATAGAACTGGCTGCCATCAACCGGGTGGTCGCCCCCACCAGCAAGAAGGGCTTCGCTGAGTGGTACCAGACTACGGCCCTACGGCGGCTGATTCCAGCGAACAAGTATCTGCTCACCAGCCAGCGTTTCTGGGACCACATGGGGTACCTGGGGGAGGAGGAGATCAAGGCGATCGAGGCGGACCTGGCTGCCTACATTGTACGGGAGTTCAAGCTCGACCTCAGACGCCTCATCTATGACGCCACCAACTTCTACACCTACATCGATACCCGCACTGAGAGCGAGTTAGCCAAGCGGGGACGTAGCAAGCAGAAGCGCAACGATCTGCGCCAGGTGGGCCTGGCCCTGATGGTGACCGAAGAATTCCATATCCCCCTGTTCCACGTTCTGTATGGTGGCAACATCAATGACACCACTCAGTTTGGATCGGTGGTTGAGGAGCTGATCGAGCGCCACAAGGCGGTAGCCAACCAGTGTGAACGGGTCACACTGATCTTTGACAAAGGGAACAACTCTGGGGCGAACCTCGAGCGTGTGGATGGAAGCCCGCTCCACTTTGTAGGCTCGTTGGTTCCTAGCCAGTACCAGGATCTGCTCAAGGTTCCCCGCAGCAAGTATCAGCCCCTTAAGGGGGAGTGCTTCGAGCAAGTACAGGCCTACCGCACCCGCAAGAAGGTCTTCGGACAGGAGCGGACCATCGTGGTGACGTTCAACGAGGACCTCTTCGATGCGCAGGTGAGGGGACTTGGCTGGCAGCTACAAAAGAAGCGCAAGGAGCTCCGGAAGCTGAAGAATCGCCTGGCCAGGCGGGCGAGCGGCAAGGTAAAGTGTGGCCGCAAGCCGACGGTCGCTTCAGTGAAGCAACAGGTTGACCGTATTCTCTCGTGGCAATACCACTCCGAGTTATTCGACGTGGAAGTTCTCGAACAGGACGGCCACGTCGTGTTAAACTTCAGCACCGACACCGCTGCCGTGGCCCGGCTCCACCGCAGGCAGTTCGGGAAGACCATCCTCTTCACGGACAACCACCGCTGGACCAACGAGGAGATCGTCGCGGCTTATCGGGGGCAGTACCGGATCGAGGAGGCATTTAAACAGATGAAACATCCTGTCTTCGTCTCCTGGAAGCCCCGCTTCCACTGGAC
>JAGLXM010000324.1 GCA_023132915.1 Candidatus Bipolaricaulota bacterium
CCTCCTCAGAATCTATGAATGTCGGCATCTTCAATGATCCTTCTGTAATCTGCCTTCTCGCTTCAAAAAGCGTCAACTGAGCAGCCTCAATGTACCTATGCACCATGATATCTTTGACATCAAGGGCACGAATCGTGCGAACTACAGTCGATGTGGAGTCAAGGCAGATAATTCCAGACTCCGATGTCCAGGACCACCCACTGCCCATCGGTGTTTTGTGAAACTGCTTCATGAGCCACTGAAGGGCTGTCTCAGGTATCGCTCCCCCCAAGTGCAGAACCTCAAGCGCTAAACCTGTGTGCCAAACATCTAGATTACGAACAAGAGGCATGCACTCATGTTCCACTGTTACTTCCGCCAGCCACAAAGCTGCCGCGTGCCACACTGTTCGTTGCTTATCTATCCGCGCAAGGGCCAGCACACACAAAGAAGTCAACAAACAGTCTCCGAACCAACTGACGGAATCGGATCGAGCACGTACCAATTTTTTCGCGAGTTCTTTAGCTTCGGGGCCATATCCATTAAAATGTGTGTAAACTAGCCTTGCGACCATAGCATACGTAGACCAATGCCTTCCATAATGACGTTCCCAATCCTCAACTGATGGCAGCTTCACCGAAAGCAATTCCTGATGGCTATTTATGGAAGAATCTTGGAACAACAATAGACCAAGCCACTTCAGAAAATTCTCTTGGCTCTCCTCAAACGCATTCTTGTCGCAGATATCCAAAATTAACTTCTGGACCTCTTCGTTTGCTGAGTTGTCTTGCCTAAAATCATGCAATTTCCCCAAGAAAATCGCCAGATTGTCGTTGTGCACCAGCGTTGCGCCACGTGCTTGTGACTCCAGTATCATCTTGACTTCTCGGGAGATAGGTAAGTGCCGTTCGGCCGCTTCAAGCGCCCATAACGCGAAGTACGTAGCTGCAGAGTCATGTGAAAGTTTTGAAGACCATGATCCGGCGGCAGAGCGTCGTTTCCGCAATGAATCGAGCCCCGAGCGTACAACTGTACCAAGCATCCCTCCCCTTGCCGATGTGCACCTGTGCCAACGTAGTTCAAATTTTGCTCTCCGTTGGACCGATGACAGCAGAAGGGGAAACAAAGCGATCAAGTACATCCAACCCAGGACGATCTGGAACGCTGATACAAACTGCACAGACGTTTTCTTAGGACTTATATAGCCAGAACCAGTTGTAATTGTTACTACAGATTGATAGATGAAATCGGGCAATCCAATATCAGCTGCTTGAACTTCAGATGGAATGTTGTAAGCTTGCTTTTCAAGATCGAGCCACGTCGCGTAGTTGACCAACGCAGGGCCTATTATCAGAATAAATACTATAGCCAAAAATTCTCGCATTAGGGCATCCGTTCCCGTTCCAGAAGTCTTCAGGAACATAGTACCCGGAACTAGTCCAACGAAGAGTCGTTCATATCCGGTGCTGTGAGAGGCTGTAAGCCGCCGATAACGCCTTCGCATTCCAATTGGGCCTCCCAGCGTAAGGAATGCTAGCAGGATGAAGGCGAA
>JAGLXM010000325.1 GCA_023132915.1 Candidatus Bipolaricaulota bacterium
CCGGCGACAAGGCCGGTGTCGGTGACAGCGGAGCGGACCTTCCTGCGGATCGAGGACTCCTCTTCCATCACTCCGATGGTGTTTACCTCACCCGCGCTTGCGCTCATCTTCTGCGTCGGATCGGCCAGTGACATGACCCGCGCCCCCTTTTCCACAATCGGCTCAGGTTCAGGGAAGAACTCGCCGAAGCGAGCGTTGAACCGTCGCGCGATCCGCCGGGAAAGCTCGAGGTGCTGTACCTGATCTTCGCCCACAGGAACCCCCCGCGCTTTGTAGAGGAGGATGTCCGCCGCCTGTAGGATCGGATAGTTGAACAGCCCCGCCGAGATGAACTTTCTCCCCGCGGATTTCTCCTTGAACTGGGTCATCCGCGCTAGGTCGCCGTAGGAGGTGATGCAGCCAAGGATCCAGGCAAGCTCAGTGTGCTCGGGAACTGACGATTGGATAAACAGTATCGACCTTTTAGGGTCGATGCCGCAGGCCATCAAGTCAAGCGCTATCGCGCGCGACGCGGCGCGCAGTGCCTTCGAGTCGATATCGATCGTGATCGCGTGGTAGTCAACGATGCAGTAAACGCAGTCATGATCGGCCTGTAGCGCGGCCCAATTCCGGATCGCACCAAAGTAGTTTCCGATGTGTAACGTCCCGGTCGGTTGAATCCCGGAGAAGATCCTAGTCGCCATCGTCCACCTCCTTATTTGGAAGTCTTCTTGCGAAGTATACCGGTGCGACTCTTTCCATCGCAACCAGTATCGGGTTGATCAATTTCCCACTTCTAGCGTATCATTCTTGCGGGTGTTCGATGGCATATGGTCTGACTGCGATTATCTTGGCAGCCGGTAAGGGGACCCGCATAAGATCGAGGCGGACTAAGGTGCTTCACCGTGTCTGTGGCCGGCCAATCTTAAGCTATGCCCTTCGGGCCGTTAAAGGGATTGCCCCTGACCAGATCCTTATTGTGGTTAACAACTGCGCTGACGAGGCGTGGGCTGAGTTGGGCAGCGAACTCGTTGAGCTTGTCGAGCAAAAAGAGCAGCTCGGCACAGGTCATGCCGTTCTGCAAGCAAAGGGACGGGCCCACGGCGAGACGATCTTAATCGTTCCTGGCGACCTTCCTTCACTCTCTACCGCGGTTCTTCAAGGCCTCCTCACCCGTCATGTTGCGCATGAGGCGGAACTCAGCGTCCTGACCATGGTCCTTGAAGAGCCGGAAGCCTATGGCCGCCTGCTTCGCGACGGGAATAAACGTCCGATCAAGATCGTGGAGGCATGCGACGCGACCCCGGAAGAGCTTGAGATCGACGAGGTTAATACCGGGATTTACTGCGTGCAAAATGATGATTTCTTATGGGAATCGCTCGCCTCTCTAAATACCATAAATGCGCGGGGAGAGTACCATCTGACCGACTTGGTTGACCGCTACCGGGTGGCAGGGAAGCATGTCCTCGCTGTTGAGGTGGAGGATTCGCAGAGGGTTATGGGGATCAACTCTCGTGCCGAGTTAGCCGTGGCCGATAGACTGATGCGCCTTCAGAAACTGGAGGAGTTGATGGCTGCGGGGGTGACAATCGTCGATCCGACACGGACTTATATCGAGAGCGAGGTAACAATCGGTGCCGATACAATCATCCTTCCCGGGACCAATTTGCACGGGGATTCGACGGTCGGTGAGAACTGCACGCTCGGCCCGGATACATGGATCGATAACTCGAGTGTGGAAGAGGGATGTCGCGTTTGGTACTCCGTCGTTGAGAGGGCACGGATCCGAGCGGGCACCACAGTCGGTCCGTACGCTCACCTGCGTCCTGGGGCGGACGTGGGGCCGGATGCGCGGATTGGCAACTTTGTGGAGGTGAAAGCCGCACGGGTGAAGCGCGGGGCAAAGGTCGGGCATCACGCCTACATCGGTGATGCTGAGGTGGGTGAGGGAGTGAACATTGGTGCGGGGACGATTACCTGCAACTACGACGGAGAGCAAAAGCACCGCACGACGATCGGTGATCGGGCGTTTATTGGGAGTAACACTTCCCTTGTGGCTCCGGTCACGATCGGTGAGGGGGCGATAATCGGCGCTGGTTCGGTCATCACGCAGGACGTTCCACCAGGAGCCCTCGCCCTGGGGCGCGCTCGTCAGGTGAATAAACAGCACAAGAAGGAGAAAAAAAATGATCGGTAGGGAACTCAAACTGATCAGTGGAAACGCCAACAGGGCACTGGCTCAGGAGATCTCCTCATCCTTAGGGATCAACCTGTGTGATACCGCTATCGAGCGGTTCAGCGATGGAGAGATTCGAGTGCGGATCCGCGAGACGGTTCGCGGGGCCGATGTGTTTGTTATTCAACCGACCTGTCCGCCGGTCAACGACCACTTGATGGAACTTCTGATTATCATAGATGCCCTACGACGTGCCTCCGCGCGCAAGGTGATAGCGGTCATTCCCTACTATGGTTACGCGCGCCAGGATCGGAAAGACACGGGGCGCGTCCCAATCTCGGCTCGTCTTGTTGCTAACCTGATCGAGACCGCCGGGGCAAACCGCGTCCTCACCATGGACTTGCACGCTGGACAGATCCAAGGGTTCTTCAATATCCCGGTTGACAACCTCGTCCCTCATCAGATTTTTGCTCGCTACTTTCATGAGACGATCACGGGTTCCGACGAGACGGTCATTGTCTCCCCCGACGTTGGTGGCACGGTCCGCGCTCGTATGCTCGCCGAGCAGCTTAATCTTCCTCTCGCGGTGCTGGAGAAGCGTCGAGCACCGGAGGGAACGGATATCGAGGTGATAAACGTTATCGGTGATGTGGAAGGTAAACGTGCCATCCTTGTTGATGATATCATCGCTTCCGGAGCGACCTTAATCCGGGCGGCACAGACCCTGTTTGACCACAATGCGACCGAGGTCGACGCCTACTGTACCCATGGAGTCTTCTCTGGCGACGCTCTTAACACCCTGGGAAATTCACTCTTGAAAAAGGTCGTCGTAACAAATACTATTTCGCACGAACAAGCGGCGAAAAGCAAGATTGTTGACTATATCTCTATTGGAGAGCACCTAGCGAAGACGGTGCGGTGGATTTTCGAGAACAAATCGGTGAGTCACCTCTTCCCGCACTACTAAATTAGGAGTTAAGATGACAACGTTAAAAGCACGGTCGCGGACTTCAGGGAAAGCGAACGCTCTCCGTAGGGAGGGGTTAGTCCCTGCGGTGATCTACGGGCCGACTGTTGAAAGCACACCGATCGTTATAGATCGTAAGAACCTTCGATCTCTCTTTGCCAAGATTACGCGCAGCTCACGTATCGATCTTTCAGTTAAAGACGGCAAGAAGGCGAAGAAACTGGATGTATTTATCAAGGCGATTCAATACGACCCGATCACTGATGAGCCGATTCATGTGGACTTTTACCACCCCGATAGCGGGCATCCGCTCAAATTGCACGTCCCAATTAAGATTGTGGGCGAGTCCCCCGGGGTGAAGGAGGGTGGGGTATCGAACGTTCTATTTCGTACTGTCCGGGTGCATGGCTTACCCAAGGATATCCCTGCCCTTATCACCATTGATATAAGCAACCTTGAACAGGGGGAGGCGATCAGGGTACGCGATCTTGACTTCGGTGAGGTTGAACCGCTCCTTGCACCAGAGAGGGCTCTGGTGACGATCGTTGCGCCGCGTCGTGCCGAGGAGGTTCCTGTAGCTGCGGAGGAGGAGCTAGAGGCAGTTGAGGAAGAAGCCGCAGCGGAGGGGGGACCGGTCGGCGAGGAGACCACTGCCGAAGAGACGGGAGCCGAATCGTCTAAAGAGGATTGATTGAAGGCCGTCTTTGGGTTGGGGAACCCCGGACTGAGATACACGCTTACGCGCCACAACGTTGGTTTTCAGGTGATCGACCTATATCGAAAGGTACACCGACTCAAAGAGAAGGGACGTATCACCTGTTCCTCTCTTATCTATCGCACGGAGGATCTCTTCCTTGTCAAGCCGATGACCTACATGAACGCAAGCGGGGAGGCGGTCAAGGCGGTCCTAGAGAGTTACAAGATCCCTGTTGACAACGCGTTGGTCGTCTACGATGACCTTGACTTCCCGCTCGGAAGGATGAAGGTCCTTCCTGGTGGAGGTGCAGGAACGCATAAGGGGATGCTCTCTATCCTTTCCGCGGTCGGGAGTGAGGAGATTCCGCGGCTGCGGATCGGTATTGGCGCCAAACACCGAGAGCAGGACGCAGTGAGCTACGTTCTTGACCGATTTGCGCCCCGGGAGTGGGAAAAGCTGTTCCCAGTCCTAAAGAGGGCGGTAGATGTGATCGAGGCCTTTCGATCTTCGGACATCAACGCGGTCATGACCTGTTTCAACCGCCGTGACCGACAGGTTGCCACAGAGAGAAATACGGGTACACTCAAGAACTTATAGGGCGTAGATTTTGCCCCAGGAGGCGACGATGTACGATCGATTCTCACGCGAGTCGATGGAGGTCATTGCGATCTCTCAGGAAGAGGCCGAGGAGTGGCGGCACAGCTATGTAGGGACCGAACATCTCTTGCTCGCTTTCTTAAAGATGAAAGGGAGTGACGTTCATCGCTTTCTCACCACGCATGGGGCGACCTACCCCAAGGTCGCGTCCCTATTGGAAGAGGAGAAGGGGCGCGGGGAGGTGAAGCTCTCCGCCGATGACCTTGAGCCCACCCCGCGACTGAAGCGCGTGATGAAGATCAGCTTTGAGGAGGCGCGCCGCGCCGGGTTAAATACGATCCGGCCTGAGCACCTACTGATGGGGACGCTGCGCGATGGGGAAGGGACCGGTGCGGCAATCCTCCTTCACTTAGGGATTGACCTCACCAAGACACGAGCCTACTTCCTCCCTTCAGCGGGGATTGGTATGGCAATTCGTTCCTCCCGCCGTCAGCCGTCAAAGGTGGATCTCTCCGAGTTTGGCCGCAACCTTATAGAGGAAGCCGAGGCTGGTCGGCTCGATCCGGTGATCGGTCGGGAAGAGGAGATGGAGCGGGTCATTCAAACCCTCACTCGCCGGAGGAAGAACAACCCCGCGCTTATCGGCGAGTCCGGCGTGGGGAAGACTGCCATCATCGAAGGGTTGGCACAGCGGATTGCAAGTGGGGATGTGCCATCACTATTGCGTTCTAAGGAGATCGTCGAACTGGACATGGCCTCAATCGTCGCCGGGACAAAGTACCGGGGGGAGTTTGAGCAGCGGTTGAAGAACCTGATCAACCAGGTGACGGGGTCAGATAAAATTATTCTGTTCATCGATGAACTGCAGACGGTTGTCGGCGCTGGCGGTGCCGAGGGAGCGATCGACGCCTCTTCGATCTTGAAACCTCCGCTCGCTTCAGGCGCGATCCAGTGTATCGGGACTGCCACCCTGGATGCGTACCGCAAGTCGGTTGAGAAGGACCCCGCGTTGAAACGCCGTTTCAAGACGATTCTGGTTGAGGAGCCGTCAGTAGAAGAAACGGTCAAGATCCTGAAGGGCCTCCGCCCTCACTATGAGAAGCACCACGGAGTTAAGATCACCGACGATGCCCTTTACCAAGCCGCTCGCCTCTCTGATCGTTACGTCACCGACCAGTTCCTTCCGGACAAGGCGATTGACCTGATCGACGAAACTGCGGCCAGGATCAAGCTCCAGAGCTCCCTTCTCCCGGATGATCTCCGTGAGTTGATGGCGCAGATGGATGGTCTTGACGAGCAGGAACGCCAAGCGGTCACTGCACAGGAGTACGAGGCCGCGGCGCGGCTGCGCGATCGCAAGGAGGAATTGGCCCACGAGATCGAACAATTGAGCGATAGCTCCTCTAAGGCGAGTGATCTGCAGGCGACTGGGAAAGATATCGCACGGGTGGTCTCCATGTGGACCGGTGTCCCCATTGGGCACGTCCAGGAGGAAGAGACGGCCCGACTTGTGAACATGGAAGAGAAGATCCATGGGCGTTTGGTCGGCCAGGCCGATGCAGTGAAGGCGGTTTCTCGCTCGATCCGCCGCGCCTACGCGGGGGTGAAAAACCCGCGGCGTCCAGTGGGAGTGTTCATGTTCCTCGGCCCAACTGGGGTGGGGAAGACCGAGCTTTCCAAGACCCTGGCCGAGTTCCTGTTCGGTGATGAGGACGCGCTGATCCGCGTTGACATGTCCGAGTACATGGAGCGCTTCTCTGTCTCACGCCTCACCGGTGCTCCTCCAGGTTATGTCGGCTACGACGAGGCCGGTGAACTGACCGAAAAGGTCAGGCGCCGTCCCTATTCAGTGATTCTGTTCGATGAGATTGAGAAGGCACACCGCGATGTGTTCAACATCCTGTTGCAGGTGATGGAGGACGGCATCCTCACCGATTCGCAAGGAAGACGCGTTGACTTCTGCAACAGCGTCCTCATCATGACCTCCAATGTGGGGAGCGAGTTGATCACCGATCGCGGCACCCTTGGATTCAGCGACCAGGAGGTTGATTCTGAGGAGTCCTATCAGGAGATGAAGGGTCGAGTGATGGGGCAGGTGCGCAAGGTTTTCCGGCCAGAGTTTCTGAATCGTCTCGACGACGTCATTGTTTTCCATCAGCTCTCCCGGGAGCAGGTGCGGCAGGTTGCGGAATTGATGCTCGGTGAGCTCAAAGGGCGTCTGCGCGAGGAGCATGCAATCACTTTTACCCTTGACGAGTCGGCAAGCGAGCTCCTGATCGAGAAGGGGTACGACCCCAAGTATGGGGCTCGTCCTATGCGCCGCACTATTGAGCGACTAATTGAGAACCCGATATCGGAGCTTATTCTGCAAGGGACCTTCGAGCACGGCTCCGCCGTCGTCGCCTCGGCTGACGGAGAGGAGATACAGTTTAACAGAGGCGATTGAGGTGCCCTTCCGCTGTGGCCACTGTGGCTATCAGTCGATAAAGTGGCTCGGTCGCTGTCCAAATTGCGGCGAGTGGGACACGTTTCTGGAGGAGGAAAAAGAAGCGAAGGAAGTTACCGTCTCCTCCTGGATCGGCGATGATCTTAAGCCGATCAGTGCGATAGATCTCACAGAGATAAAGCGCTTGACCTGCGGGATCGGAGAGATCGACCGCCTGTTGGGGGGTGGGCTGATCCCTGGTAGCGTGGTCCTGTTCGGCGGCGAGCCGGGTATCGGGAAGTCGACCCTCCTTCTACAATTGTCCCAATCCATGGCCGAGCGGTATGGAAATGTCCTTTACGTCTCCGGGGAGGAGTCAGCGGCGCAGATCAAGCTGCGGGCGAGCCGACTCGGTGTAGAAAACGACCACCTGTATGTGCTCTCTGAGCAATCCCTCGTTCGTATTGTGAAAGCGGTGGAGCGGATCGATCCCTGCGTGCTGATCGTCGACTCGATCCAGACAACCCTCTCTGATAATGCCCCTGGGGAGCCGGGGAGCCTGCGACAATTGCGCGAGACAAGTGTTGAACTGATTCGGCTGACTAAGGCACGGAAGATGGTGACCTTCCTTGTGGGGCACATCACAAAAGGTGGTTCCTTTGCGGGCCCAAAAACGATCGAGCACCTGGTCGACGTGGCAATCTACCTCGAAGGGAGCCGGGGAGAAGACGTACGGATCATGCGCTCGGTGAAGAACCGTTTTGGGGCGACGAATGAGGTCGCCGTCTTTCAGATGCTGGCAAGCGGGTTGAAGGAGATCACTAACCCATCGCGTTTCTTCCTTGAGGAGCATAAGGTGGAGCCTCGCGCCGGAACGGTCGTTGTACCAATCGTCGAGGGAACACGGCCCATTTTGGTCGAACTGCAAGCCCTCGTCTCCCCTACTGGCGGTTACGGAGTTCCTCAACGCCGGTGCAGCGGGCTAGATTACAATCGTGTCCTTCTACTGCTCGCTGTGATCGAGCGGAGGCTGGGGATTCACACCGGTGGAGCCGATGTCTACTTAAGCCTTGCCGGTGGGCTAGAAACGCGAGAGCGGGCAGTCGATCTTGGGGTAATCGCTGCGATCGTATCCAGTTTGCGCGATCGCCCACTCCCTGCTCAAACTGTCCTCGTGGGCGAGGTCGGTCTCTCAGGCGAGGTCCGCGGGGTGAAAAAGCTACACGAACGGATAACTGAGACTGGGAAGCTTGGGTATGAACGGATAATCGTCCCTGCGAAGGTCAAACTCTCCTCACGAGCAAAGATCGAGGTCATCCCCGTCGAGACGATCGAAGAAGCGATGGACGCGCTCGCACTCAGGTAGGATGGTTGATAGATTGAGTGATTGAACAATTGAATGATTAAGCGATCGGATGATCGGGTGAATGGAAGATTGAATGATCGGGAGATTAAGGTAAAAACAGTTAAATTACTCAATCATTAAGTCACTCAATCGCTAAATCGATCTTAAGGAGGAGCAATGAGCGATAGCAGACTGGAGAAATTGGAAAAAGGGGCCTCTGCGCTTAGAGCGAGACTCCCTGAGATCCCAATGATCGCCCTCGTCCTTGGCTCGGGCCTCTCCGGGGCGGTTGGCTCCTTCGGTGAGGGAGTCCGCATTCCTTGGGAAGAGATCCCCGGGTTTCCGCTTCCCACGGTGGCCGGGCACGCTGGGGAATTCTGGGCGGGAAAGGTTCACGGTAAGCCCGTTCTCGTCCAGTGTGGTCGCATCCATACCTACGAGGGTTACTCCCTTGACGAGGTAACCTTCGTTACTCGCTTGTTTGCCCTTCTTGGAATAAAGGTGCTTATCGTCACTAATGCCTCCGGTGCGATCAACCACGATCTAGCTGCCGGTGACCTTGTTTTGATCCGTGATCATATCAACATGCTGGGAGAAAATCCGCTTAGCGGTCCTAACCTGGAGCGGTTCGGGCCCCGCTTCCCTGATATGTCCACTGCCTATAGTGCACGCCTGCGCACGCTTGCCAAGGAGGTGGCCACCGAGGAGGGAATCGATCTCAAGGAGGGGGTTTACCTGGCGACGCACGGTCCCTCTTATGAGACCCCGGCTGAGATCAGCGCCTTTCGTGCCCTGGGGGCGGATCTTGTAGGGATGTCAACCGTCCCTGAGGTGATCGTTGCCGTTCACGCTGGGCTCGAGGTGCTGGGGATCTCCTGTGCTACTAACCTCGCCGCCGGGGTGGACCCTGAAGCGCGCCTCTCTCACCAGGAAGTGATCGAGACCACCCGCCGGGTGGGCAAGGAGATGCGGAGGCTTCTCCTGGCGATCATCGACCGTTTATAGAACCCAGATTTTCCAATTCTTCACAAATACATCAGAACCACTGAATTAAAGTTTATAAGGAATCCAGGAGAATCTGAAAGTCTTTGAGTTCAAGAAACTAATCTACCGTTGAGAGCTGTCTGGTTCCTGGACTCCTGGCTTCCTAAGAGCGTTCGGATCGGTTTAGCTCTATGCAGTTCTTGGGTTGATGTAATTTTTGGGTAGAATGCAGCGAACACTTAAGCGTGTACACCTTTACATCGATTAGGCCCCTTTGTATAATCACGCCGCTGTGTCGAGAGTGGAGGCGGTGATTCCTTTTTTCCACTCTGGGCCGGTTTATCGCTCACAGACTTTAGGAGGTCGTAGATATGGCCGATGCTCCAACGTTAAACCCGTTTGAGATTTCGCAACGGCAACTGGACAAGTCAGCGGAGAAGCTCAACCTCGATCCGCAGGTGCACGCGCTTCTGCGCGAACCGATGCGGACCCTCGAGGTCCACTTTCCCGTGCGCATGGACGACGGGACGAGCAAGGTCTTCACCGGATTCCGCGTGCAGTACAACGACGCGCGCGGTCCTACAAAGGGCGGACTCCGCTTTCACCCCGAGGAGACGATCGACACGGTAAAGGCACTCGCCGCGTGGATGACGTGGAAGTGCGCCGTCGTGGACATCCCTTATGGTGGGGGAAAAGGCGGCGTCATATGCAATCCCAAGGAGCTCTCCGTTGGAGAAGTGGAGCGGGTTGCGCGTGGGTACATCCGCGCCATTGGCCGCTTCATCGGGCCGGAACGGGACATCCCCGCGCCGGATGTTTACACGACGCCTCAGATCATGGCCTGGATG
>JAGLXM010000326.1 GCA_023132915.1 Candidatus Bipolaricaulota bacterium
AGCAAATTCGGATGTCGCGTAGATTTGTTTGGCCTGACCTTGTACCAGATCTGCCAGGAAGGCTGGGAGGGTCAGCTCAGCTTCATTCAGCACGAAATGATCGACCCTCTCAAACTGCGCGTACTCGATTGTGAAGAGCGGTCCTCCGGCAACGGTCTTGACACCTGCTTCTTTGCACCGGGCAATGATTTGACGTGCCGACGTTCTTTGCACAATCATGCCGCTGATAAACCCATAATCAGCCCATTCCAGGTCCTTTTCAGTGAGCTTTGCCACATTGACATCGACCAAGCGCTTGGTCCACTCTGATGGGAGCATTGCAGCAACGGTCAAGAGGCCCAGCGGAGGAGAGGAGGCCTTCTTGCGTATGAACCTGAGTGCGTGTTTGAAACTCCAGAATGTATCTGGAAACTCAGGATAGACCAACAGAACGTTCATTGCATTCCCTCCTCGTCGTGGAAGATTGTAGAACAGGTAGAAGAGTCGTGCAACTCAAGCTCGCAGTGTTATCCAGAGGGCGTGGATTTTCCAGGGTGTTGTGTGCAAAAAGGCAATGTACTGCCATCGTTCCAGAACAGTAGATGTCTTTAGATGCCGAATCTTTCGCTACACAAGGAACGTGTTGTTGTGGAAGATGTCTCTGGGGGTTCTCCTCTATACGATCAAACGGCGGCCCTTGTTGGATAGTGTACAATGAGGGAGATGATCGCGGGAGTTGTTCTGGGAATTTTGTCCTTGTTGCTCGTTCTGGCTCTGCACCAGTGCGTGTGGATCAAGATCGTTTGGGGACCTGACGGCCGGTCGATAGAGGTGCGCTACCTGCTCCTGTACCTCCGCGGGCCAAGGAGACACCGAAAGAGGGAGGATAAACGGAAGAGACGTAAGACGAGCGTTCTACAGTTGGTTAGATTAGCACCAGAACTACTCCGTGCCCTTGGCAAGGGCCTGGGTTTCCTCATTCGACACAGCGAACTCCGGCATCTTCGGCTTGAGGGGGCCATTGGAACTCAGGACCCTGCCAGTACAGGCATCCTCTGGGGCTCCATTCAGGCATTCCATGGACTGCTGCGACCGTGGGCTTCAAAGATCGAGCTTACCAGCGTGCCTGATTTTGTTGAAGAGCGTGTCCGGCTCACCCTCGACGCGGAGGGTGCGATGCGCATGGCGGTCATTTTGGCTACAATTGCGATTATCCTGTGGTATATACCAAAACGCAGGCTTTGGAGCCTGCTGCGGGACCAAAGGCGTAAAGCGAAGAAGAGTACCTCGCCCCGTGCGAGGCCAAAGGAGGTGAAGGCTGCATGATTGTCCAGGATGTGCTTAGACAGCTCGCGGAGGACATGAAACAGTTTGCCAAGACGGAGGACCATTTTTGGTGAACCGATTGAGATTCAAGGGAACACCGTCATCCCCGTGTGCAAGATGTCGATCGGCTACGGCGGGGGTGGTGGTGAAGGCGAAGGCACCGACGAGGAAAAGAGAGGTGGAAAGGGTACTGGTGCGGGAGCAGGGGCAGGGGTAAAGATCGAACCGGCCGCGCTGATTATCGCCAAGGAAGGCAAAATTTCGGTAGTAGGGATCCGAGCTAAAGGATCCAAGCTGGAAGCTCTACTGGAGATGCTTCCAGAGACGATTGAAAAACTGAAGGCGAAAAAGACGAAGGCAAAGGAAGCAGGAGAGGAAAGCGAGATTTTTCCCAAGTGAACGCTTCCCTGCGGGTAAGGTACGCAACAGCGGGTAAAGCGCGAGGCCGAGGCTACACGCATCGCTGTTTCTCGTACCCCTTTATTCACCACTCAGCAGCCTGCATTCGCTCCCGACTCCTTCTCTTGCTGCATGACATAGAGTTTCAGTGACCAGTTACTCAACACAATGGACAAAATGTTGAGTAAGGCGCCGCTCATCTTTCGCTACAAGAGCGATCCTGTGTTGCATCAAATAAGGGAGTTCGAATCCCTTGGGATCCATAAGAATCCGGAACACGCCTTCCACTCAACGCTTCCGAAGGTACAGCGTCAGCGTCGTGGATGAGAATCCGCGGTAGTGCCCTTCCAGACAGCACTTAGTAGCCCTACAATCAATCCCTCAGGCTGCTGGAACAGCACTTAGTCAAGGGAAGCACCCCCAGAGCCTTGACTTTTCTGCTCTTCGCAGGTTTTCAAGACCTACCAGGTATTAGTGCGAACTTGATATATTCCCTGCCGTAGAGCGAAGATACCTCACACAAAGGTGAGGTACTACGAATGCCAATTATTGCTATGCTGTCTTTGCTGATCTTGGCCGCGGCGGTTGTCACAATCTGGGCTGAATACCGCGGTCCTCGCCTCATTGTCTATTGCTTCAAACCGCTTACCACGGGGCTGATCCTTCTTCTCGCACTACGTCCAAGTACCCCGCGATTGCTGCCTTACCAATACGCGGTCGTCGCGGGTCTTGTGTGTTCTCTTGTTGGGGACGTGGTTCTGATGTTGCCCAAACGGAGACTGTTCCCAGGGTTGGTGAGTTTCCTAATGGCTCACGTCTCCTACATAGTGGCATTCTCTTG
>JAGLXM010000327.1 GCA_023132915.1 Candidatus Bipolaricaulota bacterium
CTGGAGGAACGGACGCCCTTGTTCTAAGCAGGAGAGGAATCACCTCTGTTGTCCTTGGATACGGCGGCAAAAAGGAACATTCCAACGAAGAATGGATTGGAATCGCCAATATGGAACAAGCAGCCGCGATTATCAGGCGCCTCCTTCAAGCTCTCGCATAACAGCTCTAGTTGACGCTAGTTCACTCAATAAATAGAATAGGGGTATATTCCTCGGTAGCTCAATTGGCAGAGCGCTCGGCTGTTAACCGAATGGTTGTAGGTTCGAGTCCTACCCGGGGAGCCAGTGCCTGAAAGCCTCTTCTGAAGGGACTCTTAGGGATGGGGGCCTACCAGGAAGGCACATGCTGACTTCCAGAAGCTGCTGGTTTCGCAATAATCGTTTCCCGTTGTTGCAGAGTCACCTCCCCTACCGCTTACCCCAGAATGTTCCCCGTCTCCCGTTCCTTGATGGCACAGATTATGTCCTTCCCATAAGACGAAACCCGCTTGTTCACCCTATACATTGATGATAGTTCCCACACACGTCTAGGTTACATTGAGCTTAGATATTGGATTCTCAATCGGACTCAGCCAGCGCGAGTAAAGGACCTCTCTAACTACTAGTCTCCTCGCCTTCTCAGCCAAGAGAACCAAACCCACCGAGGGCGTGGTAAAGCAAGGGGAAGAAGCTGGTCCACTTTTTCCCGAAGAAAGACGTTTTCGCCCTTCAAACGCTCAATACTCGCAGCTTGCTCCTTGACGCGTTTCCTTAGTTCTTCAACAACTATGCTCACAATTTCCCCATCGTCAAAGAGGCCGCCATACTCTGCAGGGGTCATTACTGAATCACATAGGTACACCGGAAGCTCTACTTTGGCGATAACCTGAATATCCTACGAGAGCACGTTCCCGATGAAAGCGTTGACCTTATTTACCTCGACCCCCCGTAATAACAAGACAACGTACGCGTAATAGTGTAAAGGGTTATTAAGCTCCCGATACAATTTGGAAAGAGAGGCTTCTTTTTTTCTGCCCATTTCTTCTATACTTTAACTGATGCATCTAATGAGCCAAAACATGCACTCCGCAAGCCATGTCTCAGTTGTTTGATTTGTTAAGCATCTTTGTTTACACTAACTTGGTGAAGGAGCTATTATGCGAGCCGAGGATAAGTTGGCACGATCTCGTCTGTCCGTACTGGAGTTAGCTGAGGCTCTCGGGAATGTTACGAAAGCTTGCAAACAGAAAGGGATCAGCCGTTCTCGCTTCTACAAATATAAACGTCGATTCCAAGCCAATGGCCTGGAGGGACTGAGGAACCTCCCTTCTGTCCATAAGTCTCATCCACTTACAACTCCCCAATCGCTCGTCGAAAGAATCATAGAGCTTTCTCAGACGCATCCATCCTGGGGCTGCTATCGAATCTCGAACTACTTATCGCTGTTGGGACTCTCAGTCAGTGGTCCGACAATCCAGAAGATCCTGAGACGCAACGGAATGGGAACACGCAAGGATCGGTGGCTAATGCTCGAACATAAAGCGCTGGGAGCAGACGTTTCTCTTACCCCCGAGCAGACAGCGTGGTTAGAGCAACAGAATCCTTGCTTCCGGGAGCGACATAAC
>JAGLXM010000328.1 GCA_023132915.1 Candidatus Bipolaricaulota bacterium
GGGATGATCCCCGCTCCTTTGTTCGACGCTAGGTAACCAAGGAAGGGAGCCGCCTTCCCTTCCGCCACAAAGCGCACGGTTAGGTCATTGAGAATCTCAATGCCTCTTAAGAACGAGAACGGGGCTGCGTTCGGCGAGGCGATCGCCGGATCGAGCAGGCTGTCAAAGGTGTATTTGACGTCGTGCGCCGTGAACGGCTCACCGTTGTGGAAGGTGACGCCCGAGCGCAGGTAAAAGGTATACCGAGTACCACCCACGATCTCCTCGATCTCGTAGCTAGTCGCAAGAAGCGGTGTCAATTCCCCCCCAGCTGTGTAGCGCAGTAACGGCTCGGCCACGTTGTACATGATCAACTGATAGGTCTCCGCCGACGGGGTAAGAATCAGGTTCAATCCGAGCGGTTCCCCCTGCACCGCCACTCGCAGCGTGCCTCCGAGGCTCTGCGCATAGGTAAGCCCTCCGATTAAGATCCCGATAATGAAAAGCGTACTCCCGATCCACTTTGTTATCCGCATTCTCGCCTCCCCGGGTGAGCTATGGTATCGCACGTAAGATACAAAGGGAGCTTTCTGGTTTCAAGGGAAAAGCGATCAAACTGCGCCCCGCAATCTCGGGTCGAGCAGATCACGCAGCCCGTCTCCCAGCAGGTTTAATCCCAGTACGGAGAACGCAATGGCCAGTCCGGGAAAGATCGCCAACCCAGGTGCCAATCTCATGAAGGTCTGGGCCTCACGCAGCATGCGCCCCCAGCTGGGGTAGGGGAGCTGGGTTCCCAGACCGAGGTAGCTCAAGGCGGCCTCCGCGAGGATGGCGACCGCGAACTGAATCGTCCCTTGAACGATGAGAGAGGAGAGGATGTTGGGCAGGATATGCCGCCAGGCGACCGTCCACCGTCGGCGCCCGAGACTGTAGGCGGCGAGGACGTACTCCTCTTCTCTGGCTCGCAGGACGCTCCCCCGTGCCAGTCGCGCAAAGATGGGAACATTGTGAATTCCGATGGCGATCATTGCGTTGATTATTCCCGGACCGAGGATCGCCACTAACAGGATCGCGTTTAAGATCGCCGGAAACGCATAGATCACGTCCATGGTCCGCATTACCGCTTCATCGACCCAGCCAGAGGAGAATGCTGCCCAGAGACCGAAGAGCACCCCTAAACTCATTCCGATCCCTACCGCTACAACCCCAACCAGGATGGAGTTCTGCGTTCCCTGCATGATGCGGCTGAGGATGTCGCGCCCGTACTGATCGGTCCCCAACAGGTGGGCCGAGCTCGGCCCTTGCAAGCGGTCCTCGATTGCCATCTTGATCGGGTCGTATGGGGTGTAGAAGAGACTGACGCACGCGGTGAGGGCGATAAGCCCCACGATCACCGCGCCGATGATGAAACTTGTGTTTCGCCTCGGCGAACGTACTCGTCTTGAATGCCTCGTGCGCGTCATTCCCTACTCCAGTCGAATCCTCGGATCGAGCAGCGCGTAGGCGGCATCGACCAACACGCTCAGCCCCACCACCAAGACGGTGATCAACAGGACCACATCCTGAACAACGGGAAGATCGCGGGCACTGATCGCCTGATAGGCGAGTCGTCCCAACCCGGGCAGGTAGAAGACGTTCTCGATGATGATTGCCCCCCCGAGTAGCGAGGCAAACTGCAATCCTATCAATGTGACAATGGGAATAAGAGCGTTTCGAAGAGCGTGTTTATAGAGGACGATCCGCTCGACCAGTCCCTTGCCTCGTGCCGTACGGATGTAGTCCTCTCCCAACACCTCAAGCAGGGTGGAGCGCGTCAGGCGTACGATCACGGCAGCGTGAATCACCCCCAGGGAGAGAGAAGGAAGGAATATCGATCGTAGCGCCCCTCCGATGCTTTTTGACCAAGGAATGAACCCGCCCGCCGGGAACCAGCGTAGCTTAACCGAAAAGAGTAGCATCAACAGGATCCCCGCCCAAAAGGCAGGTACGGCCAACCCAAGCTGCGAGAAGGCCATCACCCCATAATCGCCAAGGCGATTGCGATGCGTGGCAGCGAAGATTCCCAAAGGGATCCCCAGCAAAAGCGCAATGACGATCGCCAACAGCGCCAACGGTCCGGTGACCGCGAAGCGAGACGCGATCAACTCGCCGATCGGCTTTCCGTAGCGGATCGATTCCCCCAACCTTCCGGTAAGAAGATTCTTAATCCATGTTGTGTACTGCACGTAAAGGGGTTCATTGAGCCCAAGTCGTTCCCGCAATGCGAAAAGCGAGCTTGGATCAGCGTCGGTTCCGAGGATGATCTGTGCCGGATCCCCTGGAACCACCCGGATGGCAAGGAAGACCAACATAGAAACCAAGACCAGGGCAGCAAGAAATCCGATGAACCGTCGCACCAGATACGCTGCCATGCTTTACCCCCTGCCCTAACTGACCTTGCCGATTATACTCGCCTGCTTCCAAAACCACCCTACTCGATCCCAGTTCTCTTTTGATTATGTGGCCAACTTCAGCGGGGGAACGGCAGGACTGGCCTCCTCACCTCGATCGCTGCGGCTCTCGTCGGATCGGTGGCGATCGCTCAGGGGGTTCTGACCTTCAGCAAGAGGGGTGAACCGCACGGTGGGAAGCAGTGAACCGCCCCGGGATTGCCGG
>JAGLXM010000329.1 GCA_023132915.1 Candidatus Bipolaricaulota bacterium
GGCTGGGTGTGGCCAGGCGACCCTGGAGTGGGTGTCCGCCACAAGGACTACAAGCTACTCGACGCGGAGATCCTGCTTCCGATCGGCGATGAACTTCGGATGCAGCAAGCGCTACTCTATCAGAGCGAGCTGAAGAAGATCGGCTTTGACCTCATCATCCGTGAAATCGTGTGGGCGATTGCATACAAGGTTATGCGCGCTCACGAGTCGGATGGGATGTTCACCGGATGGCTACCCGACTACCCTGATCCGGACAACTACGCTGACGCGATTCTTGGTGCTGACAACTCGGACGCCATCTATGGATCAAGCTACAACAATCCGGATATGGACGCACTGATCGGTCAGGGCAAGGTCGAACCTAACCCGGCCAAGCGCGCCGAGCTGTACAAACAGATCCAGGAGCTGACGTTCGAGGATGCCCCCTACATCTGGGTGGCACAGAACATCAACGTGACCGTTCTGAACGATCGGGTGAAGGGCTACTACTACAACCCGGCCTTAATGATCAACTTCGCGGCCTTGTACTTTGAAGAGGACTAAAGGCGGCTAGGAAAACGACTCCAGCGGGGGGCGGGTGCAGGTGATCTTCCTGCCCCCCGTTTTTTCATGCCGTATCATACGTGGCGTCGCTCCAGTAGGCAGAGGAAATCTCCATGAAGTTGCGTAATTACATTCTGAGACGATTGTTGCTTCTTATTCCCGTTATCCTGGGTGTGTTGGTGTTGGTGTTTATCATTTCTTATGTCATTCCCGCTGATCCGGCCAGGGCATGGGCCGGTCCAAAAGCCCGTCCCGAACAGGTCGAGGCATTGCGGGAACGCTACCACCTGAATGATCCGGTCTACCTTCAAATCTACTATTACCTAAAGAGCCTAATCTTGCACTTCGACTTGGGTGTTTCTGCAACGAGCGGTCGGCCGGTTCTCAGCGATCTGAAGGCTTTTTTTCCCGCGACTTTCGAGTTGGCGTTCTTCGCGTTCGTCCTCGCGATCGTCATTGGGATTCCACTGGGCGTCGTTTCGGCACTCAGACGCAACAAACCAACCGATCATTTCTCGCGCGTCGTTGCCCTGACGGGAGTCTCCACTCCTCTCTTCTGGTCGGCGCTTTTGATGCAGTTTTTCTTCTACTACAAGCTGCGCTGGGTGCCCGCGTTTGGACGAAGTGTGGTTGAGATAAACCGATACACGGGGTTTATTCTGTTAGATAGCGTCTTGAACTGGAACTGGTCTGCCTTCGGTGATGCCGCGACCCGCCTGATCCTGCCGGCTGTCACGCTCGCGTTCTACACGATGGGTTATCTGGTGCGCATCACGCGGGGGAGCATGCTCGAGGTTCTCGAATCCGAGTACGTGGTGACCGCCAAAGCCAAGGGCCTGCCGGCCAGGATTGTCATCTATCGACACGCGCTCAAGAATGCGATCATCCCCCCGATCACGGTGTTGGGCGTCACCTTCGGCTGGCTCCTCGGCGGAACGGTCCTCCTTGAGACAATCTTCTCCTGGCCAGGAATGGGTCGCTATGCCGCCGGTTCGATCGTGCAGGTGGATCTGCCCGCGATGGTTGGATTCACCCTTGTTGCCGCGACGGTGATGATCCTCTCGAATCTGGTCGTCGACATCTTCTATAGCATCATCGATCCAAGGGTCCGAGTAGGAGGGAAGACGCGATGAGGCTACCCGAAGGTTTCCCGTTCACTTCGCGGTATCGCATCCTGAAGCGGCGGTTGCACCCGATAACCAAGGAGTTCGGCCTCACTCTCTATGTGCTGCGCAAGAGCACCCTGGCTGTCATCGGTGCCCTGCTCGTCGGTATGTTCCTCTTTCTGGCAATCTTCGGCTCCCGCGTCGCCCCGTATGATCCCTACGAGGTCAAGATCAAAGAGCGGTTCATCCCTCCTTCCAAGGCGCACTGGTTCGGAACGGACAAGATGGGCCGGGATGTGCTGAGCAGGATGTTGTTCGGCGCACGATACAGTATACGGGCGGGTCTCATCGTCCTCGTGATCGCCGTTCCGATTGGCGTCCTTCTGGGAGGGATTGCCGGTCTGTTCGGTGGATGGCGCGACGAGGTCATTATGCGGTTCACCGACGTCTTCTTAGCCTTTCCATCGCTGATTTTGGCCATGTCGTTCTCGGCGGCACTGGGCCCCTCACTGTTCAATGCCATGATCGCGTTGTCGATTGTGTGGTGGCCGATGTACACGAGACTGATCCGAGGGCAGGCGTTGTCCGTACGCGAAACGGACTATGTCGAGGCGGCACGTTCCCGAGGCGCAGGCAACTGGTATCTGGTTCGTAGACATATTTTGCCGAACTGTCTGTCCCCCATCCTGGTGACGTTGACGCTGGACATGGGATGGATCATCACGGCGACGGCAGCGCTCAGTTTCTTGGGATTCGGTGCGCAACCCCCCCTACCGGAATGGGGACGGATGGTCAGTGATGGACGAATCTACTTGATGCAGGCATGGTGGGTCTCGGTCTTCCCCGGACTTGGCATCGCCATGACGGTACTGGGGTTCAACCTTTTGGGAGACGGCATTCGCGACGCGTTGGATCCAAAACTGAGGAGAATCACCGAGGTGAAATGGAAACAGCGAACGTTCTCTTAGCGGTTGAAAACCTGAAAACGCAATTCTTCACCTACGGAGGCGTCGTCGAAGCGCTCGACGAGGTGAGTTTTGGCATTATCGAGGGTGAAGTCTTCGGCCTGGTCGGTGAGAGTGGGTGCGGCAAGTCTGTCACGGCATCCTCCATCCTGGGACTAGTGCAGAAACCCGGCAAGGTGATTTCGGGGAGGGTTCTGCTCGATGGAGACGATCTGCTCCAGAAGACCGAAAAGGAGATGAACGCGATCAGAGGGTCCCGAATCTCAATTATCTTTCAGGATCCAACCAGCTCTCTGAATCCTCTGTTCAAAATCGGCTACCAGGTGGCTGAACCTTACATATATCACCAGGGAAAGGCTAAGAAAGCGGCCTCGAACGAAGCCGTTTCGATCCTAAAGCAGACTGGGCTTCCCGATCCTCGCGACAAGGCCAAGAACTACCCTCATGAACTCAGTGGTGGCATGCGGCAGCGGGCGATGATCGCAATGGCCCTTACCTGCGAACCGGACTTACTCATCGCGGATGAGCCGACGACGAATCTGGATGTGACCATCGAACGACAGATCCTGAATCTGGTCAAGGATTTGCAAGAGGAGTTCGGGACCTCCGTGTTGTGGATTACCCATGACTTGGGCGTCATCGCCCAGATCTGTGATCGGGTAGCAGTGATGTACGCTGGGAGCATTGTTGAGCAAGCCGATGTGCGTACGGTGTTCCGCAGTCCCAAGCATCCTTACACGCAGAAGCTGCTGCGAGCGATCCCGGCGGCAGACAGCGCGGGAGAGAACCTCGAAGAGATTCCGGGATCGGTCCCCCGGCTGATCAATCCGCCATCCGGATGCCGGTTTCATCCAAGATGTGACCACGCCACGTCCGTGTGCAGTGAAAAGAAACCGATTGAGCTGGAGGTCAGCCCGGGGCATACCGTAGCGTGTCATCTGTTCTAATCCTGCAAGGAGACAAGTTGTCCACAAACCTCATCGAATGCAAGGCACTGACCAAACACTTCCTGATCAAGAGCTTCTTCCGCGAGATAGGAAAGGTGCATGCTGTCGAGCAGGTTGATCTAGCCATCCCCGAAGGCCAGACAGTTGGGTTGGTCGGCGAAAGCGGCTGCGGCAAGACCACCCTGGCCCGGACGATCCTCGCCCTGATTCCCCCGACGTCCGGTGAGATCTACTTTAACGGCAAGGACATCTCCAAGTTCTCCAAGAAGGAGTTGAAGGCATTTCGGAAGGATACCGCGATCGTGTTTCAGGATCCTTACTCCTCACTCGATCCGAGGATGCTTATCGCGGACGTCGTCGGCGAGCCATTGTCGATTCACGGGATCGCACACGGGGAGGATCGAGACGACTTGGTTCTCAATCTGTTAGAGAAGGTGGGGTTGAAAGTGGAGCATCTTTATCGGTACCCGCATGAGTTCAGCGGAGGACAAAGACAACGATTGGCGATTGCAAGGGCACTAGCGGCGGATCCGGTCTTTATCTTGCTGGATGAGGCGACGTCCGCATTGGACGTCTCCGTCCAGGCCAAGATCCTCAACATGCTCAATCGCCTAAAAAAGGAACTGAACCTTACCTACCTGTTTATCTCCCACAACCTCGACGTCATCCGTCATTTGAGTGACATCATCGGGGTCATGTATCTCGGAAAGATCGTGGAACAGGGTTCCCGAGAGCAGGTGTTCGATGCGCCTTTACATCCCTATACCCAAGGACTATTGTCGGCATCCCCCAGCTTGGATCCCGATGCCCGATCGCGGACCCGAGATGTGGTTTTGAAGGGGGAGGTCCCCAGTGCAATCAATCCTCCCCCGGGTTGTCGCTTCCATACAAGGTGCCCGAGCATGAGGCCTATCTGTGCTAAAAAGCCGCCTAAGCTTAAGGATATAGAGAGGGGACACCTTGTCAGTTGTCATTTTGCGGGGTGTGTTTAAGCATTACGATGACCATCCATAAGTTGTTTCGCAAGAAGCCAACAGGTTTTAGTAATAGAAAGGCCCCCCCTATACCTACCGACATCGATAACAAGGATGTCTTAGCATTTATAATCGCACTGTTTCAACTGTTCCTTCCGTTGTTACTTGCCCTGCTCATCGTAGGTGGGGTAGTGGCTGCCATCCTTTCTTTTCTGTCCTAATTGGTACATGAAGTGGGAACCTCCACTAAGACCCCAGTGGAGAGTAAATAGGGGTCGACTATCGGATTTGTACAGTGATGGAAAGGCTCCTGTTAAGTAGGATATCTACTTAATGGAGGTGTGGTTCCTGTGGTTCGCAGGCCATGTGGTTCAGCCTGGTGAAGTAATCCTTGTCTTCCCCACTCGCCTTAAGTGATAATGCCTTCCACATCAAGGCTTGAGGAGAAAGCGGCTGGGTTCCGCGAAAGAACGTGGAGATCATCAAGTCCCACTCGCCCCGACAAACCCAATCTCTTTTGGCTCCTCGCTGTTTCGCGCGGGTAACTTGAGAAAAAGGATGAAACGGCAAGCCTCTCGCAAAGGCCTGTCTGCCTCACTGGCACAGACAGGCGCTAAGAACGCAAAGGACGGAGAAGATGGAAGACACAGAAAACCAGTGTCTTTCTTGGGTGCTATCTTGAAGTTGAACCTGGCTTAAACCAACAGCAACTGCCTAACGTTGAGGAGACAAGTAATGCAGAAAGAACACGTCTTAGACCGATGAGAACGGATGCCCCTTGGCGATCTTAGAGTCTTGGCGAGAGAACGGGGCTTCTCATGAGAGTGGGCCTTGGGGATTTATCGCACAAGAAACCGGGATTTTTCCTGGCTTCCTCAGAAAAAAAGGGCTTGATTCACAAGAGGCCAGTCCCGATGCCCAGTGGCTGATTCGCCAAATAGCGAGGAGCTTTTTTTGAGAAATACTGTTTTGTTCTTGAATTGTCCGGGAGCTAAGCGGCCTTCGCCTTGCGCCGTGCCTCGACGATTTCCTCAGCGAGCCCATACGGAACAGTCTCGTAATGCTCGAAGTGCATGGTGAAGTTCCCACGGCCACTGGTGATATTTCTAAGTTCGGAGGCGTAGCCGAACATCTCCGCGAGGGGGACCCGCGCACGCAGGATCGCGGCGTTCCCTTTCGTCTCCATCGAGACGATCTTCCCCCGCTTTCCGGCTAGGCTCCCGGTGACCGCCCCGGTGTAATCCTCAGGTGCAGTCACTTCAACGCTCATCATCGGTTCGAGGAGTTCAAGGCCGGCCTTGCGACACGCCTCACGGAACCCGGCCGCTCCGCAGGTGCGGAATGCCTGTTCCGAGGAGTCTACCTCGTGCATCGAGCCGTCGTAGACCACCGCCTTGATGTCGACCATCGGGAACCCGGCGTACGGCCCCTTGGCCATCGCATCAATGATCCCCCGCTCGATAGCGCGCAGGTACTCGCGTGAGATCTTCCCCCCTTTAATCTCATCCTCAAACTGCAGGCCTGATCCTGGCTTGCTCGGCTCGATGCGAAAGACCATGTGTGCGTACTGGCCGCGTCCCCCGGTCTGCTTGACGTAGCGATGCTCGTGGTCGACAGCGCTTGAGATCGTCTCCCGGTACGCCACCTGGGGCCTGCCGACCGTAGCTTCCACGTTGAACTCACGGCGCAGACGATCAATGATGATCTCCAGGTGCAGCTCCCCCATCCCCGAGATGATGACCTCGCCGGTCTCTTCGTTGAACCGCACCGTGAACGTCGGGTCCTCCTCGGCCAAACGGTGGAGCGCTTTGGAGAGTTTATCCTGGTCCTCGCGGCTCGCCGGTGCCACGGCCACGCCGATCACGGGGGTAGGAAACTCGATCGATTCGAGCAGGATGGGATGATCCTGACTGCAGATCGTGTCGCCGGTGCGGGTATCCGCCAGGCCGACCACCGCGCCGACCTCCCCGGCGTGCAGCTCCTCGACCACCTGGCGATGGTTGGCGTGCATCTCAAACAGCCGGCCGATTCGCTGTTTCTTGTCGCGACTGGAGTTCAATACGAACTCCCCTGCCTTCAAAACCCCGGAGTAGACTCGGACGTAGGTTAGCTTCCCCATGTGCTTATCGGCCTGGACCTTGAATGCAAGCGCCGCAAGCGGAGCGTCGTCGCTCGGGTTCCTGACGATCTCGTTGTTTAACTCCTTGTGCGCCCCGATCACCGGAGGGAGGTCCACCGGGGAAGGGAGGTAGTCGACGATCGCATCGAGCAGACGGCGTACACCCTTGTTCTTGAACGCAGCCCCACAGAGCACGGGAATGAACCGCTCCTCGATCGTTGCCTGGCGGATGGCCCGGACCACTTCTTCCCGCGCGGGTGTCTCCCCCTCCAAGAACTGTTCCATCAGGTGGTCGTCCTGCTCGCTGATCCGCTCGACCATCTTCTCTTTTGCCTGACGCGCCTTTGCAAGGAGTTCGGGAGGGATCGCCTCCTCGCGGATGACGATCCCCTTCGGCGTGTCGTCGTAGTAGACGGCCTTCATGTCCACGAGGTCGATCAATCCTTGAAAGTCGGCCTCGGTACCAATGGGGATAACGATTGGCACCGCGTTCGCGCCTAGCTCCTTTTTGATCTCCTCGACCACGTCCTCGAAATCGGCGCCGGTGCGGTCCATCTTGTTGATGAAGGCAATCCTCGGGACGCGGTACTTCTCCGCTTGGCGCCAGACGGTCTCTGACTGGGGTTGCACCCCGCCCACGGCGCAGAAGAGCGCCACCGCTCCGTCCAACACGCGCAGGGAACGCTCCACCTCGGCCGTGAAGTCGACGTGTCCCGGCGTATCGATGATGTTGACACGATGGCCCCTCCAGTACGTCGTTGTCGCTGCCGAGGTGATCGTGATTCCACGCTCCTGCTCCTGGACCATCCAGTCCATCGCTGCCTCGCCGTTGTTCACTTCGCCAATCTTGTGACTCTTTCCGGTGAAAAAGAGGATCCGTTCTGTCACCGTGGTCTTGCCCGCGTCGATATGGGCCATCACCCCGATGTTGCGGACTTGCTCAATCGGTGTTTTATTCGTCATTCATATCTCCTTTGCGCGCGTTCTCCAAATATCTATTGCTCATGCTTGGTTCAGTCCTAATAAGCCTGGTCTTTTCCTCCCACGGTCACGTAGCCCTTACGCGCGCTCTTTGGTCGTCAGTGGCGGCTCTTTATAAGCTTCTTTGCCACCAAAGGCAAGAAGTCGGTCGCCTCGCGTAGCGCTTTTTTCGCTTTGCTCTTCTGTTTTAGCTGATACAACGCCGGCACCCGGCCATAGATCATATAGTCCATGCCGTCATCGGGTCCTTTTGTCGCAGACGGCTTGACCACTCACTCGGTTTTGATTACCGTATTTGCGTGTAGGAGCGGATTGTGAGTAGGGCCCCACGAAAGGTTGGATGGAGCAAAATCCACCCAGAGAGCCTGAAAGTGGGTTCACCAAGAGAGGTGAGACGTGGCGATCCCGAAAGACTTGATGTATCAGAAGTTCCGAGCATACGGATTTTTGAAGAACCTTCGTTTTTTTGACCCGTTCCTCGTTCTCTTCTTTCGCGAGATGGGCCTGTCTTTCCTGCAGATTGGGGCGCTCTTCTCCATCCGTGAGATCTGCATAAACCTCCTTGAAATTCCCACCGGCGTGGTGGCCGATGCCTACGGGAGACGCAAAGCGATGCTCGCATCGTTTAGTTCCTATCTTCTCTCCTTCGCCTTGTTCTACCTCTTTCCTCGCTTCTCTATCTACGTCCTGGCGATGGTCCTGTTCGCTTTTGGGGAGACGTTTCGGTCGGGAACGCACAAGGCGATGATCTTCGAGCATCTTCGAATTAAGGGGATCGAGCACCTGAAGGTCGAATACTACGGTCACACCCGCGCGGCTTCGCAGTTGGGCTCGGCGCTGGCCGCACTCATCGCTGCTGGCCTCGTATTCTACACTGGCAGCTATCGAATCGTCTTTTTAGCCTCGATCGTTCCCTACATCCTTGAGCTTTTCCTCATGGCCTCCTACCCCAAGGAGCTTGATGGAGAGCTCGTCACCGTCGAGGGAAGCTGGCGACGGAAGCTCGTGGGACGGATCGTCACCACTGGAGGAGAATTTTTAAAGATGTTTCGTCGACCGCAGCTACTGCGGGGGCTGTTCAACGGCTCCAGTTTCGATGCCGTCTTTAAGTCCACTAAAGACTATCTGCAACCGGTCTTGCAAAGCCAGGCCCTCGCCCTCCCGGTTCTCCTCTCCTTCGGGGCGGATCAGCGGGTGGCAGTGGTTGTGGGAGTTTTATACTTCTTGATTTATCTGGCGACGAGCTACGGGGCGAGCAATGCCAGTCGGATGCAAGAGAAGGCGCGCTCGCTCCCCTCTGCAGTGAACCTTACCTACCTTTTTGGAGTAGCTCTCCTGTTCGTGGCTGGCCTCTCCACTTGGAGGGGTGTGCATGCACTCTCTATCGCCGCATTTTTTGGATTCTACTTCTTGCAGAATGTCCGCCGGCCGATGATCGTTGGCTACCTCTCAGATCTCATCCCGCAGCGGACGATGGCCACCGGCCTCTCGGTCGAGTCGCAGCTTCGTACCCTTCTGATGGCTGGAATAGCACCGGTGATTGGCCTCCTTGCCGATTGGGGCGGGGTTGGAATGGCGCTTGTGTTCGTCGCCCTCGGTGCAGCGCTCATCTTCCCGCTCTTGCGTATACGGGGTGGGAAAACCGTGCCAGGTAAAACCCTGTAGAATTTCGGGAGGTGATCGGTGAAACTCTGCGAGGATATTGGTGTAGATAGGGACGCAGGATTATTTGAAGGCAAAAGGAGGAGATGGTGAAGCGCCTTTCACTGATTGTTAGTTTACTGCTCGTTCTGTTGACGACGGGAGTTGCCCTCTCCAAACCGGATCTTGTCGTCACCGACATCTCCTGGCAGCCGCAAAGTCCACATGCCGGGGAAGAAGTGACGATTACGGCAACGGTGAGAAACGTAGGCACGAGCGATGCCGAGGGGAGATTCCATGTTAGGTTCCTTATGGACGGGACACAGATTGATGCTCCCTCGATTTCGTTTGGCCTTGACGTAGGCCGCACAAAGGCCGTCTCGGTTAGCTGGACAGCGCAACTGGGAACGCACACGATCGTGGTGGAGGCCGATCAGCCGTTCGATCGGATAGACGAATCGAACGAGGCGAACAATACTCTGCCTGCAGCGTTCGTCGTTCGGATTAGCCCATCTTCCGCCTCACGTCTTGCCTCACTCAAGGTGGCGGTGGCACGGTTCGATGACCGTAGCGGCTCCGGATTCATCAACGTGGGAGAGGGAGTAGCCGATGAGTTGATCGCGTGGCTAGTGAAAAGCGGTGTGCGCGTTCTGGAGCGAAGCGAGCTTGAAGCGGTGATGCAGGAACGTGGCCTTAATCCAGCCTTTACCAATGATCTTGCGACCGCCGGGCAGATCCTCGGAGCTGACCTGTTAATCATTGGCTCTGTAACAAGAGTCGACGTGCAACAAGCCTCGTTCAGCCTCGGCTTCTTCAGCGTTAGTAGTGCGGCGGTCGACGTGGCGATGTCCGCCCGCTTGGTGAACGTCTATACTACAGAAATTGTGAAAGCGGTCTCCTCTGAGGGGAAAGAGGAGGGAGCGACTGGCTTCTCGGTCGATATCGGAAAGATCGTCGCCTTGTCGCAACCGGCTGTCACTAACGTCTGCACCGGTGGTCTGTGCACGGACAAGTCCTATTACTACACTGGTGAGACCGTGAACATTGGCTACCTGAACCCAGGCCCGTCAGCATGGTACGATGTTGTGATCGAGATGAGCGGGGGGACTCCTCTTAAGTGGCTCGGCTGGCAGTTCATCAACACCGGCGGCTGTAAGCAGTGGTTCTGGGACCAGCGCAACACGCTAAATCTACAGATGCCTCCAGGGATGTACACCGCCAAGCTGTGGGACGGCATTTCATACATCGCCCCGGTCAACTTCCAGATCAAACCAGGGAGCGGGCCGCCAACCCCGCTGATCGATGAGATCAGAGTAGGGAGCAATCAGTTCGATGAGACAATCGTCGGAAGGGCGGCAAATAGTGCACTGAACGAACTCGTCTCCAACCTAATTCAGGGGATGGAGGAGGTCGCTCCTGCGGTGCTTGCTACGAGGGGGGCACTCGCACTCGCGGGTGAGGCGCCGACACCAGAGGCCCGTGAGGGGCAAATCGCGCGGATTCTCGACGACGGCCGCATTGCGATCAACATTGGAGCATCCCATGGGGTGACAAAGGGCGACTTCTTCCAGGTGCTTGACACTACCAATCTCATCGTCGATCCTGCTACCGGAAAGGTCCTCGCCTATGACGTCCTCGATGTAAAAGGGGAGATCGTTATCACTGAGGTGCGTGACTTGGTCTCCTACGGGGTGAAGACGAGCGAGTTTGTTGCACTCGTCGGGGACATCGTACGGCCGAGCGCTCCCTAGCCGGTTGGCGGTCGATTGGGAAATCCGATAGACTTGGCCGAGATGTCGTTACGATCGATTGGCATTGTCTTTTTGTTCATCGCGGTCATTATTATGCCTGGCGCTTGGGGGATGGGAATCGACTACGTCGCCCTGCGTGTCGGTCTTCCTTTAGGCGAACTCCCCTTTCTGGTTGGAGTTGACATCGGAACGGAGCTGTCTTTTGGCTGGGGGGTCACCTCCCTTCTCCTTTCTCCGGATGGGAGAACCCTTTTGCTGGTGAGCCTTGAGTACACGCTTGGCGACGCTGAAGGAAAGGGCGAGAGCCTAGTTAGGCTTACAACAGGGGTCTCCTATTTCGATCTTGGAGCAACCTTTCCCTCCCCACTCATCGGTGGTGGACTTGCCTACAAGCTCTTTTTTAATGGGGGGATGGGAATCACCGGGGATATCCTCTACCCTCTGGTACTCGGTCCGCCGTTTATCACGTTGGAGAGCGGGTGGTCTCCTTAATGGCGTCCCTGTTTGGCACGGACGGGGTGAGAGGGAGGGCGAACGATGACCTTACTCCTGAGCTAGCCTTGTCGCTTGCCCGCGCTACTGCCAAGCTCCTTCTCCCTGCAGGGGGACGGGTGATTATCGGGAGGGACACACGGGTGAGTGGTCGGATGCTCGAGGGGGCACTCGCTTCGGGGTTCGCCGCGTGTGGGGTCGATGTCTTTCTCGCTGGTGTAATTCCCACTCCAGCGATCCCCTTTTTGATCAAGGATGAACGCGCTGACCTAGGAGCAGTGATATCCGCCTCGCACAATCCGCCTCAGGACAACGGGATCAAGTTCTTCAACAGCCGGGGTATGAAGCTTACCGAGGAGGAGGAGCAGGCGATTGAAGGAGCGCTTGATAGTCCACTGTGTGGCTTTGTTACTGTAGGAAGGATTGCACCACTAGAAGCAACGGCAAGTCGGTATGCTGCCTTTCTCACCGGGACGATCGAGATCGAAGAGATCGACCTCTCTGGTCACACAATCGTGGTTGATTGTGCATACGGGGCGACCGGCACGATCGCCCCGCGCGTGTTGCGCCACTTCAACGCTGAGGTAATCGAGCTTCACACCTTTTCTGATGGCGATAAGATCAACCAAGAATGCGGCTCCACCCACCTCGCCTCGCTCCGCGCAGCGGTTCGGGAACATCGTGCCGACCTGGGGATTGCTTTTGATGGCGATGGAGACCGCGTCCTCCTTGTCTCCTCGGATGGGGAAACGATCGACGGTGACCAAATGATGGGAATCGTGGCCCTGCATATGAAACGGAAAGGGACCCTTTGTCCTCCGCTTCTCGTGGCGACGGTAATGAGCAACCTCGGTCTGGAACAGGCGCTCGCGCAACAGGGGGTTAAGATGATTCGTACTCCGGTCGGCGACCGGAATGTGGCTCAGACAATGCTTACTCAAAAGGCGAAGATAGGGGGTGAGCAATCCGGGCACATTATCCTTTCCGATCACAGCGTCACTGGCGATGGGATCCTTACCGCGGTGAAACTCTTGGAGATCGCCCACGAGCGGGGAGTTTCGCTTTACACGTTGGCAAAGGAGATCCCCCACTACCCGCAGGTGCGGTGTGATATCGAAGCAGAGGACGCAAAAGAGCTACTTAGACGCCCCTCCTTGAAACGGGCAGTCGAGGAGGAGAGGCACAACTTGGGTGGGGAAGGAAGGATCGTTGTCCGGGCGTCTGGTACGCAGCCGCTCATCCGAGTGATGGTGGAGGCAGAGGACGAATCGCTCTGTCAACGGGTCTGTGCGGCACTCGTTGCTGCTATCGAGGCGCAGGGTGGTGCGGATCGCTCTGCTTGTAGCGATCAGTGATTTGCTTTCAGCGATCAGCACCCAGCCAAGGGCCAAGCCTATGATCTGCTGATAGCTGACTGCTGATAGCTTGTCATCGCTCATTAAACGGGTATGTGAGAATCGGTTGGCGAGCGGCGCGGGTCTGGTCAAGACGGCGCACCGGAGCGTATTGTGGTGCTTCGTGGAGGAGGCGCGGATTCTCCTTCGCCTCGGCGGCGATTCGCTCCATCGCCTCGATGAACCGATCGAGGGTCTCTTTCCCTTCACATTCGGTCGGCTCGATCATCAGTGCCTCGGGGACGATTAATGGGAAGTAGATCGTTGGGGGGTGGAATCCGTAGTCGATCAGGCGCTTGGCGATGTCAAGCGCGCTGATCCCTTCCCCCAATCCCTTCCCGGAGAGGACGAATTCGTGCTTACAGAGCCGCTCGTAGGGGAGGGGGTAGGTCTGCTTGAGGGATTCCTGAAGGTAGTTCGCGTTCAAGACGGCGTTTTCACTCACCTCACGCAACCCCGTATCACCGAGGAGGAGAAGGTAGGCGTAGGCCTTAAGGATCACCCCGAAGTTCCCGTAGAAGGAGTGGATGCAGCCGATCGAGTGAGGGGAGTTCCAATCAAGACGATAGCGGTTCTTGTCCTTAACAATCCGTGGCACGGGGAGAAAATCGACCAGTGATTGCGCCACCGCAACCGGCCCTGACCCGGGGCCACCGCCGCCGTGTGGGGTGGAGAGAGTTTTGTGCAAATTAAAGTGGAAGATATCCGCACCCATGTCACCAGGCCTTGCCCGCCCTAGGAAGGCGTTTAGATTTGCCCCGTCGAAGTAACAGAGACCGCCAGCAGCGTGCACCATAGCCGTTACTTCAAGGATCCGTTCCTCGAAGATCCCTAGGGTGTTCGGTACAGTGAGCATGATTGCGGCGACAGTATCGTCAAGCGCCTCTTCAAGGGTGGCTAGGTTGATCATCCCGTCTTTTCCAGAGGGAATCTCAGTAACGGAGAAGCCGGCGATTGTCGCTGAGGAGGGGTTAGTTCCGTGAGCCGAATCAGGAAGGAGAATCCGTTTGCGCTTTTCTTCTCCTCGCTCCTCAAAATAGCGCTTTACAAGGAACATCCCGGTCAGTTCACCGTGGGCTCCGGCAGCGGGTTGCAGAGTCACCTCGACCAGCCCGGCAATCCCACACAGGTACCGCGATGCTTCATACAGTAGCTTGAGTGAACCCTGTATGAGGTCCTCATCGGCTAACGGATGGGCATTGGCAAAGCCAGGGAGTCGTGCGAGGTCTTCATTGATCTTGGGGTTGTACTTCATGGTGCAGCTTCCAAGCGGGTAAAACCCGTCGTCTATTCCGTAGTTCACTTTGGAGAGGTGAGTGTAGTGTCGCACGAGCTCAGGCTCACTCAGGTTGGGGATCCTTGGCGCATGTGTCCGCCGAAGGGAGGAGGGAACCAACTTCTCAATCCCCTGTTCGGGGACATCCAGCGCTGGGAGAAGCCCTCCAACTCCTTTAGCCAGTTTGTGGTCGAAGATAGTGTTCATTAGATCACTTCTAGCAATTCAACCAGTCGGTCTAGTTCATCCTTTGTTCGCTTCTCAGTCACTGCAAAGCGCAGGGTGTTTGGAGCGCCTAACGCGGAGAGAAAGCGCGGGTCGTCAAGCAGGATCCTCTCCTCTTTCAATCGTGCCCGGATCGCTTGCGGATCTGTGGGAACTCGAACGGCAAACTCGTTGAAGAAGGGTGCCTCGAAAGCCAGCCTGTATCCGGGCAAGGTAGTGATTCGCTGTGCTAGGTAGTGAGCCTTCTCCAGGTTCAGCGTTGCTAGTTCGTGTAACCCGTCCGCACCTAGGCTAGCGAGATAAACAGTCGCCGCAAGTGCGCACAACTGGGAATTGGTACAGATGTTGGAGGTAGCTCGCTCACGCCTGATATGTTGCTCTCGGGTCTGGATTGCCATGGTGTAACCGATTTTCCCTTCAGCGTCGACCGTCTGGGCGGTCAGTCGGCCGGGCATCTGTCGCAGGTAGCGCTCGCGGGTGGCAAACAGGCCAAGGAACGGGCCGCCGAAGGAGGCAGTAATACCAAGGGGTTGTCCCTCTCCGATCACGATATCTGCTCCAAACTGGCCTGGAGGGGCGAGGATTCCTAGCGAGATCGGGTTCGTGACGACGATTAAAAGTGCGTCCGCAAGTCTCTCTTTCACACCTTTCAACTCCTCGATCACCCCGAAGGCATTGGGGTTTTGGATCACAAGAGAAGAGAGGTCTTGTGGGAGCGCCGTGAGGTCACAGGTACCAGCTTTCGTGTAGGGGATCTCAATGACCTTTATCCCCGCTGCCCAACAGTACGTATCGAGGACGCGCCGGTAGTGGGGAAAGAGCGACTGCGCCGCCGCGACCCGACCCTTCCCAACGATCCGCTTAGCCATCAATACCCCTTCTGCAAGGGCACTTGCACCGTCGTAAATCGAGGCGTTCGCTACCTCCATCCCGGTTAGCTCGCAGATAAGCGTCTGGAATTCGAACATCGTCGTAAGCGTTCCCTGGCTCAGCTCCGGTTGATAAGGGGTATAAGCTGTATAGAACTCGGAGCGTGAGGTGATGTGCGAGACAACGCTCGGGATATAGTGATCATAGACCCCGCCACCAAGGAAGGAGATGCTCGACTGCTGGCAGGAGTTCAAGCTGGCAAGTTCCTTCAGGATTCGTGCTACCTCCATCTCACTTTGGACAGGGAGCTCAAGCGGCTGGAAACGGTCCTTGACTTCCTGCGGAATGTCGTCGAATAGCTCTTCCAGCGAAGAAAGACCGATCGCCGCAAGCATCGCACGGCGATCGGCACCGGTGTTGGCAATGTAACGCATCTTGTGGCTAACCCTCGTTGAGGTACTGTTCGTAGCCAGAGGCATCAAGGAGGCTATCCGCCTCGGAAGGGTCTGACACCTCGAGGATGACAAGCCACCCCGCTCCATAGGGGTCCTGGTTGATCGTCTCGGGGGAGGATTCAAGCTGCGTGTTTACCTCAACTACTGCGCCGCTCATCGGAGCGTAGATGTCGCCCACCGCCTTTACCGATTCCACAGTGGCTAGGTTCTCCCCTTTCTTCACGGCGGTTCCCACGGCAGGAAGCTCGACGAAGACGATATCTCCCAGTTTGTCTTGGGCGTGCTCCGTGATTCCCACCTTTGCGTGGTTTCCCTCCAGATCGACCCACTCATGCTCCTTAGTATAGCGAAACTGCGTTGGATGAGTCATGCTTCCTCCTAATTAATATGGATCGAGAGTTCACAGGTGATTATACGAGGTCTTCCTTTCTCTCATCAAATAGGTTGCGTGGCCTTCTAGAAGGGCGGCCCCTCTTCTTGAGAAGGTTTACTCTTCCCTGCATATTCATAGAAGCTGGCGTATGCCTTGTGAAAGGAGAGAGTGAACTTCCCCAAAGGGCCATTGCGCTGCTTGGCGATGATGATCTCCGTATCGCTCGTTGCTCGGTCTCCTTTTTCGGCGGAGACATCTTTTGGTTGTTCGTAGTAATCTGCCCGGTAGATGAAAGCTACGACATCAGCGTCCTGCTCGATTGCCCCACTCTCGCGCAGGTCAGCAAGTCGTGGGTACTTACTTTCTCTCTGTTCCACAGCCCGGTTCAGTTGTGAGACCGCGATCAGCGGGATGTTGAGCTCGCGGGCAAGTTTCTTCAGCGAGCGGGTGATATGAGCGATCTCCTGCTCACGCATGTCACTGCGGATCGCCCCCTCAATCAGTTGTAGATAGTCGACGATGAGCATGTCTAATCCATGTTGAGCTGCCATCCGCCGTGCTTTAGCCCTGATTTCCAGGATGGAGAGTCCCGGTGTGCCGTCAACGATGATCGTTGCATTCTGGAACTTGCTCGCCGCGGTGGCGAGGTTACGCCACTTGGCTGCTGGGACATACCCACCGCGCAAGCGGTGGAGGCTCACCTTTGCCTCTCCACACAACAGCCGCTCTAGGAGCTGCTCCTTGGCCATCTCCAAGGAGAAGATTCCCACCGCTGCCTTCTCTCGGATCGCCACGTTCCGCGCCAGGGTGAGAGCGAGACTCGTCTTCCCTGTTCCTGGACGGCCAGCTAGGACAATCAGGTCGGAACGCTGCAGCCCTGATGTCATCTCGTCGAGTTTAGAGAACCCCGTAGAGAGCCCAGTGATCGTGTGTCTATCCGGATCGCGATGCAGCTCCTCCAGCGCGTCGATGTGTTCGTAAAGGAACTGGTTGAGAAGGTAGTAAGAAGTGCCAGCTCCATTATGGCTAGAGATGTCGAAGATGATCGATTCGGCCTTGTCGAGCACCTCGTCCGTATCGTTCGTTTCGTCGTAGCCAAGTTCGGCGACCCGTCCGCCGGCCTCAATCAGTGCGCGCAGGGTGGCCTTCTTGCGCACGATCTCTGTGTAGTAGTCCAGACTAGCGGTGGTGGTTACACGGTCGAGGAGTTCGTTTAGGTAAATCCGGCCTCCCGCCTTCTCCATCTCTTCCTTTTCCTCGAGGCGGTTGGCCACGGCCACAATGTCCGCTGGCTCTCCCCGCTCGAAGAGTTCTCGAATTACACGAAAGACCACCCGGTGGGCCCGACGGTAGAAATGCTCCGGTTTTAGCTTCTCCAGCAGGATGGGGAGGGTTTCTTCTGGTTCCAGGATCGCCGAGCCAAGAATGACTTGCTCGGCTTCGATATTCTTGGGGAGGCCACGCAGATAGACTCTATCTGTCTGTGTGGGTTCTTGCTCCCTCATTTTACCCGGCCTCCGCCTCCCATTATAAGGGGGTTGCCCCCTGAGAAACAAGCAGATCGAACCTTGATCTGGTACCGGCTTCGTTGCGCACTTTCCGTATTGAAGAGGCGTTCCTGGTTTGCTATACTCTTGTTTTAAAGATTGCATTCTTGGGAGGGTGATGTGGAAGTTCTGACGATGAAGGAGCTACTGGAGACCGGGGTCCATTTCGGTCACAGAACTAGAAAGTGGAACCCCAAAATGGCTCGTTATATCTTCACCGAGCGCAAGGGAATTCATATTATCGACCTCGAGCAGACAGTGGATATGTTCAAGAGGGCGTACTTTATGGTTCGTGACAGGGTCGCTCAAGGGGATGAGATTATTTTTATTGGAACGAAGAGGCAAGTGCAAGCGACGATTGCCGATGAGGCAAAGCGTTGTGGAGCGCACTACGTCAATCGACGCTGGCTTGGTGGTACTCTGACCAACTTTGTTACGATTAAGCGGAGCATCGATCGCATGAAGAAACTGGAGAATATGGTTGAGGACGGCTCGCTTGAGCACTTCCCCAATAAAGAAGCGAGCCGCCTTCGCCGGGAGCTCGCCAAACTGCAACGGAACCTTGATGGGCTTCGTCACCTGAAACAGATTCCCGACCTTCTCTACGTCATCGACCCCGATATTGAGGCGAACGCCATCCGTGAGGCGAACATCCTGAAGATCCCAGTTATTGCTATCGTGGACACAAATTGCGATCCCGACCCGATTGACTTCCCCATCCCCGGAAACGATGATGCCATCAAGGCTACAAAGCTGATCACCTCGCGCATCGCCGACGCCATCCTGGAAGGGCGTGAGGGCAGGCAGGATCAGGTTGAGGAACCAGCGGTGGCCGAAGAGACGGAGGAGGCGATCACCGAGAGCGAACAACCAGTTGAGGAAACTGCAGCAGAGAGCGTTCCAGATGCTGACCCCGTGGAGTCTGTAACGGTAGAGGTGGATGAGGAGAAACCCGAGCAAGAAGGAAACTGAGCAACGATGATGATAAAAAACGAGGATATAAAGAAACTGCGTGCCAAGACTGGAGTAGGGATCATGGACTGCAAGAACGCCCTCATCAAGGCAGAGGGCGATATGGAGAAAGCGAAGCAGATCCTTCGTGAAGAGGGACGAGAGCTCCTCGCCCATAAGGGGCGCGAGGCGACTGAGGGTCGTATCGAAGCCTACGTGCATCATAGCGGCAAGATAGGTGTCCTATTGGAGGTTGCTTGCAACACTGATTTTGTTGCTAACAGTGACGACTTTCGACAGTTTACGCGTGAGCTAGCCATGCACATCGCCGCTGCCCGAGCACGCTACATCTCACCCGAGGATGTTCCCGAAACTGACCTAGAGACGGAGAAGGGAATTTACCGCAAGCAGGGTGAAAAAGAGGGGAAACCGCCTCAGATTCTGGAAAAGATTGTTGAGGGGCGCCTGCAGAAATTCTACACCGAAGTGTGTCTCCTCAAGCAGCCGTTCGTCAAGGACTCCACTCACACGATCGAAGATCTATTGGCGGACCTGCGCTCAAAGACCGGCGAGAACATCTTCATCAAGCGCTTCGCGCGCTACGAAATCGGCGAAGAGGCTTAGATGAACATCCCTTCACGCCTCCTCCTCAAGCTGAGTGGCGAGGCGTTTAAAGGAGAGGAGGGGGCCTTCTCCCCCACATCCTTACACCGTATCGCTGAGGAGATCGCCTTGCTTGCAAACACCGAGCTTGGGATCGTGATCGGTGGGGGGAACATCATCCGTGGAGCAAAGAGCCCGTGGCTCGATCGGATTGAGGCTGACACCCTCGGGATGCTTGCCACCGTCTTAAACGGCCTTGCCCTCCGCTCTTACCTCGAAGGAATCGGCCGAGAGACGATCGTTCAATCGGCAATATCGACCGAACTGACCGAGCCGGTCTCTCCGCGAAAGGCACGTCGTGCTATGGAGAACGGCCAGGTCGTGATCTTCGCCGGTGGAACGGGAAACCCTCTTGTGACGACTGATACCGCGGCTGCCCTCAGGGCAGTGGCGATCGAGGCAGATCTTCTTGCTAAGGGGTCGAATGTCGCGGGGGTGTTCACTGGGGATCCCGCTACTGGGAAAGAGCCTCGCCTATTGGAGGAGCTGATCTTCCAGGAGTTCCTCGCCAGCCGCTACGAAGTGATGGACTTGATTGCGGTGGAGGTATGTCGAGAGAATGACCTTCCTATTGTAGTCTTTGATTTAGGGAAATCGGGGGCGCTAGCGGCACTCGCTTCAGGAGAGAGAGTGGGAACTCTCATCCATTAGAGGACGCGCGGAACCTCGAAGTAGTCATCGCGGCAAGGGAGGGTGTTTTTTTTGAGCCTCCTGCTCTCAAACGTGTAACCACTTGAGCATCTCGCCGAAGCGCCTCTCCACCTCCGCCATGAGGGTGGAGGGAGGTCCTTCGCTGTAAAGGACCCGCGCCTCCTTCCGTGCTTGGGTCATTATATCAAGGTCGCGTATCATGTCTACCGCGCGCAGACGGCTGAGGAAACCGTGCTGCTGTGTTCCCAGCAAATCGCCCGGGCCGCGGATTAACAGGTCCTCCTCGGCGATGGAAAAGCCGTCGAGGTGAGAGGCAAAGGCTATGAGGCGCCTTTTCGACTCGTCGGTTTTTGCCTCCGCGATGGCGAAGCAGGTTGCGGGCTGTCCAGAGCGTCCGATGCGACCGCGCAACTGGTGAAGCTGCGACAGACCGAAGCGTTCGGCGTGCTCAATTACCATGAAGTCAGCGTCGAGGACGTCTATTCCTACCTCGATTACTGTGGTTGCTACCAGAAGACGGATCTCGCCCGCCCTGAAGGCCTCCATTACCCGATTCCTCTCCTCCCCAGGTAGCCGACCATGGATCAAGCCTACGCCGAAACACGAGAAGGCCGCAGAAAGCTCCTCGGTGACTTGTACCGCCGCCTTTAGGTCTAACTTCTCCGATTCTTCGACGAGTGGGAGGACGATGTAACCTTTTCCTCCCTTTTCCAGGAGATGGCGAACCTCCGCGTAGACTTCAGGCCGCCGGCTTTCCGCTATCCACACCGTACGGATCTTCTTCTTTCCCAGTGGCATCTCCTCGATTAGAGAGACATCGAATTCCCCGTACAGGGTGAGAGCAATCGTGCGCGGAATTGGGGTAGCACTCATCACCAGAAGGTCAATCATCTCCCCTTTTTCCTCGATCAACGAGCGCTGCACAACGCCAAAGCGCTGCTGTTCGTCGATCACGACAAGCCCCAAAGCACGGAATGAAACATCCTCCTGGATGAGGGCATGCGTGCCGATGAGAAGGTCGATCTCTCCACCCGCCAACTGTTCTTTCACTTTGTCCTTTTCCTTCTCTTCGCTTGTGAGGAGGGCCATCCTTACCGGGAGGTCAGCGAGGAGCGCTCGAAACCGCAGGGCGTGCTGCTCGGAAAGGATCTCGGTGGGGACCATGAACGCCACTTGGTAACCAGCCTCGATTGCATACAGCGAGGCGATAAGGGCGACTACCGTCTTTCCGGATCCGACGTCCCCCTGCAGTAGGCGCATCATCCGCGTGGACGCGCGCAGGTCGGTGAGAATCTCCCGTGCGACGCTACCCTGGGAGGAGGTGAGGGTGAAAGGAAGGTGAGCGAGGAACGAATCGACAAGCTTCCCGGAATCGGCGTGAGATCTTCCCTTCCCGGTGCGTGCCGTCGCTGCCATGCCAAGTTGCAAGAGGAAGAGTTCCTCAAAGGCAAGACTGTGGCGGGCCCCTTCGAACGTCTCCGAGTCTACGGGAAAGTGAAGCGTGCGGACGGCGTCGCGCTTGGCGAGCAAGCCGTGCTCATTCCGAATGTGGTCAGGGAGGACCTCGTAGAATGAGCCGCCGTAGGTCTCCAAGTTTCGAGCAATCAGGGTTCGTAAGAAGCGGTCGCTCGCCCCTTCCGTGGCCGGATAGATTGGAACGAGTCTCCCTATCTCCATCCCCTCTCCGGCTGGCTCCCACACGGGCGAACGCATCTGCAACTCACCGTAGTTCCGTTCCACCTTCCCGAAGAGGTCGATCTCATTCCCACGGTGGAGTTGATTGGCGAGCCAAGGCTGGTTGAACCATACGGCGTAGAGGAAGCCAGTTCCGTCTCCTAAAGCCGCCTTGACTACGTTCATCCGTTGGCTGATACGGATTTGATCAACGGCCAGAATCTCGGCGCGCACGCAGACCTCTTCTCCTTGCTTCAGTCTCCCGATGCGCTCAAACCGCGAGCGGTCCTCAAGGCGACGAGGAAGATAGGTAAGGAGGTCCTCGATCGTGGCGATTCCTATTTTCTCTAACATCGCTGCGCGCTTGGCGCCGATGCCCTTTGCCTGACTCACCGGCCGGAGAAGATCCCTTGGATCGGACGCCTTTGATTTCAACTTCGCACCATCCGTTAAGTGCTTAAGGAGGCGTAGGACAGCACGCTGGCGATCGAAGCGGCCTTTCTGGCTATAGCCCACAACGAGCGGCAGGGCATCGGGAAGGTTGCGTTGGATGAACTTCTCCAGTCCGCATGTGACCGCGTCATCGTTGTAGCCGTGCGCGCGTTCAAGCTTGAGAACCTTCTCAATCCGGATCGTCATATCCTCGTTCTCTTGTGGCATACCGAGGGTTACTATATAATTAGATGTTTCCGGAGGCAAGGGGAATGTCGATAGAAATAAGGACTTATGGAGATTCGGTCCTCCGCCGTGTTGCCAATCCACTAACGAAGATCGACGCTGAGGCGAAACGAATCGCTGAAAAGATGGTGGAAGCGATGATCCGTGCCAATGGGATCGGGCTCGCCGCCCCGCAGATAGGCGTCTCCAAGCGGATCATCGTCCTTGACCTTAACGGAGAGTTTCATATCCTGTTAAACCCCAAGATCATCGAGACCTCGCAAGAGTCCGAAGAGATCGTGGAGGGGTGCCTGAGCATCCCTGGAGTCAACGCGGAGGTTACTCGCAAGCTGCGAACGCACCTCCGTGGAATCACCCTCGATGAGAAGCCGGTCGATATCGAGGGTGAGGGACTGATGGCCCGGGCGATACAGCACGAGATCGATCACTTAAACGGTGTTCTGTTCGTTGATTATCTCAGCCCGGCACGGCGGCGTAGCCTGCTCAAGGAATATCACCGTAAACAGAAGGAGAAAGACGAGTGAGGCTCGTCTTCCTTGGCACCTCTGCGTTCGCCTGCCCCGCTTTGACGGCCCTCGCAAAAGTTCACGAGATCGCTCTCGTGATAACCCAACCGGACCGGCCTGCTGGAAGAAAGCGCGAGCTCAGGTCACCGGCAGTGAAGGTGGAGGCTGCTCGGCTTGGACTGTCGATTGCTCAGCCGGAACGAATCAACGACGATGAGGGGCTGGAACTACTGCGGAAAGCTGATCCCGAGGCGATCATTGTCGCCTCCTACGGGCAGATTCTGCGGCAGGCGGTCTTCTCCCTGCCTTCATTTGGGACGATCAACATCCACGCCTCCCTCCTTCCGCGCTTCCGCGGTGCCGCGCCGATCAACTGGGCGATCATCCGTGGTGAAGAGCAGACCGGGATCACCACCTTCCTGATCGATGAAGGGATGGACACCGGCAAGATCCTTATAAAACGGCCACTTGCGATCGGGAAGGACGAAACCGCTGGGGAGTTGCACGATCGTCTCGCCGTCCTCGGCGCACAGGTTATCCTCGACACCCTGAATGGGATCGAGGCGGGAACTCTCAAGTCAACTTTGCAGGAAGAGAAAGTGGCCTCGCTTGCGCCGAAGTTGACTCGCAAGGATGGGCGGATCGACTGGGGTAAAGGTGCTCATGAAATTCATGACCAGGTGCGCGGGATGAACCCGTGGCCCAGTGCGTTCACTCACCTGGGGAATGAGCGGGTGAAGGTTCATCGCGCCACAATCACCGGGATCGGCTGTGGCGACACGCTTTCCGGAGAGATCCCCTTGCGCGAGACCGGGCGCCTTCTTGTGGGGACAAAAGATGAATTGATTGAGATTCTCGAGATTCAGCGAGAGTCGCGACCTCGAATGAGCGGGCGTGACTTCTTAAACGGCCTGCGGGGAGAGGCGCGTTTCAGCTAGCGGGGATAGAGCCCGGCAAGCCCGGTCTCTTCCATCTTTCGTTCGAGAGTTATTCCAGCAAGCTTGT
>JAGLXM010000033.1 GCA_023132915.1 Candidatus Bipolaricaulota bacterium
GCTTTATAGCGGCGTCCGGCTGCGGGATCGCGGTTTTTGTCCCAGCGTCATAGCTATGTGAGGTGAGATGAGAAAAGAAGGAGGATCATATGACAAGGCGATTTGCGGAGATAACGTCGCACACAAGGTGCGACGTTACAAAACATCTGTAGCGTCGGGACCTGTGCCCGACGCTCGAGGAGTCTATCTCCGACGTTGAGGGGTTTATCCCCCACGTTAAAGGGCCTTCTCCCCGCGGGATCCTCGGTGGGGGTTGCTCTGCCCGATCTTGCAACCGGACATTTCTGACAGAGCCATGTAGCCTATACTAACAAGCAGATTCGCCTGCGGTGAATCTTCGTTTTCCTCCCCCTCAATAAGCTTTAGGGGATAAAGTGGACGCCTTTTATAAAACTTCCCACGCCTTACGCCATGTAAGGAATTCAAATGGGATCGGTAACAGCGCTGGCTCAGCCTGAAAATGTCGGTCGAAGGGCAAGCAAGAAGCAACCCCTCCCGCGATGCGAGTAGATGCTGGCATCGAAGGGAGGGGTGGCTTGCCTATCGCTCCTCTATTTGCCCAAGCTGCGCGATGACATCTTCGGTCAGCTGTTCTAGACCGGTCTCGCCGATCCGCACGTACACCACACCGACCCTGATGATCACCTCATCTCCCAACGCCAGGTGCGGAGCGATCCACGGGACTACTGAAACAAGGTCGAAGTGGGCACCGCTATAGGCAACGATGTCGATCGTCTCCTGATCGGTGTAGGTGCTGTCTGTCCAGACCCCGTCCTGCATGAAGTACGTCCGGTCATCAACGACGCGCACGCTTTCCCAAACAGGCTGGACGGTCTCGCCTCCAGCCAAGGTCCTGAGCGACGCCGAGCCTTTTACTGCCTGTGCTCCTACTGCCGGTGCGGCCGCTGCACTCAGGGCGTCGGCCATTTCCTCTGCGGAGTAGTCCTTGGATTCATCGACGAGGAAAGACGTATATGGGGTGATGATCCCGTAGAGCTTGCTCAGGCGGATGACCTCATCGATAAGTTCGTCGCTCTCGCCGTAGAAGCGGATCTGATCGAGAAGGGAGGCGATCTTCCTTCCGGCCCACAGCCTGGGCAGGAACGAGGCATCAAGCAACACCTCGGGGAAGCTCCTTTGATAGGCGTACGCCAGGGTCTCCCCTTCGACGTCCCCTGTCAGTTTGATCGTCGTCCCTCCGGAGTTGTGGTACCGCCCCACAAGTAGAAGCTGGCTCCCACGGAACACGTCGGGCAACACGCGCGGGTAGCTATCGTACGCCTCGATTGCTGGGATGTCGATCTGCGGATCGGAGAGCACCGGCGAGGCGATCTTGCTGTAGAAGCTTGAGAGGATCACTTCCAAATTCTCACCTGGCTGCACGTAGGCAGTTGTGCCGCGGTTCTCCTGCGCTAGCCGATCGAGCAACACGGTATTGACGTTGTAGCCCACGCCAAAGGCAAACAGCCTTGCAGCTGTGTCGTTTGCCGCCGTGGCGTGCTCGACGATTCTCAGCGTGTCCATCTCACCGACTGTAGCCTCTCCGTCGGTCAAGAACACCAAAAACCGCGCTCGTTCGCTTCCCTCAAACATGGAGAACCCCAGTGTGAGAGCCTGATCGATGTTTGTCCCACCGCCTGCCTCGATCCGCTCGACCCAAGCGATAGCGCTTCCTATCGATTCGGCAGTCACAGGCATGAGTGTTTCGTTAAATGCTTCCGCGATGTCGCTGAACGCGATCACCGCGAAGCGATCCTCCGGGTTGAGATTACCGAGGATAAAGATCAGGGCCTGCTTGGCCTGCTCGATCTTCTCGCCACTCATGCTTCCCGACTGATCGAGTATCAACACGAGGTCCTTGGGAATCACCGCATTTGTATCGCTTCTGACTTGCGGTGTGAGGATAAGCAGGAAGTAGCCGTCATCATCCCCTGCGCGGTAGGTGAGAAGTGTCATCCCCATCTGCTCGGGGTACACCGAGTAGTAGAGCAGGAAATCGATGCTCGGGAGGATGTAGTTGTCCTCATGGACCGCTGTCGCTGAGTGCTCGTCCACCCGGTTGACCGTCAGGCCGTGAGTCGGTGAGTAGACGGCGCGAAGTGGGCTTTTGGTCTCAAGGTCAACGGTGATCTTCACGTGCTCGAGTGGCTGGGCCGAGAACCGCTCAGTGTCCAGCGGATACCGGTAGCGATACACCCCCTGATCGGCCTGAATAAGCTCGGTGTAGACGATCTCGATGCGCCGCTCCCCACCGGCGGGAATGGGATAGATCCGCGCCGCGAGCGTGTCGCGCCCGATGTACTCGAGAAGCGCCGGGTCGATCGCTCGACGCACGTAGTCCTCGTAGATTTCGCGTGCCTCAGTCGCGGTTAGGATGCGCCCTTCCAAAGCCTCGCCGTCGACCCACATAGAGAAGCTTGAGACAACCGCTCCTGGTGGAAGCGGGAACACGTACCGCCCCTCGCTATCCCGATGCGTATCGTTGCGGAATAGTTGATCCACGTGGGTGGTGACCACACCGTCGCGGATCTCGACATGCACGCGGTGGTAGACGATCGTCAACCAGCCGTGCTCCGGGTGATCCGGTATGATTACCCCGTCGGCGAACGTGCCAAACGAGACAAAGCCAACAAGCGAAACTGCGAACAGAACAAGCAGACTTCTGTAGGTAAGGCTCCTCATCGATATCGCCCCCGTACGAATTCTTTACATATATACACGCAATTTCATCATCGTGTTTCACGGCGGATCGCACTAGGCGAGCGAGGGTTGCCAGTACGACAGCTGGCAAAGCATGAAGCTGTCATTGATCCAAGGGGATCTGAGCGCAGCATCTCCGGTCAAGCTTCGTGGCTCACGGGATAACCACCTTGAAATCCGTTACCCCTGCCTGGCAATGTGCTGAAAGCAGCTCGGCGTAACGCGTGGCCCAACGTTTGACAGAGGTTGAAGGCTCGTCTGCAGGGGCGTAGAGGATCGCCACGACGTTTTTAGTCTTTGGCCGGATCTTGGTCGTCATGGAGTCCTTGATCGGGTTCCCGCAGGGTTCCCACCCCTTTTCCGCTCGTCGACAGACAAGGAGCAGATCCTCAAGGTCGATGGTTTGTCCTTTGGGGTTGAAAACGTAGGACTCTCCTGGCTTGCCGCGACACAGCAACAGATGAGTTCCGGAAAGATCCGCGTCGAAGATTGAGCCCGGCAGGCCCGAGGCGAGGCTCACCGCGTTGTTGACATCGACCGGTCCGTTAACGAGCGGGAAGGAACCGTTAAGCGCCGCGCGTAGCAGGAACTCGCTTGCAGGTTTCCCCCGTCCGCTTGGGTGATAGCGTCCATAGCGGAGCATCTTGCGCACGCGGGTCCGCAACTCGGCCGGCATGAACCCTTCACCCCCTGCCTCGACCTGCACCAGGATTTCCTCCAGGAATGCCGGTGGCGTGGTAGTAGAAGCCGGTGGTTTGATCCCTTCCGCCCAAATGAGGGCTGGAAGCACCGGTAAGGGGTGCAGACTCGGATCAAGCTCAAGCACGTAGCTCTGCTCGCTCATGCGTCCTCCTTGGGTACGTATGAAGCCTAACGCATCGTTAATAATCCTGTCGTGATTGCGGGTCAACCGCCCTCGTCCCCAGAGATCAGGGCAGATTCCCGCAACCGCGTGGCGAGAGCGAGGCAAGCGACCATCAGCCCGGTGAGAATCAGGAGCGATGTCGCCATCGATCCGGTCGCCGGTGATTTGAGGGCATCCATCCCGATGATAAACGCAATCCCCGACACCTGTCCGGCAAGAAGGAGCAGGCCATTCGATGTTCCCTCCGGCGCAGGGTACGTCACCTCAGCCGCGTATTGGAAGCCGAGTGGGCCGGAGCTGAGCAGGAAGGCACCAAGGACGAACGCCGAGGCGAGAAGAAGGGAGTAGCTCGTGGCGAAGGTGATCCCGATCAGTCCGGGGATCGCCCCGGCAAGGGCGAGGATGATGAATGGGACCCGGCGGCGCATCCGGTCGGAGAGCGGCGGGATGACGATCGCTCCGACGACCCCGCCCAGTACCATCAGTCCGCCAACGAGCCCGGCCTGGTCGATCGAGAATCCGCGGGGGCGCACGATCTCCTCGATCCACGTCGTTACGGCATTGAACACACCGAGACCGATGAAGAACAGGATAAGAAGAAGGATGAACTCCCGCTGATGGAAGAGCCGCTTGAATCCGTCGAAGACGAGTGAGCGCGCCTCCTCACCGACCGGCGTCGGCGGGCGCTCCCTTGCCAAGACGAAGAAGAGGATAGCGATCGCGGCCGAGAATGCTCCGTAGACCATAAGCGTCGTTGCGATGCTCGACCGAAGGACCAAGAACGGTGTGAGGGCCAGGCCGACAAAGATTCCAAGGTAGATCGCCAGCGTTCCCATCCCTGCCGCTGTCGCCCGCTCATTTAGCGGGAACCAGCGGCCAGCTATTTTCGCGATCGCGTTCAACACGAACGGCTGTCCAACAGCGATACCGGCCTGAGCGATGAGAACACCGGTGTAGTCTGCGGCAAAGAGCCCGCGGAGCAGCCCGAACAGACCGGTCAGGGCAGCTCCTATCCCCACACCAACGCGAATCCCGTAGGTATCGATTACCCACGACGCCGGGATCGAGGCGATGATGAACACGATCATGAAAATCATCGACAGAAGGCCGATCGCGAGGTCGGAGACGCCGTAGAATCGCGCCGCATCGCCAGTGATCGGGGCGAAGGTGATCCACAGAAGTTGGTTAGCCGCAATCACCAACATGAACGCCACAAGCATTATCCAACGGTAGCCGTACACACGAACCTCCGACTTCTCCATCGAAACACACCTCCTCGATCTTGAGAGCACAGGGGCAAGATACACCGAGCTTCCTCGCCCCATCCACCACATTGTGCTCCCATCCTAAGAAAGCAGTCTGTGTGTGTCAATCACTGGTGGCCTCTGATGACGTTTCTAGAACTAGGCAGGTTTCTTGACTACTATAAAGAAACGTACAGTGTCGGTCCACACAATTAGCAGAGAGTCTGCGAAGGCATTGGTCACAACCTATAGACCAATTACAGCGCGGAGAACGATCGTGACCAAAGATCGTTTCGCAACGAAGAATGGCGTTTTGGAGACGCAAACAAGGGAAAAGGGACCAAGGAGGTTAGGCTTTGAGACGTTTTTTGATCGATACGGACACGGCTTCCGACGACGCGGTCGCGCTCGTGATGGCGTTGAACCATCCCGACGTGCGGATCGAGGCGATCACGGTCGTCGCAGGTAACGTTTCGTTAAAGCAGGGCGTACAGAACGCGCTCTACACGGTCGAGCGGTGCGGCAAACAGGTGCCTGTGTACGAGGGCCTCGAAAAGCCACTGCTCCGGCCACTTAAGACTGCACAGTACGTGCATGGTCAGGATGGCATGGGCGACATCGACCTTCCCCTGTCTGGTCGCAGGCCGGCCGATGGCCATGCTGTCAACGTCATCATTGACACCATCCGCCGCCTCGTCGGCGAGATCACGCTCGTGACCCTCGGTCCGTTGACCAATGTGGCCGTCGCGTTGCTTCGGGATCCCTCGACCGCCTCCAAAGTCGAGAAATGTGTGATCATGGGGGGAATTGGCTTTGGGCACGGGAACGTCGTCCTAGCGGCAGAGTACAATGTCTGGGTCGATCCCGAAGCGGCGAAGATCGTGTTTGAGTCCGATCTGCCAATCGTGATGGTCGGCTGGGACGTCTCGCAGAGGTTCGCAACGTTCAACGATGAAGAGGCGGAGAAGATCCGGAGCGTCTCGCCGCTTGGTCAGTTCTGCGTCGACATCCAACGGTGCCTGAGGGAGTTTGGAATGAACGAGCTGAAGCTGGTGGGATTCGATCTCCCTGACCCGATCGCCATGGCCGTCGCCCTCGATCCCAAGGTCGCCACGGTGACAAAGCGGCTCCATGTGGCGGTCGAAACGAGGAGCGAGCTCACACGTGGTGCGACTGTCGTCGATCACCTGGGGATCACGGGGCAAGAGCCGAATGCGGAAGTGGTGCTCGAAGCCTCGCGCGAGCGGTTCCTCAGAGTGCTCTATGACGCGGTGCAAAGTTGAGCATGTCCGCATGTGACGCAGCTGTGAAGTGACTTTCGAGTGATCGCCGTCGTCGGGAGCATCAACATGGATCTTGTCGTCGAGGTCCCTCGGATCCCGCGTCCCGGGGAGACCATCCTCGGTCGTAGGGTTTCTCGCTATCCCGGTGGGAAAGGAGCCAATCAAGCGGTCGCTGCCGCGCGTCTTGGGGTAGAGACGGCGCTCTTCGGGAAGCTCGGAGGAGACATGTTCGGGGATGAGCTCCTCCGGAGCCTGGAGGAGAATGGGGTCGACGTAAGCGCAGTCAAATTCGAGGATGATGTCGCATCGGGTCTTGCCACCATCTGGGTCAGCGACGCCGGTGAGAACGCGATCGCTCTCGCGCCGGGCGCGAACGCGCTCGTCGATGGGGCATACGTGGATCGCATCCTCGATCACGTTGCCAACGCCGACGTGCTCCTTTTGCAGCTTGAGATCCCGCTTGAGGCGATCAGGCACCTGCTTCACCGTCTACCGAAGGAGAGGCCTCTCGTGATCCTCGATCCCGCGCCAGCTTCCGACCTCTCGTCTTTGCTGCTTTGGCGGATCGACATCCTCACTCCGAACAAGGGGGAACTTGAGGCCATCACAGGATGTGATGACATCGAGCAAGGAGCACACCAACTCCTTTCACGCGGCATAGGTAACGTAATCTGCACCGCCGGTGAAGAAGGTGCCTACTGGATCTCACCAGAGGGAGCTTCTTCCTTCCCTGCCCCGTTGGTTACGCCGATCGACACCACCGCGGCTGGGGACGCGTTCAATGGTGCCCTCGCGTGGGCCCTCCTCACCAAACCGATCAACGAGGCCATTCCGTGGGCCAACGCCGCCGGCGCGCTCGCCACCACACGAAAGGGAGCGCAGCCATCGCTTCCGACCCTAGACGAGCTGAAGGCGTTCCTTGATGAGAAGGGGCCGGGCACTATTTCGTGAACCTTGCGAG
>JAGLXM010000330.1 GCA_023132915.1 Candidatus Bipolaricaulota bacterium
CTCTCACGCCCCGTGAGGTGGAGCTCCTTCGTGCCCGACTTCGCAATCTTGGTTATCTCTAAGGCATAGATCCACAAGGAGGAATAACGTGCAGGAAGGTTTCGTAGTCTGGTTCACTGGGCTTTCCGCTTCCGGCAAGACAACGCTTGCCAAGTCCGTCGAGGCTGAGCTACTGGCTCGAGGTTTGCCGTACATACAGCGACTGGATGGGGATGTTGTCCGCCAAGACCTCACCCGCGATTTGGGCTTCTCCAAGGAGGATCGCGATGAGAACATCCATCGCGTTACATTTGTTGCGGAGCTCCTTTCCAAGAATGGAGTAGCTACGACCTGTTCGTTTATCTCTCCTTATCGGAAGGCACGCGCGAACGCTCGTGCTCGCTGTCACAATTTCATCGAGGTATACACATATTGCCCGTTGGAGACGCTGATAGAGCGCGATCCTAAGGGTCTTTACGCGAAAGCCCTTGCCGGAGAGATCACGGGATTCACTGGTATTGACGACCCTTATGAGGAACCAGAAAACCCGGATATCATCGTACATACGGACAAGGAGACCGTGGCGGAGTCAACGGAGGTGATCCTCCGCCACCTGGAGCAGCAGGGGCTCATCCCGCCAGCACGACGGAGCGCCAAAGCAGCGCAAGCCTCAAGGAGGGAGGCAGTATGATCGCTCCCCACGGTAATACGCTAGTGCAGTTGATCTTAAAGGGAAAAGAACGAGACGAGTGGCTGAGAAGAGTGCAGGAACTTCCAGCGATACCTCTTTCTCCTTTTGCCCTGTCCGAGCTTGACAATATCGCCTGTGGCCTCTATAGCCCGCTTGACGGTTTTATGACCTTTGAGGCTTACCAGAGCGTCATTGAACAGATGCGCCTTCCTGACGGAACCGTATGGCCAATTCCGATCGTCCTTCCGGTCGAAGGTGATCTTGCTCGTAGCCTCGGCGTAGGTGAGTGGGTCGCCTTGCAAGGGGCGGAGGGTCACTGCTTCGGTGTGATGAAGGTCGAGGATATCTTCGCGCGTGCCACAGACCGTGAAGCCCAAGCCGTCTATAGGACAACCGACAAGGGCCATCCCGGGGTGGCTCGACTCTACAACCAACCGCAGAGCCTGGTCGGCGGCGAGATTCGTCTTCTTTCCCGCGCTCCGGTCAGCATCGCGGCAGACTACCACTTTGACCCGATCAAGACACGAGAGCTGTTCCAGGACA
>JAGLXM010000331.1 GCA_023132915.1 Candidatus Bipolaricaulota bacterium
CGCTCCAACGGAATCTCCTTCACCGTTTCCCGAAAATTGGGGCCTGGTCTTTACTTTTGGTGTTTTCTACTACTGATCAGCCCGCGATCCAAAAGATCCGCTCAGGATCAAGGTGGTGACGATGCGCTCAAGACTTGAACCGATGCTCCAGTAAACGCAAACCGACGCCGACAACCTCCTTACCGCCATTATCCACGAGCTGACGGCCGTGTAGAGTGATTCATGGCCAGTTCACTCGTGTGGGCATTTCACTCTAAGCACGATTTTCACCAAATGGTGAAACGACCCGAGAGAGTGAAAATGGGCCTTGACAGCCGTCTATTTTCACGCTATAGTATAATTTCACCGTATGGTGAAACGTCTATGGAGAGTGAAATGTACGAAAAGGAAGTGATCGAACAGGGCGAGCGGGCAATCCGTGATTGCCTGGATCGTGTCCCCTTCCTGAAGATCCGAGAGGTTAAAATCGAGCCAGATGTGTTTGGAAGGCGGCCCGACTTCCTTGTGCTCGTGGAAGCGGCCAATGGGCAGCGCAATCTGGTTATTGAGGCGAAGTCAAGCGGTCAACCCGGAATCGCACGACGAGCCATTGACCAGCTACACGTCTATTCCGAAGGCGTCCCGAATCCCTATCCCGTCCTTCTCGCTCCCTATGTCACCGATGCCACAGCGAAACTCTGTGCACGCGAGGGTGTTGGGTATATCGATCTTGCTGGCAACTGCAGATTGAGCTTTGGTCAGGTCTACATCGAACAGTGCGGCAAGGAGAATCCATTCTCGGAGAAGCGCGAACTCCGATCTCTATATTCGCCCAAAGCGGAGAGGGTTCTCCGAGTGCTTCTGACCTCACCGCGGAAAGCGTGGAAGGTTCAAGAGCTGGCAAGTGAGGCGGACGTGAGTCTTGGATTGGCTTCCAAGGTGAAGCAGATCCTGAAGCTAAGAGAGTGGCTCGCCCCCCGCTCGAAGGGTGTTAGATTACTCGATCCGGAGGCAGCCCTGACAGAGTGGGCTGGCGAGTACCGCTACTCCAAACACCGTGCTGTGGATTTCTACTCCCTTGTTTCCGGAAACGAACTCGAGAAGCAAGTTGCTTTGGCCGCAAAGACCAGCGACATCCGGATTGCACTCACTGGATTCTCTGCCGCTGTCCGATACGCACCGGCGGTGCGCTATCGGCGTTCGATGATCTATTGCGCGGGAGAGGCGACGACGATCGCGCAGAAACTCGATCTAAAGCAGGTTTCGAGTGGGGCGAACCTCACACTCATCCAGCCATACGATGAAGGCGTCTTCTATGGAGGAGAATCTCGAGACGGGTTGCCTGTTGTTTCTGCGATTCAGACGTACTTGGATCTCATGAAACAGTCGGCACGCGGGGAAGAAGCGGCGGCGGCGCTGTTGCAGGAGGCCATTCGTCCATTATGGTAACCAAGCATGACTACAATGCTGAGCAGGTCGCTGCAGCTAAATCAGTATTGCTCGAGCTGATGCTCTTGTTGGGTGAGTATCGCGACCACCTGGTTCTTGTAGGCGGCTGGGTACCCGAATTCCTGATCACCCAGCCTAGCGAGCCCCACATCGGCAGTATCGACGTCGATCTGGCAGTAGATCATCGTGCTATTACGGAGGCCGGCTATCGAACGATTCGACAGCTTCTTCTTGATAGAGGATACGAACAGGATGATCAGCAGCCATTCATCTTCCGAAGAGAGGCCAACTCGATCACTGTGGAGGTTGATCTTCTGGCGGGAGAGTATGGTGGCACTGGGAAGAGTCGAAGACACCAGAGGATTCTCGACACCCATCTCCGGAAAGCGCGGGGATGCGATATCGCTTTCGACAATCCCGAGACCATCCAGATCGAGGGCGAGCTTCCTGGTGGAGGATTCGATACGGTGAGCATCAAAATCGCATCAATTGAGGCGTTCCTCTGTATGAAAGGGGTGGCTCTTGATGGGCGGCTCAAAGAGAAGGATGCATGGGACATCTACTACTGCATCCGGGAGTTCCCGGGAGGGATGGACGCATTGGCTGAACGCCTCAGACCGAGAATCGAGCACGGCTTGGTCAGAGAGGCATTGGGAAAGATCGCTGTGCACTTTGCCTCACCAGAGCACCGTGGCCCTCGACATGTAGCCGATTTCGAGGAAGTGGCTGATCCGGAAGATCGCGAGGCAATCCAGCGAGATGCCTACGAGCGCGTGAATTACGTACTCGAACAACTCGGGATCTGACCTGAGGACCAGCATAAGTAGCGCAGGGGAGCAAGCGGCTTCGTGACTACAGGGCAAAGAGGGATACGGCGTTATCCGT
>JAGLXM010000332.1 GCA_023132915.1 Candidatus Bipolaricaulota bacterium
TGCACTTACGAGTTGAATCCGCGACCTCTTTTAGGCCCGTTTGAATCGCCGGTCGAGCTCCTCGCGTGAGATCGTAAAGATGATCGGCCGACCGTGCGGACAGGTGTACGGGTTTTGAAGCTGCATCAACCGCTCCACCAGCGCTTGCTGTTCCTCTAACGGTAGCCGGTCTCCGGCCTTGATAGCCCCAGCACAGGCAAGCTCGGCAAGAAGATCCTCAAAGAGCGCTTCTCTCACTTTTTCACCACGGGCCAACAACTCAGCGAGTCGCTCGGCCAGCTCCTGAAAGCCGTAACGCGCCTGTCCCTCTGCAAGGAGGCTCGGGTACTCGCGCAAAAGGAACGTCCCCCCGCCAAACTCATCGAGAACTATCCCCACCTGCTCCAGTTCCTTTAGTCCGGCCGTGAGGCGGGCGGCATTCTCAAAGGAGAGTTCGAGGCGAACAGGCAGAAGGAATTGCTGCCGTGTAACCTCTCCTTGGTGGAACTGTTCGCACAATTCTTCATAAAGAATACGCTCATGGGCGATGTGTTGATCCACGATCTCCAGGCCGCCCGCGGTCTCAACGAGAAGATAGGTCTTCTGCAGTTGGCCGATCACGCGTCGCTCCCCACTAACCCTCGCTTTTCCCTCTTGCCGTAACGTTTGTCTCACGGTGAGCTCACGCCGCAGGTCAAATGGGAGTTCCTTCGTCTTAGACGATGAAGGCCTCTCCCGCAGCTCGCCTGGTCGTGGAGCAAGAAACGGCGCGACGATGTAGCGTGAGGACAAAGCACTTTGCAGGGCTTGAGTTAAGACCTCCTGCACCGCTCGCGGCTTGGCAAAGCGGATCTCTTCCTTGCGTGGATGCACATTCACATCCACACTATCCAAAGGAAGGTCAATGCGGATCACCGCAAGCGGATAAGTCCCGCGGCGAAGCATCCCGCGATAGGCGCTCGCCAGCACATAAGAAAGGCCACGGTCGTTCACGGGCCGACCATTGACACAGAACAGTTGATCCCGGCGGTTTCCCCGTTTGAGATCCGGCTGGCTGATGAACCCGGATACCGCAATCCCGTTTCGTTCTGCCTCAAGCGGGATCATCGCTCGTGCCACTTGAGCCCCGTAGACTTGAGCGATCCGGTCAGGAAGACTACTGGCATGAGGGGCCGTGAGGATCGTTCTTTCATCGTGCTTGAGTGACCAGGAAACATCCGCAAAAGCCAGGGCAAGCCGGTGAAAAACACGATTGACATGAAAAAACTCCGTGCGCGTCGTGCCGAGAAAGTTCGCCCGTGCGGGAAGGTTGAAGAAGAGATCCTCTACCTCCACCGTTGTCCCCGGCGCGCGAGCAGCCGGGAGTGGTCCCTCCACATCTCCGGCGATTACTCTCACTTGATGGGCTTCCTTTTCCCCGCGCACACACGAGATGATCCGCATTCGCGCCACCGAAGCGATGCTTGCCAAAGCCTCACCGCGGAAGCCAAGCGTGGAAATAGTATCAAGGTCGGTCTCCTGTGCGATCTTGCTTGTAGTGTGCCTTTCCACACACAGGTGCAGGTCGTCTGCATCCATTCCCTCCCCGTCGTCGCGTACCACGATCGAGCGAGTCCCTCCCTCCTCAATCGAGACGGAGATACTCTCACTTTTTGCGTCAAGAGAGTTCTCCAACAGCTCTTTTAGCACCGAGGCAGGGCGCTCGATCACCTCTCCAGCTGCGATCTTCCGCGTTAGGGTCTCACCAAGCCTGCGAATCGTCATATCTGTAGAAAGGCTACCTGATCCCTCACTCGCCGGCAACACGTTGGCGAAAAGCTAAAAATACGGTATCGTAGGGCTAAGGATGGATATGCATACAATCAATGATCTGCGGAAGCTTCTGGGCCTTACTACGACCAACCAAGTGCGCAATCGCATCGAGGCGATCAAAGA
>JAGLXM010000333.1 GCA_023132915.1 Candidatus Bipolaricaulota bacterium
TCGTGAGAGGGAGAGCTGAGGTGAACGTTTGGAGAACTCGAGACCGGATTCCACCATGAGCTATAGGAAGAACCTTCCTGTCCGCGCGCTCATATTCGGGGCATCTGCTCGGCGTGAGGTCGCCGCTTCGGATACACCAAACGCACGGTGGCTGGTTCGAGTCTTTTCAGGCACTCCCGGTAGTCCAACTCTTCCACCCCGCACGCGCAGCGATTCCAAGACTCCTCAACTTGCGTCCAGCAAATCGTAGGTAAAAAGAGGGGGAAGCCACGGGTGCAAGTACTAAGTCCTGGAACCACCGATGTCATTGATTCCCCAACCTTGCCAGGGGCTATCCCTGTTTAGCTTCCTTGCTCCTAAAATACACGCCCAGTGCCCAAGCAAGCCAATAAGGCAAGCCAGCCAAATGAGACACGATTGCCAGGAGGAACCAGGACATCGCAGTCAGACCAAGATTGCCGGTGGTATCAGTAATGATTCCCAATATGGCGAATACAAAGCCAAGGATCCAGAGAGCACTACCTGCTTTTCCTGTCCTACTAGCCATATCCGCTATCCGTTTTGGGTCAAAATTCGCTATCCATTTTGGGGCAATACGCTTCTTCATGAAGCCTTTTGCCATGATCTCTCACCTCCTTTCTTGGTGGGCCAAATAGGCTGATTTCGTATAGCCCGGGATAAACGTACTCCCGGTGTTAGATTATCCCACCAGACCATACTATCACCACTGAGACTACGAAACCAAGGGGTCGTTAACTCAACACAATATCATTTGAAAAACAAACGGGATGTTCGCGTCTTGCAAATTAACATATCTCGGGGAGTTCCATGAACGCATACCCACCGATTCGTGCCAGAAGGACAAGAGATCGATATATCGAAAGGGTTACGAGCGGGAGTGTTCTTGGGGACCGATACGTTCATGAAGAAGCTGAGCCTGGAAGAGTTGTTCTTGGGTGTCTACCATAGGACAACCCGCAATGAGCGGATCTATCAGGCGGTGCGTATTCATCACTACACGCTCAGAGAAGTGGGAGATTGCGTAGGACTGCTGTACTCCACGATCAGCGTGATCGCGAAACGCGTTCATGAGACGATGAAATCCT
>JAGLXM010000334.1 GCA_023132915.1 Candidatus Bipolaricaulota bacterium
CGAAGGTGACCGTCACTGGCACCTCCTGGTCATCCGCGGGAGCTGTGACGACGAGCAGGGCGATCGGTGCCTGACCGAAGAACCCCCGGCAGGCAGTCAGTCCCACCATCAGGCCGATCAAAAGCAGGACGGCGATGAGAGGCTTCCCCCCACGTCTTCCAATAGCGTTTCCCGTTGCAGGCATTTCGTTAACCTCCTTATGCGCTCTTTTCATCCTACCAAAGTATATGGATACCGTCTGTGCCAGTCTATCTCTCTTCGTTACTCTGATTACAGGGACGGTGGCCCGAGGGATAGGGAGAGTTCGTCACAGCCCGAGGTGACCGATGTCGGAGACGAAACTTTCCCCCTGCGAAAGGTGTATATTGTAGGCGAGGAGGACTAAAGAGGCGTGTACCGCGTTCAAGATGAGGTGAGCCTGTTGAGAGCGTCATTAGAAGGGGAGACCGAGGCATGGGGAGAGATTGTTGTCCGTTATAAGGAGGCGGTCTTCGGCCTGTGTTTAGGGTTTCTACGCAATCGAGCCGACGCCGAGGATATCACTCATGATACTTTCATCCGCGCTTACGAAAACCTGCGACGCTACCGGCTTGAAAAACGTTTCTCTACCTGGATCTTTACCATCGCTTCCAACCTGTGTCGCAACCGCCTCCGCCACCGCAGGTATCATCCTGTCATTTCTCCTTCCGACCCGGTGAGCGGCGGACTTGACCCGGCGGCGGTGGTCGCACAGGAGGACCGCTGGACGCGGGTGCGAGAAGGGCTCGATGTTCTTCCTTATGGCTATCGAGCCCCGCTTATCCTGCGTTACTACAATGACCTTTCCTACCGGGAAATCGCTGAGGTCCTCTCGCTTCCGGAAGGAACGGTAAAAACGCGGATTCATAGAGGAAAAGTAATGTTAAAACAGGCAATCGAGAAGGACGGAGTGATTCATTATGAGAGAGGATAACCTGGAAGAGACAATAAAGAACGTTTTGCAACGCGAAGTAAGCGACGAAGTGTTTCACATCGAGGGCTTGGAAGGACGGATTGTAACTGAACTGGCCGGACAGCTCCCAAAAAGCAGCCCCTTAGAGGCGCTCAAGCGGTTGTTGGCACCTACGCGTGGTGCACGTCTCGGACAGCTAGCTGTAATCGGGGCAACGGCCGCGGTCTTCCTCGTACTTGGGGTGTTCCTTGCCGGTCGTCTTCCCTTCCTGGAAGGGAACCCTAGAGTGACGGTGACGCCGAGCGGAAATGAGGTTCTCTTCATCATGCCAGCCATAGGGGCGCAGAGCGTTACCGTGGTCGGAAGCTTCAACGCCTGGGAGGCAACTCCTCTCTCCGACGAGAATGGCGACGGGATTTGGACAAAAAGCATCTCACTTCCACCCGGCCGTTATGAATACGCTTTCGTCATCGACGGTCGCTGGTGGGGACAAGATCCACTTGCCGATGAGTACGTGCGTAGCTTCGGAGAGTACAACTCCGTCCGCTATGTAGGGCTGGCAGGAGATGGCGCATGAAGTATCTGATGAAGGTTTTCCTCCTTATGCTCGCAATGGGACTCATGTTAAGCGGCGGGATCACCCTCGCAGCAGTCTCCGCCGCTGATGTGAACCAGGCCCTGCAAGTGCTTCACCTGACCAACGCTGACGAGATCATGGCAGCATTTGAGATTGGGTTCTCGCAAGGACGTTTGCAACCAGAAGGGGCGCTCCACCTAGTGAAACGACTCTCCGCAGCGGAAGGAAGTCCGTCGGACAAGGAGGCCATCCTCCTTACCATCGCACATGCCCTGGAAGATGATCTTTCAGTGTCTACCCTCGTAAACACGGTGGAGGAAGGCCTAGCGAGGAGTGTCCCCTTGCTGGTGATCCTAAATGGGTCAGGGGGTCAACCCTTAATACTGGGACTCGTGCAACGCGAGTGCCTGCTCGGCACAGTGAGAGACCTCCTTTACTCGAAGAGAATCTTCAGCGCGCCGGAGGGGGCGCAGGCAGCCTCTACGTCTCTTTCTCTTCGGCGCTTTGATGTCTTAGTCACAAACATCGCGGATGCTCTTGGAGACTACCTTGAGGGAGATGGGAACCCATATGATGGCTTCCTGCTCTATCAGGCGATGAGCACCCGCCTGCGGAACCAGTCCTCAGCGGAGTCGGTTATCCCTGCCGGGGAGTCGATTATCCCTGCCGGGGAGTCGATCATCCCTGCTGAGGATGTCGATCTCGTCCTGGACCGCATAGAACCAGGAGATCTGACACCCACAGTTTTAAAAGTACTCAATCAATCATAAAAAGGAGGGGAAAATGATCAAGAAATGGCTAATAAGGGCAACGGTGTTCGTGGGTCTGATCACCATTTTGGGCGTAGTCGGTCTAGCCCAGCCAGTGGCCCCACTGGGAATCATCATCGAGCCTCCCGCACCAGGAGGGCTCGAAGCGACAATTTGGGTCGACGAGCCAGCGTATCAGATCAATGAGTATCTGCAAATACACTTCGAGGTGAACGAAGATGCGTATATCTACGTCTGGGATATCGATCCTACGGGAGGAGCCTGCCTCATCTACCCCAACAACTACGAATCAAACAATTACGTCTCTGCAGGTCCCCATACTATCCTGGGAGTGGGAACATATCACCTACGGGTACAGGAACCTACCGGCACAGAGCGGCTGCAGATTGTTGCCACGAAGAGTTCCGTCTATGGAATTGTCCAGTTTTTCGGCGGATTCTCAAAAGGATCACCGTTTGCCTGTTCACCATCAGGACGCCAAGCCGCAAGCCAGATAGACGTTGTCAAATCGATCATCGAGACAACGGTCCCTGAGGATGAACGGGCGTTCGACTTTACGAGCTTTGAGATTGTCTCCGGTCCAGTCCCACCCTACGGGACGCTCATCGTCAACTCATTCCCCCCAGGCGCCTGGATTACGCTTAACAGCACCTACGGCGGATACACGCCCCGCACCCTTCACGTCCACCAGGGCATATACCGGATTGTCCTGAGCAAGGGGGGATATCACGACTGGAGCCGCACGGGCTACATCCGCGGTGGAGACACGCATGCGATTAATGCCACGCTCCAACCACTTGCCCCCGTCAACCAACCACCGGTCGCCTCCTTCACCATCTCACCACCCTCTCCTGGGGTGCTTGAGTGGGTCCGCTTTGACGGTTCTTCTTCTTACGATCCTGACGGAACTATCACCTCCTACAGTTGGAACTTCGGGGATGGCACAACCGCTTCGGGGGTGAGTCGCTATCACCAGTTCACCGCCCCGGGAACGTACATGGTCACCCTCACCGTCACCGACGATGATGGGGCGTCCGATACA
>JAGLXM010000335.1 GCA_023132915.1 Candidatus Bipolaricaulota bacterium
TCTTGACAGCTTGAGAGAGATGTGTTATATATGCTTGTGAAAGTGAACACAAGCACAAGGAGGGTGCTACAGAATCGCATGCAAGACGTCGTGAACGCCCCAAAAGAGACCATCCGAAGATTGCTGTTCTATCTGCGGCAACTCGATTGCATGCTGCGAGAGGGTAAGGAGCGTTTCTCCTCCGAAGATCTTGCAGAGGTCTTGCGTATGAATCCTGCTCAGATACGTAAGGATCTCTCCTATTTCGGCGAGTTTGGCACCCGCGGAGTTGGCTACAACACGGAGCAGCTCGCCAATGAGTTACGTTCCATCCTGAACCTGAACAAACGTTGGGATTTCGTCCTGGTGGGTGTGGGAAACATCGGGGTTGCCCTTCTCAGAAACCCCGAGCTCAGAAAGCAGGGCTTTGAGATCGTAATGGCGTTTGACAAAGACCCTCAAGTGATCGGGAAAACGATAAGAGGAGTGACGGTCGAGGATGTATCTCATCTGCGGGAGAGAGTTGAGCAAGCGGGCACGCGGCTGGCGATCATCGCTGTCTCTGTGGAGAGCGCCCAAGAGGTTGGAGATTCTCTAATCGAGGCTGGGGTGGAGGGCATCTTGTGTTTTGCCCCCTGTTCCTTGACGGTCCCTAAGACGATCAGGCTGGTGCCAATAGATATAGCTATGGAGTTAGGGCTATTGGTATACCGCTTATGAAGGAGGATCGGTTGCGGGGGACTGGTAAGAAATCAGTTAGTAGCTATTTAACAACATTCGCTGTTCTTCTCTCCCTGTGGCTCATCTTCGTCAATACACTCAACTGGCAGGAAGTCCTGACAGGGGTCGTTCTCTCAGCTCTGGTTGCAGCCTTCGGGCATACTTACTTCACTCAGCAAGGATTGAGACACTTCAGTCTTAAAAAGTTGCTGTATTTTATCATCTATATCCCGATTTTCTTCTGGGAAATACTCAAAGCCAACCTCGATGTCGCCTATCGTGTGCTTCACCCCAAGATGCCAATCAAGCCAGGGATCGTTCTTATCAAAACCGGCCTGAAATCAGATACAGGGAAACTCACCCTGGCAAATTCAATCACCTTGACGCCAGGGACATTGACAATGGACATCATCGACGACAACCTGCTCATTCATTGGATCAATGTGAAGAGTGAAGATCCGGAAGAGGCGACTGAGCTTATTGCTGGGCGTTTCGAACCGTACTTGAGGGGCATATTCTCATGATGTGGAACGTGTTTTTCTCGTTTATAGCAGCCGGCATTGCCTTGTGTCTCTTGCGTGCCATTAAAGGGCCCACCTCATCTGATAGGATCGTCGGTATCGATGCTATGGTCACGATAAGCATCGCCCTCATGGTGCTTCTGGGTCGGTTCTTCGAGCGGTACATATATTTGGATGTTTCCTTGGTGTATGCGGTACTCGCGTTTATTGGAGTGTTGGCTGTGGCCCGGTACCTGGAGCGAGGTCTGTAATGGAGATCTTTGGCGACATCCTCATCGGGGTGGGAGCTGTGTTCCTCTTCCTCGGCGGATTGGGTATCTTTCGCCTCCCGGATGTCTATAACCGTCTGCAAGCAGGTACCAAATGCACAACCCTGGGAGCATTCTTAGTCATCATTGGAGTGGGTATCGCTGAGCCCGGTTGGTTCCTAAAGTCGTTAATCATCGCTGTTTTTATCCTGCTCACCAACCCGATCAGCGCTCATGCCTTGGCCCGGGCCAGCTACAGAGCGGGGGTCAAGCTGTGGGAGGGAACCGTGGTGGACAAGTGCAAGGACTTTGCCGAGTGTAGCGACCCACTCGAGGAGGAGTGATGATCTATTCTGCTCTGCTGATTTTGACCATGATCATCGCTGGTGTTGCCGCCTGTTGGTTAAAAGATCTGTTGAACGTTGTGATCGCCTGCGCTGCGGTCAGCCTGATCGCGTCGTTGCTGTTCTACCTATTGCAGGCCCCCGATGTTGCCATGGCAGAAGCTGCGATCGGAGCCGGCCTTAC
>JAGLXM010000336.1 GCA_023132915.1 Candidatus Bipolaricaulota bacterium
ACCAGTATAACAAATCGTGATTACCCGGTTGTAATGGGTGCTACGCTTGTGTACGCCGTGTTATTAGTGCTCGGCAATCTATTTGTCGATATTAGCTACGGCTGGCTCGATCCGCGTATTCGCTATGACTAGCTTTTAGGAGGATAGTGTTTAGAAGAAAGACATTAGAGGATCTCAAAGGTAATGCAAGGCTGCCGCGTGGACCTGTACGTGAGGCATTTCGGCAATTACTTAAGAACAAAGCCGGAGTTGTAGGAGGACTATTCATTATCAGTTTAGTTATTATTTCCTTTTTCCCCGATAGTTTAATTATTTCCAAAATTTTTGGCGTCGACATAAAGCAATGGATTGCCCCCTATCCGTATGCAAAGGTGAGCTTTCGTAACAGGGATCTGCCGCCTGGAAGCCCTGGCTACCTTCTTGGTTCTGACTATCTTGGGCGAGATGTACTCAGCCGAACGCTCTATGGGACACGCATCTCGCTTGCTGTTGCCGTGGTGGCCTCCACGGTCAGCCTGCTCATCGGGTTGACCTACGGGGTCATCTCTGGTTTTGCTCGCACAGGTGTCGACAACGTTATGATGCGTTTTGTAGACTTTTTATATGGCTTCCCTATAATAATTTTTATTATCCTTCTTCAGGCATACTTTAAGGCAGTGAGTCGTAGAGGTGGTGTTGGACTCACCGCGGTTCTGACCGATATAGATAAGGCAATGGGGGGGTTATTCTTTGTTTTCATTGCCCTCGGGCTTCTAAACTGGATCGGAATGGCTCGCTTGGCCAGGGGACAGACGCTTTCCGTCAAACAAAAAGAGTTCATTGAGGCTGCACGGGCAAGCGGAGCGAGCAATTTACGAATCGTGTTCCGTCATATACTCCCCAATATCATAGGGCCCTGCATCGTCGCTGAGACACTCGCTATTCCCGGGTACATCCTCACCGAGGCGTTCCTCAGCTTTATCGGCCTTGGTGTTACGCCACCCACGCCCAGTTGGGGACTCATGATCTCCGAGACCTATCAGGCAATGCGTGTTGCTCCGTGGGAGTGCTTGGTCCCTGGTGCTGCCCTCACTCTGACGACCCTGTCTTTCAACTTTCTGGGAGATGGCCTGCGCGATGCACTTGACCCGAGAATGCGTGGTACTACTTAGAACACTTAATGGCGAAGTCTATTGGCCAAACTCCTCGGGGCATTGGAAAAATTGGTTCCTCGCTGTTTTGAGTGGGTAACCTGAAGTTAAACTGTCTTTGAAGTCCTATTGCGAGGAAGCCAGGAGGGACCAAGAATGGGTGTGTATTAACCCCTTCCTGGTTTCCTAAGAGTAAAAGGTGTTAGAATCTAAGGGATAGCATTCAAAAGATCCCCTAAGGAAACCATGAGGCAGGCAAGTCCTGATGCTGCGAAATAACGTTGTTGTGTAGCGTCGCAGCTTGTCTGTAACGTTGAGGACTCGTCGGGCGCAAGACCCGACGCTACGGAAACGCACCTCAATTCGTCGGGGATGTTCCTGCTTTTCGTAGTCTGGGAGGAGCAGTAAGTCCACACCGGTTACTACACCCCCCAGATTCTTCCTCTACCCACTCAAAACAGCGAGGAGCCGAAAAATTTTTGTGGCATCTTCGGGTGGGGCACGGCCCGGATTATTCCCGTAGCGAGGTCCTCTCGGTGGGAGAAGAGGACTATATCCTGGGCGGTCGGTGCCCCTACCGGACGCATCATCCTGCGCCATGTGCGGCCGAATGTAATCGCCTCTCGTGGTGACCGCGATGTCGATTGGCGTCAACATCATCGTGGTGGCAGGCTTAAGTTTCCTCGGGTTCGGGGTAAAACCGCCGAGCCTATCGTGGGGGCGATGCTGCAGCAGGCGCAAGAGTTCATGCGCATCGCGTGGTGGATGGCGGTTTATCCAGGACTGTGCATCATCATCA
>JAGLXM010000337.1 GCA_023132915.1 Candidatus Bipolaricaulota bacterium
CGTGAACGGATAGTGATCCGCAAACATGTTTTGCGTAATGCCCTCATTCCCGTAGTGACCATGTCTGGAATGACACTCGCTGCCTTGTTAGGAGGAACGGTCCTAATTGAGACTGTTTTCACCTGGCCCGGCATGGGATTATATGTAGTGAATTCAATCTTCGCGTTGGACTTTCCTGCCATCATGGGGTTCACCGTTCTGGCAGCCATCATTGTTCAAATTATGAATCTGTTTGTCGATATTTCCTATGTCTTCCTCGACCCAAGAATTCGCTATGGTTAAAATTTATATAATTATGCCGGAGAATATATGCAGGTTGTAGAACTAAAAACGCTAAGAAAAGCTTTGCGAAATCCTCCTACACTTCTGGGAATCTTTCTCATCCTTGCCTTCTTTTTTCTGGCAATCCTTGCTCCCTTTATCGCAACCCATGATCCCCTGGCTATCGATGTCTTTAACAGGTTCCAACCCCTCAGTAAAAGACATCTTCTGGGAACGGACGAGCTAGGACGGGACGTCTTCAGCCGAGTTATTTACGGGACACGTCTGACCCTCCAAGCTGGGGTAACTATCGTGGGCATCGCTTTTGTGGTGGGAACCATCCTGGGAGCCATAGCGGGCTTTTGGGGTGGATGGACTGAAACGCTCATCATGCGCACCGTCGATGTTTTTATGTCCTTCCCCGCCCTAATTCTTGCTTTAGCTGTGGCTGCGGCCCTGGGGCCGAGCCTTATTCATGCAGTCATCGCACTTTCCGTAGTATGGTGGCCATGGTACACTCGGCTTGTTCGCGGGCAGATCCTTTCCGTCAAGGAAAGCGTTTACGTTGAAGCAGGGAAAGCTCTCGGTGCCTCATCGGTACGGCTCCTCTTTCGCCATGTCCTTCCCAACTGTATCTCTCCAATAGTTGTCCTTGCAACTCTCGATATGGGTTATGCTATCTTAACAGCGGCTGGACTAAGCTTTATTGGTGTCGGCGCTCAACCCCCCAGCCCTGAATGGGGAGCTATGCTGAGCACGGGGAGGAATTATATAACTACAGCTTGGTGGTATCCTACCTTTCCAGGAATCGTTCTTTCTCTGACTGTACTGGGCTTCAATTTGCTTGGTGATGGTTTCCGTGACTTGCTAGACCCAAGGTGGCGTCGGTAGGTGACATCTGAATTATCAATTTCATATAAGGAGTGAGAAAATGAGAAGGGTAAAGATTGAGGATATTGGGTCTTTTGTCTCGGTGGATGCTCCTCGTATCTCTCCCCGTGGAGATAAGGTGGCGTTTGTTGTTGGTCGCACTTTGGTTCACGAAGATAGGTATGAAAGCAATATCTGGATTTTCGATAGGGAAAATAAGGCGTTAAAGCAGTTAACCGGTGGGGGAAATGACTATAATCCAGTGTGGTCCCCATCAGGGGATAAGATTTTGTTCCTATCTAACAGGGGTGATAAGAAAATAGGCATCTGGAGCATTGATTCAGAAGGAAAGGGCGAGGCTTCCCTCGTGTTAACGAAAGAAGGAAGGATAAGTCAACCATCCTGGTCACCAGATGGGGAAAGTATCTTGTTCTTGTCGCGTCCCATAAATAAGGAGGATGTTAAAGAAATAAAAAAAATTCCTTTCTGGATTGATGGGCAAGAGTTTACCTATCATTCGGCTGTGCAGGTGTTCTCCGTAAATATCTTAACCCGCCAGGAAAGTCAACTTACAAACGTCGATATGGACGTACAAGGCGCGACATTTTCCAATGATGGGAAAAAGATAGCCTACATTGTTTCCGCCAACAAGAAAAACCCCCTTTCCTATGATGCCAGGGTAATGGATTTCAATGGCAAAAACGTTAAGACCATCGCTTCTGGATTTATGTATGACGGCCCTATGTATCCGGTTTGGAGCCCGAATGATGAGCATATTTTGTTGCAAGCCAGTCGATTCGAGAAAGGATTTGCTTCCCATAGCAATCTTTGGTTAATCCCAGTTAAGGGTGGGGAGCCGAGGAACTTAACCGATGAGCTCGAGTTGAATATTGGGAATTCCCTTTATTGTGACATAAGAAACCCGCATAGCTACGGTCCACAAGGCCCTGTGTGGGAAGGTGATCACATTTATTTCCACGTTTCCGAGGGAGGATCGGTTAAGCTGGCAAGATTAGATATGAGAAGAGATAAAATAGAGATTGTCGCAGGTGGAGATATTGGGATAAATAAGTTTGCTATTAAAGGTAATTGTGTAATATTTTCTGGAGGGACGGATATCGATCCTCTTGAGGTTTGGGAGAGCAAAGACGGAAAGAAGAGGCTCACACATTTTAACGATTCTATTACCGATGATTTAAGGATAGTTCCTCCGGAGCGATTTGCTTTCAAGGCAAGCGATGGCGAAGAGATCGAGGGCTGGTTCATGAAACCCGTGGATTTTGATCGAGGGAAGAGATATCCGGCTGTGCTTTGGATTCATGGTGGTCCGAAAAGTAAGTTTGGTTACGGGTTCATGTATGAGTTCCAGCTTTTTGCCTCCAGTGGCTACGGTGTGGTCTATCTGAATCCCCGGGGAAGTGACGGATACACAGAAAATTTCGCCGATATACGGAAGCATTATGGAGAGAGGGATTACAAAGACATAATGGAAGCCCTTGATTGGATAGAGGGTAATTGTTCCTGGATTGATCCTGAAAGAATCGGTGTCACGGGCATCTCTTATGGAGGTTTCATGACGAACTGGATTATCACGCAGACTAATAGGTTCGCTGCTGCTGTATCTGAAGATGGAATTGCAGACTGGATCACTATGTTTGGCATGACCGATATAGGATTTTTCTTCTCTAAAGACGCTGTTGGGGGGGATCCGTGGGATAGCCTCGACAAGTATTTAGCGAAATCTCCCTTGTTTAAAGCCGACCAAGTTACAACACCGACCATGTTTATCCATTCAATAGATGATTATAGGTGTGGAATCGATCAGTCTATTCAATTTTACACTGCGCTTTCCTATTTAGAGAAAGAGAGCAAGCTTCTTCTTTTCCCAGAAGGGGGGCATATTTTTGGATGGACTGGCAGGCCGACACTTAGGGTTAAGAGGCTTGAAAGAATTCTAGCTTGGTTTAATGAATACCTGCAAGCGAAAGAATTGGAGAACTGATAATCCTCACAATTTTGATAGGTCTAGAAGGTTAGGCGGCTGGTGGATGAAAATCTGTATTGGATTGGCTTATGGAAAGTAACAGAGGTGAACTTTTCGAAATGGCGTAGTTTGCGGTAGGAATGTTTGGGCGTAGGCTTCGAAATTTTGATGCACTGTCATACTGGATGCGAGGTGGTGCCAATGACCAAAGTCCGTTGGCCTCAAGAGTTCACTCGAAATACTGATTGGCTCTATGGGCACAGGGAGCGATTGCGCTCTCAGTATCCGAATAAGTGCGTTGCTGTATGGAATCATGTCGTCATCGACAGCGCTGATGAGTTAGATGAGCTTGAAGCCCGACTGCATAAGATGGATGAGCGCATTCGGCAGACAGCCGCGATCGAGTTTGTGGTAGCAC
>JAGLXM010000338.1 GCA_023132915.1 Candidatus Bipolaricaulota bacterium
CGCTTCTCTACCCCACATTCAGCTTACTACCGCGGCTCAACTCGCTTTTGAGATGGAGCAGATCGCGGCCGACTGGCTCCTCGCCGTCACCGAGGGTCGCCAGCGCCGCAACCTCTGGCAGGTAGTGAAGCGTTACCTCATTGTCCGCTGTACTACCACCCCTCCTATCTGCTGACACAACTGACCTTGCTTAGTTGAATATTTCCTCAACCGTTTACGAAACTTGGGCTAGGAGCGGTACTTCGGTATCGCCTTAAAGATGTCCTTGAAGACGGTCCGCCTTTATCGTTGTGGTCTCTCCTTCCCTTAAGTTTCAAACTTTCTCAGGAGAAGCACCGGCATTTCTCAACCCCTGCCCACTAACGCCTCAGCCTAATAATGATCTCTTGGCGCACACAGGGTGTTCGCTTGATTTTTCTCTCGTTATCCGTTAAATTTATATTTTTGGGAGTGATCTCTAATGCTTAAATTCTTCCGCAGGTTGCGGACGAACCACCTCGCACGGACAGCAAGGGGCTGTTCATCTTTACCAAAAGTGACCCGCTGTTACTGGACACGCGCGGTCGCGCTTCCCAAAGGGCCAGTCTAGCAAAACGAGTAGCCTATCACCGCTCTGTAGTGCGTCCTTTTTTGAGAGCGCCTTACAGAAGTCACGCTACCAGTTTTATCACATAAGAAAAGGAGGGAAAAGATGAAAGAAATCAGGACCGCAATTATTGGCGTTGGAAACTGTGCCAGTTCTCTTGTGCAGGGGCGGTTTTACTATGCAAATCCAGACGCTGAGATCCCGGGATTGATCACCAGGGACTTCGGGGGCTACCACCCGCATCACATCCGTTATGTTGCCGCGTTCGATGTGGATGAGCGAAAAGTAGGACTGGACCTCTCTCAAGCGATCTTCTCTCCACCTAACTGTACAACAGTCTTTCAGCGTGATATTCCACACCTGGACTGCCCGGTCCAGATGGGATACATCATCGACAGTATCGCCCCCCACAATGAACAGTATCCGGAGGGAGAGCGGTTCAAGCCGCTTGAGAACGTCCATGCTAACGAGGAGGAGGCGAAAGAGGCAATCGCACACGCTCTGTGGGAGGCGCAGGTCGACGTGGTAATCAACTACCTCCCGGTAGGGAGCGATAAGAACGCGGTCTTCTACGCTGACTGCGCGATAGAGGCGAGGTGCGCGTTTGTCAACGCGATACCGGTGTTCC
>JAGLXM010000339.1 GCA_023132915.1 Candidatus Bipolaricaulota bacterium
TTGAGGAGTTTAGCAAACTTGACCTTCGCATAGGGACGATCCGATCGACATCAGCAATCCCAGGTGCGGACAGACTCTATCGGTTGACAATCGAGGTGGGTGATGAAGTCCTAACGACCGTTGCTGGAATAAAGCGGGCCTATCTTCCTGAGGAGCTCGTCGGTCGCCAAGTTGTCGTGTTGGCTAACCTCGAGCCGGCGAAGATCAAGGGAATCACTTCAGAGTGCATGCTCCTTGCAGCCAAGGGTGAAAAGATTACCCTCCTGATCCCTGACCGGGAGGTCCCACCCGGCACGCCAATCGGGTAGGCTCGTTGAAAAGAGGAACAAGGATCGCTAAAATTTGGTTTAATTGAGGTGCTGATTAATGTATATAGTAATTGAAACAGGTGGCAAGCAGTATCGAGTCGAGAAGGGAACGTTATTCGAACACGAGCGAATCGAGGGCGTTGGGGTAGGAGAGGAAGTTGAATTCGAACGGGTTTTACTCCTTGTCGACGAGACTGGTGTTCGAGCGGGAGCTCCTTATCTCGATGATGTGAAAGTGAAAGGAGAGGTGCGAGAAGAGGGATCGGGGGATAAGATCATTGTCTACAAGTACAAGAGCAAGAAAGGATACCGGCGCAAGCAAGGGCACCGTCAGCCCTACATGACGACGCTCATCACTAAAATCGAATCCTAAGGGGAATAGACGTGGAAGAGATTATCATTCAGCGTGACGAACAAAACCGAATTCTTGGGCTTACCGGCAGGGGAATGGAAGAGGGAAGCCTCGCTACAACGAGTACTCTCCACTTCCTGCAAGCGACGATCTCCTCGATGACCGACTACTTGCACGTAACCCCTGATTTTTCCGTTGGAAAGGAGCTCCACCTCGTCGTTGATCGGAGCGATCCTCATCTTAACCGCGAGATCGACGCGATTATGGAGACCCTTGTAATTGGTCTCAAGATGTTGGCAAAGGAATATCCCGGTGACTTCGTGGTACACGAGGCCACTGTTAGTATACGGGTGTAAGAAGGAGTATTAATGGCACACAAGACGAGTACAGGTTCAACGTCGAATGTTCACGACAGTTCAGGCAAACGTCTGGGTGTGAAGCGTTTCGGTGGAGAGTGGGTAAACCCGGGGATGATCATTGTCCGCCAGCGTGGCACCAAGTACGGTTTAGGAAAGAACGTTGGCTTGGGGCGGGATTACACGATTTATGCTACCGTCCCCGGTTATGTCCAATTCGAAGGTCGCAAGAAAAAGTACGTGAGCGTCCTGCCGACGCAGGAGGCTTAATCCCTCCCGATGTTTACCCCTTCAGGTTTTTCTTTCTATGTTTATTGATGAAGCGACGATCCGCGTCCAAGGAGGGCGTGGGGGGGACGGTGTAATCAGTTTTATCTCCAATCGACATAGCCGACAGGGAGGGCCGGATGGTGGAAACGGAGGGAGCGGTGGATCAGTAGTGATGCGGGCCTTATCAGGCCTATCTACCTTGTATGCCTTCCGCAATGAGCCGAAATTCCGCGCTGGTGACGGGAAGAATGGGGGGAAGAACACCCGGCGCGGAGCACGGGGCGCGGACAAGCTGATTCTAGTTCCAGTGGGTACGCTCGTTCGAGACGTGACCAGCGGGGAAACTCTGGTCGATCTCTCCTCGCCGGGGGACGAGGTGATCCTCGTGCACGGGGGCGAAGGTGGTCGCGGGAATCGGAGTTTCACGACCTCGGTTCGGCAGGCGCCGCAAATCTGCGAACGCGGATTAAAAGGGGAGGAAAAGACCCTTCGCCTGGAACTGAAGCTCATCGCGGACGTCGGGATCATCGGTTATCCTAACGTTGGCAAGTCGAGCCTCATCTCATGCATCTCCGCGAAGAGAGCTAAAGTGGCGAACTACCCGTTCACTACCCTCGTTCCCAACCTGGGGGTAGTTGATGTTGATGGTAAGTACCAGTTCGTTGCTGTTGACATTCCTGGCCTGATCGAAGGGGCACACGCTGGTAGGGGATTAGGCGATCGTTTTCTCCGTCATGTGGAGCGGACGCGCGTGTTAGTCCACATGATCGATCTAGCCATGCTCGAAGGACGGGACGCACTTGAAGACTACCACCACATCAACGCGGAGCTAGCTGCGTTCAGCGAGGCGCTGATGAAGCGGCCGCAGGTTATTGTTGGGAATAAGGTTGACCTACTTGGGTCCGAAGAGATAGAGAAATCAAGAAAGCGCTTCGCCGCCAACGGAGTGGAGATCCTCCCAATCTCGGTCGCAAACCGTCGTGGGATACGCGAGTTGATTATGAAGGTTTATCGTAGTTTGCAGGCCGCCACTGTGAAGGAAGAGGAACCAGCCCCCTTACGCCGTGTCTACCGCTATCACGGTGAGGAGGGGTTCCGAGTTGATCGGGATGGGGACGTGTTCATCGTCGAGGGGGAAGCGGTGGAGAGACTAGTGAAAAAGCTGAACCTCGACAGCCACGATGCGTGGGAATACTTAAGCGAGCGGCTAAGGAAGATGGGAGTCTTGCGAGAACTCAATCGGCGGGGGTTTGCTAGTGGGGATCTTCTCCGCATAGGAGATGTGGAACTTGAGCTTAAAAACTAGGGTGGGGTTATTCGGGGGGACATTCAATCCTCTGCATGATGCGCACCTGCTGGTGGCAGATAAGGCGCTTGAGCAGTTTGCGCTGGGGGAGGTAGTGTTTATCCCCAGTGGGATCCCACCTCATAAGGAAGTTGAGAATGGTGTAAGTAAGGAGGACCGTTACGAGATGGTGAAGCGAGCAATCGCCCCTTATCGGAACTTCTCGGTCTCACGGATCGAGATCGACCGTGAGGGTCCCTCGTATACGATCGACACAATCCGCGCCATGAGGGAAATCCACCCACAGGGGATCTGTTTCATTGTAGGGGCTGATCTATTGTTGCAGATCGAGACGTGGAAGGAACCGAAGGCTCTCCTGGCGAGCGTCCCCTTTATTCTCGCACCGCGAGACGGGATTTCATGCGAAGCCTTTTCCGCTTCGCCGTTCGCCCTTGCGGAGATTCACTTTATCGATATGGAGGAGGTCAACCTATCCTCCACTTGGGTGCGCCGACAGGTGAAGCATGGAGAAGTGTTCGAGGAGTGGGTACCACCTCAGGTTGCGACCTACATTGGAAAGCACAATCTGTATCGAGATATACAGTTGACGGAAATACGTCAAACAAGATAGGAGGCGACTATAGTCAAAAGAAAATTAAGAGTTAACGAGCGGATCCGTGAGACTGAGATCCGGGTGATCGACGAGCGGGGAGAGAACCTCGGGGTGATGGCTACCGACGCAGCTATCGCTTTGGCGAAGGAGCGCGGTTTCGACTTGGTAGAGGTAGCCTCCCAAGTGCAGCCGGTTGTTTGCAAGATCGTTAACTACGGGAAGTACCACTATCAGCAGGAGAAACGCGAGCGTAAACAGAAGCGCCGC
>JAGLXM010000034.1 GCA_023132915.1 Candidatus Bipolaricaulota bacterium
TTCAAGTTCAACGACTGGGAGATGCGCGGCGTGCCGCTTAGGATGGAGATCGGGCCAAGGGACGTGGAAGCTGCCACGGTGGTGCTCGTCAGGCGTGATGTACATGGGGTGGAGGGGAAGCAGTCCGTTCAAACGGCAGAGCTCGTTTCCACCGTGACACGCCTGCTCGATGAGATTCAGGCCAACATGCTCGCGCAAGCAACAGCGTTTCGTGACGCTAACCTGCACGAAGCCGCCTCGTATGACGATCTCAAAGAGATCGTGAAGGATGGCTGGGCGCTGATCCCGCACTGTGGGACGCCTGAGTGTGAGGACCGGATCAAGGCAGAGACCAAAGCTTCGTCGCGCTGCTTCCCGCTTGATTTAAACGAGGAGTGGTATCCTAAGGGAGTGACGTGCTCTGTCTGCGGCAAGCCGGCCCAGGGGTTGGCCTACTTCGCACGGGCGTATTGAGGATTCCATGGGGAACGACCGAACAGCATAAAGGAGATAGCATGGTTGACACTGATCGGCGAGTTGAAGGTCTGGCACGACGACTTAACTCCCACGGAATCGACGTATTGGCCTTACTTCCCGGGGCCAATTTTACCTACTACACGGGGCTTTCTAAGGGCTTGAGCGAGCGGCCGACCGTCGCCTTCTTCTCCACCAACAGGCGGCCGGCGTTCATCGTGCCCTCCTTCGAGCTATCTGCCATAAAGCAGCTTCTCTCCTACGATGTGGAGTTTTTCGTCTACACCGACGAGGAGGGATATGAAGGAGCGTTCCAGCGTGCCAGCGATACCCTGAAACTGGCCGGTAAACAAATCGGGGTAGAGTATCAAAGCATGCGCCTGTTGGAGCTGCGCCAGATCGAAAAGAGCGTGCCCGGTTGTGTCATAAAGGAGGCCGATGCCCTATTGACCGAGTCTCGCATGGTCAAAGACGATGGTGAACTTGAGGCCATGCGCGAGGCGATACGCATCACCGAGGCAGCACTTAGCTTGACGATCGACCAAGTGCGGCCCGAGCAGACCGAGCTTGAGGTTCAGAACATCCTACACGCGGAGATGCTCCGCGCTGGCGCGCATGGTTTGGGTTTTGATTCGCTCATTCTGTCTGGTCCACGTGCGGCGCTGCCGCATGCCACAGCGGCGGACCGGGCTATCCAGTCGGGTGACTGTTTGCTCTTCGATTTCGGAGCAAAGTACGAAAGCTACACGGCGGACATCACCCGTACCTTCTCGATCGGTACGGAGAACCCCAAATGGAAGGAGATCTATGAGGTAGTGAAGGAGGCAAACGCCGCCGCGCGTCACCTTGCTGGGCCGAACGTCAAGGCGCAAGACGTCGATCGCGCTGCCCGGGAGGTCATCGAAAAGGCCGGCTACGGCGAGTATTTCACGCACCGTACCGGACACGGCCTGGGACTGGAAGTGCATGAACCGCCGTACATCGTTGAGGGAAACAAGGTCCCTTTACAACCGGGGATGACCTTCACCATCGAACCGGGCATCTACATCCCGGGTAAGCACGGCGTCCGTATCGAGGACGATATAGTCATCACTGAAGATGGATGCGAGAGTCTAACGACCTTTCCGCAGGAGCTTATGGTCATCTAGCCTTCCCGCTCAGCTCGCGGTGGCGGAAGCAGTCAACAGTGTGGTCGTTCACCATTCCCACCGCCTGCATGAACGCATAGCAGATCGTTGGCCCGACGAACTTGAACCCCCGTCTCTTCAGGTCTTTGCTCATCGCGACGGATTCAGGCGTCTGCGCTGGAATCTCCTCGATCGAACTCCAAGCGTTGTGGATCGGTCGCCCATCGACGAAGCGCCAGATGTAACTATCGAAGCTCCCGAACTCTTTCTTAACGGCGAGGAAGGTGCGGGCATTCCCGATCGTTGCCTCCACCTTGCGCCGGTTGCGAACGATCCCCGGATCCGAGAGGAGCGCCTCGATCTTCGCCCCGTCGTATGTCGCCACGACTGACGGATCGAATCGGTCGAACACTTCGCGGTAGTGCTCGCGTTTATCTAAAATCGTCGACCAACTGAGCCCTGCCTGCGCCCCCTCCAGGATGAGAAACTCAAAGAGCCTCCGGTCATCGTGAACCGGCACCCCCCATTCCTCGTCGTGGTAGCGTACGTAGCGTGGATCGGTCCCCGCCCACGCGCAGCGCACAACCGTCATACGCGCCATCCTTCCGTCGTTCTCTTTTGCGGGTTTTTCCTATCTTAGTCGCTCGCTCTGTTAAACGCGACCCAAGATAAGGCAAGGTCGCATTTTCCCGCATCGCTTTACTCATGGTAGGATAACCCGAGAGGGAGGTGGTGGGATGGCAGATCTGATCATCCGCGATATGGAAAAAGAGGACGAGCAGTATGTAGGAACGTGCACCCATGTGAACGAGTCAGACGAGATCGATGCCTGTGCGCGGCAATGGCTCCCGTGGCTAAAAAAGATGTATGCGAAAGGGCTGCGCGTCAAGGTCGCGCTCCTTGAGGGCAAGCACGTCGGGTTCCTCTACCTTATGCCGATCGAGGTCTCTCCGTGGGGTCCGCTGGGAGAGGAGCTGATGGTCATCCCGTGTCTCGTTGTAACAGAGTCGGCAAAGCACAAAGGGATTGGCAGAGCCTTGATGGAAGAGGCGGAAGAAGAGACCAAACGCCAGGGACGAAAGGGTCTCGTCACGCCTGCCTATACCCACGATTTCTGGTTCATGCCGGCCGGGTTCTTCGAGGCTTGCGGTTTTTCCGCAGTAAAGAGGAGAGGACAAGAGGTTCTGCTGTGGAAGGTCTTCGACGAGACGGCCAAGGCCCCGCAGTTCCTTGAGCGAAAATACCGTTATGAACCGATCCCCGGAAAGGTGGCGGTCGATCTCTTCTTTAACACCTTCTGTCAGACGAGCGTCATCGAGGCACAGCGCGTGCGGGAGGTAGCTGCTGAGTTCGGCGATAATATCGCGCTGCGCGAGTACTGCGCTGATGACCGCGAGAC
>JAGLXM010000340.1 GCA_023132915.1 Candidatus Bipolaricaulota bacterium
GACAAGGAGATCATCCTTGCCGATGCCCGCAAAGAGGCGGAAAAGATCATGGGAGAAGGGGACGCACAGGCACTTGAAACCTACGCCAACGCCTACAATCAGGACCCTGAATTTTACCGCTTCTGGCGTACCCTGGAGTCTTACAAGACTGCTCTTGGCGCTGGGTCCCGTATCGTGCTCTCGACGGACTCTGACTACCTCAAGTTCCTGGAGGGGATGGCGGAGTAGACGAAGCGCGGGGTTACCAAGTGATGAGCAAGCTTGAGAGGCTCGCTAGGAAGGTACGCTTTCCACGGTGGCTGACAGAATTGCTGCAGAATGCAGAAGGGCTGCTTCTGCAGGATGAAATCGGGTCCGAAACTTGTGTCTAACCGGGCAGAGGGTCTGGTATCATCGGGGTGTATGGTGAAGACGTGTTTGTGTACCAGGCGTTGCTTTCTTGTTCTACGATAGGCCTCGAAACCGAAGCTAACCGGCTATCTTGAGTTGCCAAGCCAAGCAACCGTTACTCTCTAACCTGGAGTAAGATAGCGCTCCATAAGGTTCACCGTCCTCTTACCCCAACGGGGCACCTGCCAGAAGCTAAAGGACGTGCAGTTTACAAGTTTTGCGAAAATGGTGGCCGTAGATCGCAAATGTAACAGCCAGTGGGAACAACTTCGGGCGGCGAAAGAGTGTCCACACCAAGAGCTTCCAATAATAGGTTCGCTCCTTGCCTATGATCCCGAGGCGGTAGACAGAGCGGAAGAACGCCAGGATGTGCTGAAAGTGTAGAGACGTGTGGATCTTGGGCGGTGGATATTCCCGCAGAAAGGTCTTAACACGCTGATAGTAATACTGAGGTGAGTAAATGGTCTGCAGTATGCGCTTGTATCCCTCGCGCAGCGTATCAAGGCTCATGGTAGTGATGATGTTCGTTGTGCCGTCAACGTTATCCCCGGACATGTCCTCAAGCAGGCGATTCTGTCTCTTCAGACGTTCGTAAAGCCTTGTGCCACGCGGCGCTTGAAGCAGGCCGACCATCGCTGTCACAATCCCACTTCTCTGGATGAAATCAATCTGGCGCTGGAAGATCGAGGGCGTATCGTGATCGAAACCGACGATGAAGCCTCCCTGCACCTGCAAGCCCGCTCGCTGCATGCGCTTCACGTCTTCAACCAGGTCACGGTTCTTATTCAGCCTTTTATTGCATTCGGTCAGGCTATCCTCATCAGGCGTCTCAATTCCGATGAAGACCGTGCGAAAACCTGCCTGGACCATCATCCCCATCAGTTCCTGGTCGTCGGCCAGGTTGATAGACGCCTGGGTCTGAAACGGGATTCCCACCTTGTCCTTCTGCCACTTGATCAGGGCGGGCAACAGCTCGGCCTTGAGGCACCTCTTGTTTCCAATGAAGTTGTCATCCACGAAAAAGACGTTGTCACGCCATCCCAGGTCATAGAGACCGTCCAACTCGGCGATGATCTGCTCGGCTGTCTTTGTACGGAAGCGGTGACCGAGTAATGCCGTCACGCTGCAGAACTCACAATTGTAAGGGCAACCACGGGAGAACTGGATACTCATCGAGTCGTACCGGTCCATGTCGACCAACTCCCATAGTGGAACCGGAGTCCTCTGCATGTCAGCAAACTCGGATGTCGCGTAGATGTGTTTGGCCTGACCTTGTGCCAGATCCGCCAGAAAGGGTGGGAGGGTCAACTCGGCTTCATTCAGCACGAGATGGTCAACCCTCTCAAACCGTTCGTACTCGATTGTGAAGAGCGGTCCTCCGGCGACGACCTTGACACCTGCTTGCCTGCAGCGGGCAATGATTTGGCCTGCCGACGTTCTTTGCACAATCATACCGCTGATAAGCGCGTAATCCGCCCATGCCAGGTCTTTCTCAGTGAGCTTTGCCGCATTGACATCGACCAAGCGCGTGGTCCAGTCTGGCGGGAGCATCGCGGCAACGGTCAGGAGACCCAGCGGAGGCGAGGCGGCCTTCTTGCGTATGAACCTGAGTGCATGCTTGAAACTCCAGAATGTATCAGGAAACTCAGGATAGACTAACAGAACGTTCATTGACCTCCCTCCTCATCGTCTCGTCGCAGATTGTAACAGAAGGAGAAGAGTCGTTAAACCCAAGCTCGTAATGTCGTCTGCAGCCCTTGGCTTTCCTAGGGCGCTGTGTGCAAATGATAGAACGGCTGGCAATCGCAGAGTGCCCCTTACTGGACGAGTTTTGAACCTGTGCTAGTTCTCGGTACGGTGAAGGTTGATACACCTGAGGTCGCCATAACTAGAACTTCCGTTCGCCGGTTCTCGGTACGATTGCGCTGACTACCCATACGCTCCATCATGCCTGGAGTTTTCTGCACCTGCCCGATGGGCCTACCTCGAATACAACAATTGCTGTGCCTTCCCTTGAGATTCCTGAGTCATGACGTCGGGTGTAATGTGAGCTTCGATATGTTTGAAAAGCCAACCGGATAGGTGAAAAGCTTCTTTTGGCTGGAATCTCGTTCAAAAGCGTACTTCACATAGGTAAGCCCTTAGCTTACAATATCCGACAACGACAGGAGGTTAGAATAGTCTGACATTATGAATGAAGTTGACGACGAATTCAAAGTCCGTATCGAACACATAGATGTTCTTTCTCCGCACCTGGGAGAAGTTAAGGCTTTGTGGCGGGCTAATAGCGCCACCCTTGGATTCTTCCCGGATGGTGCTTTTGCCGATTACGCCCGGCGACGCCAGATTCTTGTTGCGCTGGACTCAAAAGACAGATGTGTAGGCTACGTTCTGTACTATAGTCCTTTGCGCCCTGCATTTAGAGACGTGACAATCATGCATCTTTGTGTTGATAAGATCTATCGTCGGAGAGGCGCCGCAACAGTTCTGATTAATCACCTGAAGAACAGAACGAAGCATTGTAGGGGCATAGGGCTACGATGTTGTCGCGATTATGAGGCAAATTCTTTATGGCCAAAGCTAGGGTTCACTGCTGAAGACGAGATCCTAGGACGTTCGGGCCGTGTTCTCACGGGGTGGTGGTTCGATCATGGGCATCCCTCCCTGCTAACCGGCATTATGAAAAAGAATATTCAATCAAAGTTAGTTGCTGTTCTAGATGCTTGCGTGTTCTATGACCTGCAGGATGACCCAAAACCAAGGAGCGAGGAGTCGAAGTCTCTGTTGGCCGACTGGCTTCAAATCGATGTTGAGCTATGCATCACCGCAGAAATGGTTAATGAAATTGACCGCAGTGAAGACCCGGAACAAAGAGATAAATCAAGGCAATATGCGAAGCGATTTACCAGGCTTCACACGGGCGCTGATAGAGTAGAGAGAGCGAAGAGTCTCCTGCGTCCCCATTTCCCTGTTGATTTGAGCCTAAGTGACGAGTCTGATATTCGGCAGCTTGCACATGCAATTGCCGGTGGTACTCACTTCTTCCTGACGTATGATCCAGGCTTGCTCGCAATTGAGGACGCGGTTTACGAGAAGTCCGGTGTCTCAGTCATCCGTCCGAGCGAGTTCATCACCCGCCTAGACGAGCTAACTCGCGAATCAGAGTATCAGCCCGCACGGTTGTCGGGCTCACAGATCAGCACGAGGCGAGTCAAGGCCCACGAAATCCCTGGTCTGGTAGAAGCCTTCCAGCTTCCAGAAGCGGGGGAAACGAAAGGGGGATTTAGAAAGCTGTTGGGACGGTTTCTTGCAGATCCCTACCGATTCGAGACATCGACCTTGTTTGATGTGGAACAGAATCCTCTTGCTCTGGTTGTGCTTGAAAGGGAAAGCGCTCAGCATTTGGGTATGCCCATCTTTCGGGTGGCCCGTAGTTCACTGTCCTCAACATTAGCCGTGCATGTGCTGTGTCGCTGCGTCTCTATTGCCGCACGAGAACGAAGGCCGTTGTTGAGAATTGAGGATCCATGTTTATCGAATGATGTCCTCAATGCCCTTCAAGAGAATGGGTTCATTCCACTCGATTCCGGCTGGGCAAGAATCGGTCTCTCAGCTGTGGAAACGGCGGCACAGCTAGCTCGCCAATTAGGTGACCTCATCCCTAAGCTTGGCGAAGCCTACGATTACTTAAAGGAACTCTGTGAGAAGCTCAAAAAAGCCTCGTCAACAGACGATGAAGAATCACTCCTTGAACTCGAGCGAGCGGTATGGCCCGCTAAGCTGATCGATATTGATGTGCCATCCTTTATTGTGCCGATCAAGCCCTTTTGGGCCAGGGAGCTTTTTGAAGAGAACCTAGCAGCGCAGACCCTTTTTGGATCTGATCCTGGGCTGATGCTGAGAGCGGAGAACGTCTATTACCGAGCTAAACACCCAGGGGGGCTCGAAGCGCCTGGCCGAATCCTCTGGTATGTAAGTGAGTCAGTTGATACTCCAGGATCCAAGCATCTTCGCGCTTGCTCTTATCTTGATGAGGTTGTGTGCGGGATGCCTCGAGATCTATTGAGACGGTTTCGGCGTTTGGGGGTCTTTCAATGGAAAGATGTCCTTCGAATTGCAGATAACAACCCGCAGAATGAGATTATGGCTTTTCGTTTTAGCGGCACTGAGGTCTTCGATTCTCCCGTGCATTGGCAGGATATACAAAAGGCCTTGAAGAAGACAGAGGGCAGAGGTTCGCAATTGCAGAGTCCTCTTCGCATCTCGAAGGCATGTTTTGCATACCTCTACTGTCAAGGTGCAGGCATCCAACCGGGAAGACCTGATAATGCCTGATAGAGCGCTGTTAATGCCCATCAAGCCCAAGTATGCTGAAATGCTCTTTGAAGGAGTCAAGTCAGTTGAGTTGCGCCGGATCCGGCCCAGGGTAGATCAAGGTGACATAGTGTTGTTGTACGTGTCTTCGCCCACGAAAGCCGTGGTTGGAGCGTTCGAGGTAGAGAATGTTATTGAGAGGCCAGTGGAGGATCTTTGGCCCCTTGTTGAAGGTGCAGCAGGACTTTCAAGAACTGAATTTAACGTTTACTTCAACGGTGCATCAAGAGGTGTCGCAATCTTCCTATCTAGGATAGTGAGATTCTACAGACCAGTCTTTCTTACCGAACTGCAGGCACATTGGCCGGGGTTTCGTCCCCCGCAGAGCTATCAGTATCTTGAAACCCCGCAACTGGAAATCGCGTGTATTAGTAGGGGCTTGTCCAGGCTTGTCTCTCAGACTAGCTCAGAGCCCGCATCTGCAAAGTCTAGACAGGAATGAGGGTTAGTAGGGGTCGGGTCTTGAAATAAAACACCTTGAGACTAACTCAGCTCCCCCGCTTTCGGCATGCAAGCAACGGTTCAAAACTCATCCAGTAAGCCATCCCTTTTTAGAGTACTTTCGGACTTGAAGATTAGGTCGGGGTAAGGCGAACCCAAGCAATTTTTATTGGCCTGGTATACTGGCTGCTCATTGGAGCTGGAATTTCATCCAGCTAGATGCAAGAATGTATGAAATGCGAGGCAACCTTTGGTAATTGCACTAGCCTTGGGCGCTATGGTGCTCTGGGCCGTCACGATGGTCCTAGCTAAGCCTGGGCTTGCACGAATGGATGCCATTGCCTATGGCTTCATTCGCCCGATCTTCGCTTCATTGCTAATCCTGCCTTATGCGCTTATGACCTCAAGCTTGGTCTTCCCAAGCGTTGGTACTGTCGCGATCGCAGTCCTCGGTGGATTTATCGACATGTTCGTTGGAGTTGCACTGTTCATGTATGGTATAAAGCGAGTTTCCGCCCACGAAGTAGGGACGCTCTCCAACACCGCTCCCCTTTGGGGTGTGTTAGGCGCGGTTATCTGGCTTCGCGAGAAGCCAGAGCCTATGACGTTTGCTGCCGCCGCTCTTGTCGTTGCAGGGGCGTACTTCTTGGCAAGTCACAGAAAATCACAGCATGAGCATTCCTCGCTTCTAGGTGCACTTGCAGCGCTCGGAGCTGGTATATCATGGGGCGTTGCAGATACTGTGATGGCGAAGTACTGCCTCACACACGGCATGCCCCGGCCGACGCTCCATCTCATCTACATGCTGTCAGCTGGAACATGCTGGGGTATTCTCGCCACGCTTAAGGGCAGATTCTCACGGAAATACTATCCTTGGAACGGAGTTAAGATAGCTCTTCTTACGGCTCTCACAGGCATGTTTGCCGGTATGCTCCTGTGGTTCATAGCGCTTGAACGCGCACCAGCAAGCGTGCTTTCCCCTACAAGAGGAGCCCTGACGCTCTTCGTGTTCATACTCAGCGTGCTGGTACTACGTGAGAAGCCATCCCGACGATCTGGGCTTGGCGTAGCCTTGGTCGCCGCGGGCGTTGCTATCGTCTCGTTCCTTGCCTAGGGCTTTGCGTCTTTACTGGCTGGGGAAAGCACACAACTCAGTGAAGGCCCAGCTATTGGCTTTCAGGGCCTCGGCATGGAGAGTTCGGGTACGCCTGAAGGGACTTAAACTGCCTCTCAGGCGCTCAGTAGTCACTGATGAGGCGTTTTCTGTTATGCCCTGCTCACCCTTCTAGGAGGTCCCTAAGAGAGAGGGAGTCAAAGAGCGCTTGTACCCCCTGATTGAGCTTCTCCCACGCCGTCCTAACGGGACAGATCTCCGCCAGTTTGCACTCCGGAACAGGCCCGAGGCAGTCTACAATGTCAAGCGGCTCACCGAGGGCCTGAAGGACGCGACGGATCGAGACGGTCTCTGGATCGACAGCCAAGGTATAACCACCACAACGCCCCTTTCGCGTTGTTACCAGACCCGCTTCCTTCAGTTGGTGGAGGATCTTCTCCAGGAAGGGGGAAGGTAGGGCATACTTCTCTGCGATCGCACCGGCGGAAAGCGGTGTTAAGGGAGGAATCCTCGCAAGCTCTAGGAGAGCGATCAACCCGTAACCTGACTTTTTAGTCAGGCGCATATTCCTCCCTACTTACTGATTTAGCCTCGTTTGCCACCTGCTCCTTCGCGAGGAAGGCCTTGTAGCGCTCCTCAAGCGAGGCCATCTCTTTAGCGAGCCGTTCGTGCCGCCGTTTGAGCGCATCGGGGATCTCCTGTTGGTTCTGGGTGAGGTACTCGTAGATCGCCTCGTTTAACGCATCGGCCGCAAGCGCGGAACAATGCATCTTTATCGGGGGAAGCCCATCCAACTCGCTGGCTACGTTCTTATTGGTAATCGCGATCGCTTCTTTAAGTGTCTTTCCCTTGGCCATCTCTGAGACCATCGACGAGGTGGCAATGGCGGCCGTGCAACCGAATGTCTCCCAGGAGATATCGCAGATAACCTCGCGTCCCTTAGGGTCTTTGTCGACCTTGATGTAAAGCCACATCACATCGCCACAGACGATGTTTCCCACCTTGCCGACGGCGGAGTAATCCTTCATTTTTCCCATGTTATGAGGATGGCGGAAGTGCTCGATCACCTTCTCTGTGTACATGTTCACTCACCTACCTTGAATGGGGAAATTGCACGCAGCTCTTCAACGACTCGGGGAAGGACATCAAGGAACGCATCGATTTCCTCACACGTAGTCTGGCGTCCAGTGCTGATGCGGAGGCTTCCGTGCGCCATGGAGATCGGAACGCCGATCGCCAGGAGGACATGGCTCGGTTCGAGGGTGGGAGAGGAGCAGGCCGAACCGGTTGAGGTTTCGATCCCGTGCTCGTCGAGCTTCATCACCAGACTCTCGCCCTCGATCCCCTGAAAGCTGACATTGACGATGTGCGGCAGGCTCCCGGTTTCATGCCCGTTCAACCTCGTCCCTGGAATGGCATTGATAGCGTCGATCAGCCGTCTTTTAAGCCTTCGCATCCGTGCGGTAGTCTCCTCCATCTTGTTAAAAGCAAGTGAAGACGCCGCCGCAAGACCGACGATTCCCGGCGTGTTCTCCGTGCCACTGCGGCGTCCTCCTTCGTGGCCTCCACCGTGGAGAAGTGGGGTAAGAGAGATCCCTTTGCGAACCATGAGAAAACCCACGCCCTTGGGGCCATGCAGCTTGTGGGCGGAAACTGAGAGCAGGTCAATCGAGTCTGTGGGAAGTTGTATCTTTCCGTAGGCCTGCACCGCATCGGTGTGGAAGGCGACTCCTCGCTCCCGGCAGATTGCACCGATCTCCTCTACCGGTTGGAGTGTTCCAGTCTCGTTATTTCCAGCCATGATCGAGACAAGGAGTGTGTCTTTACGAATTGCATCTTTAAGTTGCTCTAGATCGATCCGTCCTGTCTTATCAACGTCAAGGGTGGTCACCTCGTATCCCTGGCTCTCCAACCACTGGCAAGGATAAAGAACGGCGTGGTGCTCGATCTTGGAGGTGATGATGTGCCTCTTTTCTTGATGCGCAAAGGCCATCCCAATGATTGCGAGGTTGTTCGCTTCGGTCGCTCCGCTGGTGAACACGATCTCCGACGGTGAGACTCCCAGGATCGCGGCGATCTCTGCACGCCCCTTTTCGATCGCCTGTCGCGCTTCTCGCCCGGAGGCGTGCAGGCTCGAGGCGTTCCCGTACGCCTCGCAAAAGTAGGGGGTCATCGCCTCAAGAACCTCGGCTGCTACGGGAGTCGTTGCGCTATTATCAAGGTAGATACACTTGTCCATTTTCTCTCACCGGGAAAAGCATACCAAATTGGTCGGTCTTTTCAAGGGGATCACCACCGAAACAAGACCTGGTGAAACATGAGGCTTTCTACACGCAGGAAAACGACAGAAGCCTGAGGCATTTCCTCAAATCAAAGCGTCGAAGAACTCACACCCTTTTTTAAGTGCCGTGAGCGGATCACCCGGGGAGTGAAGCTCTAACACAGCAGGACCTTCGTAACCAATTACACCAAGCGCCCTTAATAGATCCAACCAGTCAATCGATCCCTCACCAGGAAGGCGGTGATCATCTTCGTCTTGCAGGTTGTCATGCAGGTGCAGGTGGATAAGCTGACCGCGATAACGCTCGAGATAGTTACGGATCGGCTGACGGCCGGCGTCCTTTGCAAGGTGAGCGTGGCCGACATCGATACAGATGCCCAGGTTTGTTCTTGCAGGGTCGTGCCCAATCTCGTCGAGTACTCGATCCAAGGCCCACAGGCTGTCCACCCCATTTTCAAGAGCAAGCTGCACTCCCGCTTCCTGTGCTGTTTGTAGCAAGCGTCTGATGGCAGGAAAGTCGGGGCGCGAAGAGGGGTCGTAAAGGCCGAGGCTTCCCTTGTGAAGAACAAGGGTGCGAGCACCGACGGCGTGACAGAGCGCGATCTCGCGCTTCAATCCGTCAGGGTCCCACCGCCACAATTCTCGGTGTGTATGCATGGAGACAAACGGAGCTTTCTCGCAGATACAGCGAATCTCTTCCACCGTCTGAGAAGTCGGCTCTGGGTCATCCTCTCCGCGAGATGCCCAGAACTCAACCCCCAACCCGAGGGAGACGATTCCCCCCACTGCTTGCGTCAATGTCGGCCAAGCCGAGGGGGCGCGTCCGTAGAAAAATCCCTCGACGCTCGCGCCGAGCACTATATCCGGTCTTCGATCGGTCAGGAGCCAATCACCTCGGTCTTCTCGGTGAACTCAACACCCATCTGGGCAAGCTCAGCCAAAACCGGGTCGTAGATCTCTGAAACAACCGGAACCTGGACCCCGACAAGGTCGATCTCTCCCAGGAGGATCAGCTTCGCCGCGATCGCCGCCGGCAGCCCCACCAACCGCGACATTGAGGAATCTCCATACGGGATCCCGTAGTCAATCAACGTGGAGGTAGTCTTCTGCGTGCGATCAGAGTAGCAAGAGATAAACTCATGCTGCATCACCAACATATCCCGTTCAAAAGGAGCATAGTGCATCTTGTCAAGCATCCGCGTGGCCAACACATCCAGAGGAGACTTGGCACCTTGTGGTAAGGGATCGTCGCTCAAAAGGCCAAGCCACTCCATATTGGAGATTGCAGGAGAATCCACATCGAGGTTCAGGAACGCAGCGAGATCGGTCTTGAGGTCTTCGCCCGAGCTCCCAATCAGCACAGCAGTAAGGCCACGAAAGGTTAGCCCAACAAGGCCGTCTCGCTCTGCCTCATCGAGAAACCCCAGTTCGGCGATCTTGTTCATCGTTTCACACCAGCCCGGATAGCGCAGCGTTCCGCGGAACATGCCCTTTACGCCCGAAATCCCGTAGGTCTTTATGTAGGGAATGGCGTCGCGATTGGGGTATCCCTCAAGCGTACCCAGCCCCTCGATCGTCACTGACCAGTGATTGGTAAACAGCTCCTCTCCGGGGATATCCACCACCTTGCCATCCTTGAGGTAACAAGCCGAGTTCTTCCCGGCAAGGACCACCCCGCGCGGGCTCCAGGAGAACTTATAACCAAAGGGATTGTCGTTTGCCTCCGGTGCAGGAAGCCCGCCGCAGTAGGAGGAGAAACTGACAAGCTCTCCACCACTTGCCTTAATTTGATCGATGACCTGCATCGCCGACATGTGGTCGATCCCCGGATCAACTCCGATCTCGTTTAACAGGATCACGCCAGCCTTTTTCGCACCAGCGTCGAGAGCTCTCATCTCGTCCTTGACGTAGGAGGCAGTGACCATGTGTTTCGTATGTTCGATGCACAACTTTGCCACCAGCGGGTGATAGAGGTAAGGCAGCAGGCTGATGGAGAGGTCAGCCTCACCGATTAGCCGTTCCAACGTCTCCTGCTCGCTTACATCGAGCTGCTGCGCTATCCCGTTTTTTGCCTCCCCGATGAGTCTTTCCGCCTTCTTCAAGGTACGGCTTGCCACCTTAACCTGAAATCCCTCCTGATCGAGGAGGTAGCGGACCAGAGGGCCGGCAACGAGGCCGGCACCAAGAACCAGTACTTTCTTCACGTTAGGTCTCCTTTCTCACGCTCCGGGGTCCTAAAGGTACTTCTTCAGGTAGCTATAGTCCGGGGTCAGCTCGCCTCGATAGGCGATCACAGCCCGCTTGATCGGTGCAGGAAGATCGCACGCATCAAAATCACCGGTGAAGTCGGCCTGAGCGATTCCAGGGATGTACCCTTTCAGCACTCCACTGAAATAAACTGATGCCTCACGTGGAAGCTCCGCCGGCAGGATCTCTACCGCCATGATCACTGGCCCATTTCCTTCCACCCCATCGATCGCTTGATCATCGGCCACATTATAGACATAGACAGGGTTGTGAGGATCGGTGGACTTAATCGTGCACTCGATCGCCCCCTCCACGTCGCAGCTTATATCCCCGATCACCCGTAGGCGTGGCTGGCTCTTCTCATACATCTTTTTAACGGCTATCTTGGTAACTAGACGGGGATAGGCCGTGTCCCAATAGATGGCATTGACAAGGACACTCAGATGCGCGAGATAGCGCTCAAAGACGCCCTGGTAGAGTTCAGGGTACTGGTAGTACTCTTGTAGGTCGAAAGGTCGCTTTGAGTCGACCCGCTTTACCATGTCCTCTTCCTTGAACACAACCTTGTAAACCACGCGGTTTGACGTCTCCTTTTCCTTGTGGAGTGTGCGAAGCTCCTCTGGGGCGACCTCGCAAACCGGAAGAAGGGCTAAAATCTCCTGCGCCCCGCGCGAGACGTTCCCATAGCCAGCAAAACCGACAACCAGAGGAGTGATCGCCTCGGGCAACCCTGCATCTGCGATCCGCTCGCCAACGCGCCCGATCGCCTCCTTCGCCGCGGCGAGATCCCGGTAATCCAGGGCACGGTTGACTCCCTCGAAGAAATTGGGAATCCCCCCCCAGGCAAGGCGCTTACCTAGCGCCCACAGGGTATCAATCATCCCGGCAAGACCTGCGTAGTTGCCGAAGAAGATCAGCCGACGGCCATCCTCGTCGGTCACTTTTTCGTAGTCGATCAAGGTGCAGCGAAGCTCGAGCATGCGGCTCAACATCGCCATGTTGTAGCTCTGCCCCTTGATCGTGTGCGAGAAGAAAACGTAGGTCTTCCCCTTCTCAAGGACAGGAATGGGGATCTCCTTAATCCCGACTATAATCGGGCAGGAGGAGAGATCCTCTGCAACTTCAATGCCGAGTTGTCGATACTCCTCATCGGTGAAGATACGTTTTTGTGAACGCTGAGCGACGATCTCGAGGCGGTCTTTCTCGACCAGTTTTTTAACATCCTGAGGGATCAGTGGAACACGCCGCTCCCACGGGTATTTGTCCTCCCGGCGAATTCCGACCCTTTGCGTCATGACTACTTGCTCTCCTCTCTGCATCTCCAACGGCCAGTGTGACTTCGTCGGCGCGGCGAGTATACAGAAGCCTTAAAAGGGCAGCAACCTACTTGACAGGAAACCAAGAACTGTGGTAAAGTAATTTTTTGCAACTTCTAATAAGGAACGCGAACAACAAAGGACGGCAGAAGCGTTCTTAATGAGCGTGCCCTTGTATAGAACTTGTATAGAAGAGGATCCGATGTAATAATGCGTGGGGTTGACATGAATGACTTGAGCGAAGCGGATTCCAACGGCGATCGAAGATTTCGTTGTAAATCTGGATGACCCGATAGTTGTTAGCAAATCGGCCTTTTGCATCTCCACATTCGGACACCACGCCTCTCTTCAGTGTCAGATATTCCGCGGAAGGCCGTAAGATTTCTTAACGAGGAGGTGATAGCAAGAACAACGGCAATCCGCAGGAGAGCATCCAGAGAATCGCAGTGCTTTGCAGGGAATCATGGGGGAGGGAGAGTTCTCCCTGCAGGGGTTGCG
>JAGLXM010000341.1 GCA_023132915.1 Candidatus Bipolaricaulota bacterium
GATGATCCCTCCCGCGAGGAGCAGGGTCGCGATGATGATCAAGTAGAGGAGCCTCTCGACGAGGATCGTGGCGACCACCTCGTGGCTGCGTCGCGTGAACCCGTCGGAGGCGGAGAACGCCCTCACTGGCTCGCCGCCGAGGTGAAACGAGGGCGTGAGGTAGGTGACCGCGTATGCCCCGGCCATCATGCCGAAAGTCCGCCGAAAAGAGCTTCTCACCCCGTAGGATCGAAGCAACAATCTCCACCCTTGGACCCCGAACGCGAACCCGAGACCAGAATTGAGGAGAAAGGCGGCTATACCCCATGGGCCCAAGGCCCCCATACGTGCGAGGACGGCCACCGGCCTTGCTCTCCATACCACAGCTGCCAGCAGAGCTAGCCCTAAGATAACGGATATAAAGAGTGCTTTGCGTTTTCGCCCCATCGGCGCGCCCCCATTGGCTACCATAGTAACCCTTCGGCTCAGAGTGGCTTTCCCATGACATGCAGAAGGAACCCCTTTTTAGAAGAGTCGATGAGTATGTTCCAGGCATTCGCTGGCCTCAGTTTACGGGCCGAGGTCAGGACGACGAGGTCCGGCAGATAACAGACCTTGCCCATCCGGTGGAGCTTGAGGCCAAGCTGGATGTCCTCCCAAGTCGAGTAGATGCGCCCGTCCTTAGGGGAGTGAAACCCACGTACCCTGAGGAAGGCCTCCCGCCGGGTGGCGAAATTGGCCCCGGAGAAATGCGGAGACCCCAGCCGCCAAGTCACCCGCTGCCCAAGCATGAGCCCTCTCTCGAAGTAAGGAGCAAGATAGTTAGCTAAGGAGCTGGACGCCGATGCAGGCTTGTGACGGAACGGACCGAACACCGCGATCACTTTCGGGTCCTCGTCGAACGTCCGGTGAATCCTCTCCAGCCAGTTCGGCGGGACCACTGTGTCTGCATCGGTGGAGGCGATAATGTGCGCCCGTGCTGTACGAAATCCGGCTTCCCGCGCGTAGGAGATCCCTCGCTTAGGCTCGTGGATCACCTGGGCGCCGTGGGCACGTGCGATGGAAGCGCTGGCGTCCGTAGAACCGTTGTCTACTACGATGACCTCGAAGGGAGGAAAGGTCTGCCGGGTCAGGCTCGTGAGACACTCCCCGATCTCTCGCCCCTCATTTAACGCCGGCACAACCACCGAGATCGGTTTATCTCTAGCTAGTTCCATCAAGAACCCCTTACTAGCATCGCAACTATTCCGCCTGCTGAAGTTAGTTACCTCGCAGAATTCAGATGTCATAAGTCTAAAATGGCTATTCTCTAGCTCAGCATAAGAAATCTAATAAATCAAGCGATCCTGTGCAACTTCGCAGTCCTTCTGCTCCAGCATCGCCTCTCCGTAGATCTCGAGCAGCCTGCGAGTGGACGTTTGAGCGCTCTGGGAGCGGGCCCATCTCTGGGCGGCCGTGCCCAGCCTCTGCCTCTGCCCCTCATCTTCCAAGAGGGAGTGGCAGGCTCGGGCAAACTCCTCCTCGTCTTCCTCCAC
>JAGLXM010000342.1 GCA_023132915.1 Candidatus Bipolaricaulota bacterium
GACGACTCGGGTATCTGCTTGTCATTACCGCCACTGCCTGCTGGGCTAGCCTTGGACTCTTAGGAAAACTCTCTTTCAATCTAGGAATCGGCCCGCAGGCAGTGGTTACGCTGCGGACGATCACTGCAATTGCAATCGTCTTTCCAGTCCTTCTCGTCCATCAGCGACAGCTTCTGCGTCTGCCAAGAGGTTCGCTCCCCTTGTTCATCGCGCTTGGCCTTTCGGTAGCAATCAACTACAGCAGCTTTTTTCAGGCGGTCGCTTCACTGCAGGTAGGAGTTGCTATCTCGTTGTTTTACCTCTATCCGGTGTTTGTCACTGTGGGGGCCCGATTCACGCTCAAGGAGCGTTTCCCACTCGAAAAAACAACCGCTCTTTTAATCGCTGTCTTCGGGTGCAGCCTTGTTTCCGGAGTCTGGGAGAACTCCATTTCAATCTCCGCGATGGGAATCTTCTTCGCCCTCTCCTCCGCCTCCGGCTGTGCCGCCTATACACTGCTGGTCAAAGTGGCAGTTCGCGAGCATCCGCCGGAACGTGTTCTCGCCTATTCCCTCGCCTTTGCTCTCCCCTTTCTGCTCCTGGCAAATCTCCTCACTCGCGAGCCGGTTCTTGCACCTTATCCACTCCCCGCTTGGGGGATCATTCTCTTGCTCGCGCTTGTTCCCACCCTCCTTGGATACTATCTCTTCGCCCTCGCCCTGAGACGGATCGAGTCAAGCCGGGCAAGTATTACCGCCACTGTGGAACCAGTTCTCGCCAGCCTCCTCGCGTACGCGACACTGGGAGAGCAGCTGAGTGCCCTCCAAATCCTGGGGATGAGCCTCATCCTTGTTGGAGCAGTCCTTGTCCAGCGGGAGAGAGGTTGAATCGGCATGACGTCATCGACTAATCTGGACGGAGAGAAAGCGGATTTGAGCTCTCAAGGGGGAAAGAGTTAATGTCTGCGAGCATACCGGACGATGAAAGGATGACCGCTACGGTGAAGGTCTTCGGCGGGTTGCGTAAGCTTGTCCCCTCCTCTGCCATAACCGTTTCGCTTCCGCTTGGGACAACGGTCGCCGACCTTCTCGTGGTGCTTCACCGCCGCATTCCAGCGCTTCACGAGAAGCTAGAGACAGGCCTCGCCAACGGCTACATCAACATCCTTCTTAACGGCCGCAACGTTCGCTTCCTTGATGGCTTGAAGACGCGTCTCCCTGCGGGAGCCACTATCGCTTTCCTCCCGCCGATCGGCGGAGGATAAAATACCGAGAACGGCGGATGAGATTGAGCTATGCATCCTCCAACTCGAGAAACTCGTAACGCCCTTGGCAGCAGCAGAGGCAGTCCTCGTTTCGCAGGATTTCTTGTGCACTGAAACTCGCTTGCCAGATATCGTAGGTGACGAGTTTCACAGGGTAATCGGGCGATCCAAGGAGGATTCTCATTGCCTGGGTAGTCTGTATCGCCGCGATCGCCCTGGCGATCGTGTTGATCAGCCCGGCGTTCCTCGCGGTAAGAACCACCTCTTCTGGGGCGGGATTCGGTAAAAGGCAACGCAGGCACGGTCCCTGCCCAGGGAGAATCGGCATCGTTATCCCATAGGTCCCGGCAACCGTCGCGAACACCCACGGGATCGCGTGCTTGACGCAGGCATCATTTAATAGGTAGCGAGAGGGAAGGTTATCAAAACCATCCAACACAAGATCGACGTCCCTGACCAACCGCTCAACGTTCTCTTTGTCCACGCGCGTGATCTCGTAGCCAATCTCAATCTGAGAGTTGATCTTTCCGAGGAGCTCCGCCATTACCTTTGCCTTGGGCCGCCCCACGTCGTCCTCAGTCATCAATACCTGCCGTTGCAGGTTGCTCAACTCAACTCGGTCATGATCGACAAGGGTTATCCGTCCAATACCGGCGCGGGCGATCGTTTCGGCGTTGTTTGACCCCAGGGCGCCACAACCGGCGACGAGGACGCTCGCCCCGGCCAATCGTCGCTGTCCTTTCTCCCCGATCTCAGGGAGAATACGTTGGCAAAAATAGCGATCATCCTTGGCTGTATTCATTCGCGCTTTGTCCTTTCCTCTCCTTGTAAACGATCAGAAGAGATTTACCTGTCGGGCAGGTGGATCTGCCGCGAGTGCTCTATTAGAACATCGTGGCAATGAACAGTTCAAGCAGGAGGCTATGGTAGAGTCCGCCGCTACTCTTTGTCCCGGTGAAGTAAGAGGCCCCAAGAGAGGCTCGCCAAGTCTCGGAGAGAGTGAGATTAACGTCTCCTCTCAGACTGAGGTCGAGATCATCAAGCCCCTCTTCGGAAACCGCATAGTGCCCGTCAAGATCGACCTGCGAGGAGATCGCGTCAGTAATAGCATACGAGAAGGAGTTGCGAAAGATAGCAGTAATCGTATTCTCGCCGTCTCGTGTGACACTACGCAGCGAGATCGACAGGGTATTGCGGGGACCGTCTTGAGGGGTCCAGGAGAGCCGACCGGTGAGGGTACGGTTGAGCGTCGGACGCGCCTCACCTAGGTAGATCACTGCGCTTGAGTTCTGCGTGTAGATAAGGGTCGGCTTCAGGTCTGGGAAGCCGTTGTAGCCAAAGTTCAGTGAGAACCGATCGCGTCGCTGCTGTCGCGGCTCTCCCAAGCCAGAGACCTCTTCGCTAAATGTCACACGCGTAGAGAACATATCGAATGTGCCGTATAGTGTTCCCCGTCCACTTAAAGAGATGATCCCTTCCTTATCCTCAAGGCTCAGGTCGAGACCCGGTGTCAGCTGAAACTCGCTGATGTTGAAGCGTTCAATGCGCAGGTCGAGTTTCACTGTCTGGGTAGTGCGGAAGGTCCCTAAAGGAAGGGAACGACCAGCGGAGAGGGTGTAGTCTGCACTGGCGTTCACAACGTCGAAGCGATGCGACCAATCGGCCGACAGTCCCCATTTCTCACTACCGGTCGGCTCACCGGCGGCAAAGGCCATTGGGCGCCCCCAATCAGCTGATATAGAGAGATCTGGTAACAGTTGACAAGCCCCCTTTACCCCCAACCGATTATCGCGGCGGAGGGTCCCGAGGAGAAAATCCCCACTTAGCGCCTCATCCCAGTGCAGGGAAAGATCAAGTTTCTCATCGAATAGCTTATCCCGCAGGTTGACTTCATAGGATAGCTTCCCCTCGTCGAACCCTTTGTGAATCCGGTCATCGTTCACCACCCCGTGCTTCAAAGAGAAGCCGAGATGGGGTCCGAAATCCCAGGCAAAAGAAACGTTGTTTTCCATCGTGCTTCTCCCTCGGTCGCTCCCCTGATCAATCAAGTGATAGCTGTGGGAAGCGGTCAGCTTGATATCATCGGTCGGGTGAGCTGTTCCGGAGAGGTCCCAACCTGTCGAGTCGCTTCGGCCGAGCCGACCGATCGAGGTGAAAGCCGGAGAGATACTCTCGAAGCTCCCTGAGAGGGTGAATCGCCCCATGTCACGCTGGAAGCTGACCCGCCCGAGCAACCCGCGGTCGGTGTGATCTTCGGCGGAAATGTCCGTGAATCGGAAGCGGTCGCGTCCGTCGATTTCGGTCAGTGCGTTAGCAAAGGGTGTAATAACTTCGTCTATCTCCCAGATCATCACCCGGTAATCGAGATCGGCCCGACTCCCCGCCCACAGCGTCCCCTCCGGAGTGCTGGCAAGCTCCGTTACCTCCCAGTCAGCGAGGATGGGCTCATCAGAAGAGATGCGGAAGAGGCCACTTTCGCACCCATACAATAGTTCGCCGTCGATAGATGCAAGCGAGTGAACCGCCTTCCCAAAGACGAGCCAGCCTGTTCCCGTTCCGTCGTGAAAGGCGCGCAGCCCAAGC
>JAGLXM010000343.1 GCA_023132915.1 Candidatus Bipolaricaulota bacterium
CTATTCCACAACCCAAATACAAGCCAGTGATCTACCAGGTTGCAACCTGAAGGTGCCTGGTCGATGAGGCAACAGGGTAAAGGAGATGCTCCGGTGAAACTGACATACGATCGCAGTCGAGAGAACGAGGATGATACCACCAAGCAAACATAAGTGGGTCTTCCCAGCCCGTTTTCGGGTGCGGCAGTTCGGTTGGAAAGCGTCGCGGCTGGCCTGTCAACGCCTGCGTGAGGCGGTCTCCGAGATCAAGAAGGTTTCAAGGAAGGATCTAGTGTATGCTGCTGATGGCGCGGTCCGGCTGATGGAGAAGCTGTGGCCCGCGCTGGAAGCCGTGGACGGTTCCTCCGGGGCCCTGGGGTCGGCGGTCTATCGAACGCTGCAGGCTCTGCTCCCGATCCTGATCGATGCTTCTGCGGATCGGAAGACACGGGACAGGTGGCTCGACCGGTTATGGAAAGCTAAGGAGGAGGACGGAGTGGGCTACCTTGATCCGGTTGGGGATCGATGGGGAGAGCTTTGCGGATCAAAAGATGTCGCCTCGACATGGGCAAACCAATTGATTACCCTCGTGCGCTGGGCCTGGACCGATCCCGAGCCTGGTAGCTACTTTCACGGGAGCACAGCGTGTCTCTCCTGTCTGCTTACGGCGGGGCGGTATCAGGAGCTCCTCGATCTCTTGGAACTGGATCGGCTCTCCTTCTGGCCCTATCGTCGCTTCGGGGTCGAGGCCCTGCTAGCACTCGATAAGAAGGACGAGGCGCTTGCGTATGCGGAAGCCTCACGCGGTCTGAACGTGCCGGATGAAGAGATCGATCGAACCTGTGAACAGATTCTCCTCTCTGTCGGACGCGACGAGGAGGCGTACCAACGCTATGCCCTCACCGCTCACGGCGGGAATACCTATCTTGCCTGGTTTAGAGAGATCGCTAAGCAGTATCCGATGAAGGATAAGGGTGAGATCCTCGACGATCTGATAGCATCAACCCCTGGTAAAGAAGGTAAGTGGTTCGCCACGGCGAAGCAGATCGGCCGCTACGATCTGGCGCTGGAACTTATATCACGCAGCCCCTGCGACCCAAAGACGCTCAACCGAGCGGCAAGGGACTATCTTGAGAGCAATACCCGTTTTGCCCTCGGTGCGGCGATCGCCTCCTTGCGCTGGCTTGCAGCGGACTGGGGGTATGATATCACCGACGAGGATGTCACCACGCCGTTCGACCTGGCACTTGCTGCAGCTGAACGCCTTGGCC
>JAGLXM010000344.1 GCA_023132915.1 Candidatus Bipolaricaulota bacterium
GAGGAGATCGAGCGGTTGGAGGAGGAACTAAAGGTGTTGGAAGCGCACATCGATGCAGCGAGCACCCGCGGCGATGGAGTGAAGATCGCGGAACTCGGGGAGGTACATAAGCGGCTCACACAGGCGTTGAAGGAACGCTTCGCCGAGTGGGAAAGGCTGTCGGCGGAAGGAATGGGAACTACGTCAATCCTGTAGCGTCGGGCTTTATGCCCGACGCTGGTGGAGCCTTCCATCGTCCGCGGCCCATCCCCCGACCGTGCCGCCCCGGCCTACGAATCACGACATGCTCCGACTCGTGCACGGCGAGAGCTTTTCCGTGCATCACTGCATCAATTACCTTGCGCCGACCAGAGTAAAGCAAGCGCTGGATCGTCCCCCGCGAGATTCCCATCTCCTGCGCCGCTTGCTCTTGGTCGTGCCCTTCAAAGTCGCATAAGCGCATCGCTTCCAGTTCATCGAGTGCAACCTCGACGATCTCAGTCTGGGAAAGTGGAATGCCGCTTGGCTTGAACAGGTTGTACCCGAAAAACTCTTGACAGTAACGCGGCTTTTTCTGGCGGCCCATTGCCCTCCTCGCAAGAGTGCATAAGCTTACTATAAAGGGATATCGGAGCGGTTGTCAAGCGGACGAATAGGGATAAACCTCTCTCTTGGCCTGAACGTTGGCTGCTTGACAAGTTTTGTGCATATGCTTATAATGGCGGCGTTTAAACCCTCAACAAGGAGGGGTCTATATGGGAGGATACGGACATCGAAACATGTACTACGCGACCGGGCTTCCTGGCTGGGTGCGCTTTGGTTATTCCCCAGGATGGGGAGGACTCCCGCCAGCGGCACAGTACCTCCAGAATACCGGGCAGACAGGGGCGTTCCTTGCTTCGCTTGGTTACCCGACTTCGGCCCCAGGGGCATGGCCGGTACCAGGAACGGCACCCCAATCAAAGGAGCAGGAACTTGCGACGCTCAATGCCCAGAAGGAAGCGCTTGAACAACAAATGGAGGCGGTAAAAAAACGCCTGGAAGAGTTAGAAGAAGGAGCGTGATCTAAATGAGAGGACGCGGCGGAGGTTTTGGCGGCAGAGGCTACTTCAGAATGGGTTACGGAATGGGGCTTGGTAGAGGAATTGGTTCCTTTGGTCGAGGGATGGGCCTTGGAATGGGACGGTGGCATGCAGCCTGGCCGGGTAACCCCTATGCTCGGGGTTGGCCCGGGTACGGTATGTCCTATGGCTATCCTTATAGGGGGTACGGATCTAACTACCCATACTCCGGCTATGGTATGGGGTATCCCTACTAACGATCAGGGCCCTTTTAAGATCGGGCAAGGATGATACCGCGTCAGGCAGGAAGCGCCCCGCATGTAGCGTTTGAAGCAAAAAAGGAGATGTATTATGCCAGGATTTGATGGAACAGGACCCCGTGGAATGGGGCCGATGACAGGAGGAAGAAGGGGTTTTTGCAGCCCGTGGGGGCTAGGGACAATGTACGGCCGTGGAGGAGGGATGCCTTATCCTATGGCCACTCCGTACCGGATGCCATATCCCTATCCCTACGGGGGGATGCCTTATTCTGGAGCACCGGCGTATGCTCCAGGAGCTGCCCCCTATGCGCCACAGATGAGTGAAGAACAGGAGCTTCAATTCTTGAAGGAAGAAGCACAGAGGGTAAAGGATCAGCTGGCACAGATCAGTGGCCGGATAAAGGAATTGGAGACTTGAACCCAAGAACTGCATGGAACCAAACCGATCCAAACGCTCTTAGGGAACCAGTAGTCCAGGAATCAGACAGCTCTTAACGGCGGATTAGTATCTTGAGCCCAAAGAGTTTTAGATCTCCTGGATTCTTGGTTTCCTTATAGATTCTAACTCAATGGTTCTGATGTGCTTTCAAGAGAAGTGCAAAATCTGGGTTGAAAATAAGTAAAGGGGTGGATGATGAAGATCACCATATCAGCAGACGGGCTTAGTTTAGATGCTCAAGGCAGATCATCGCACAGGGAGATTCCGATACTCCGTCATTTTCCTCCCCGCACGGGCGCTTCGCGCTATCGGTAGAGTATAAGGAGGCTTAAAGTGAAAATTGCTGTAGCCACAACGCAGGGTGGATTGGAGGATGTGGTCTCCCCGGTCTTCGGCCGCTGCCCTACTTTCACTCTGGTGGATGTTGAGAACGGGGAGGTCGTCTCCCACGAGGTAGTTCAAAACCCCTATGTCAGCGCGATGGGTGGGGCCGGGATCCAGGCGGCACAGCTTGTCATCTCCAAGGGCGCACAGGCGATCCTCGCCGGCGCGTTCGGCCCGAATGCTTCAAACGTCTTTTCCCAGGGGGGTGTGCAAACGATTCCCGCCCAAGGGACTGTGAAAGAAAAAGTTCTCGAGTTTGCTGCGGGACGGCTCGCCCCGGCGGCCGGTCCTACCGCGGCGGCGTTCACAGGTCGGGGCATGGGGACCGGAGGTGGGATGGGAATGGGACGCGGGATGGGGATGGGCCGTGGCATGGGAATGCCTGGCATGCCCATGTCAACTCCGTCGGCTGCTCCGCCTCTATCGACGGATGCGATGGCCACCTTGACCGAACAGCTACGCTCACTTACGCTCAAGCTACAACAGCTAAACGAGCGCATCGACGCACTCGAAAGGAAGGAATAAGAAATGAGAGTCTGCATCACTTCGGATGGACAGGAACTTGATGCTCCGGTGAATCCAAGCTTTGGACGGGCCCCTTATTTTTTATTCGTTGACGAAGAGACGCTCGCCACAGAAGCCGTGAAAAATGCGCCCGGGGCCCATGGTGCCGGCGTACAGGCGGCCCAGACCGTCGCTTCGAAGGGCGCAAACGTTATGATCACCGGGAACGTTGGACCAAACGCCCATCAGGGACTCACCACTGCTGGGATCGAGATCTATGTCGGAGCAAAGGGCACGGTCAAGGAGGCACTTCAAGACTACCGCGCTGGCCGCCTCACCCGCGCCGATGCTCCCACAGCAGGGGGGCATGGAAGGAGAATGATATGACGAAAGTCTGCGTACCGACAGTGGGAAGCGGCGGTCTCGACGACCTGATCGGCGAGCACTTCGGTCGTGTTCCCACCTACACAATCTATGACTCCGAGACCGGTGAGGTAGAGGTAGTGGATAACACCTCGGAGCACACGGGAGGAACCGGCCTTCCCGGAGAGATCCTCTCACAGTTGGGAATCGATGTTCTTTTGTGCAGCGGCCTCGGCCGTCGGGCGATCGGGATCCTGAACCAAAACGGGATCGAAGTCTGCGCCGGCGTTTCCGGGACGGCGCGCGCGGCGATCGAGGCGTGGAAGGGAGGGAGTCTCTCGAAAGCCTCAGATAAAGACGCCTGCCAGAAACACGCGTTCCGTGATCGCCATTGATGCGTATCGCCATTGCCAGCGGAAAGGGCGGAACCGGTAAGACGACCATTGCCGTTAACCTGGCCCTCTCCCTTGTCGAACGAGAATCGGTCCAGTTCATCGACTGTGATGTCGAGGAGCCAAACGCCCACATTTTTTTAAAACCTCGCATTGAGCAAGTACATTCGGTGGAAAAGCTCCTCCCTGAGGTGGATGAATCCCTGTGCAATCAGTGCGGCCAGTGTGCCAAGGCCTGCGAGTTTAACGCCATCGCCGTCATCGGAAAGAAGGTATTGGTCTATAACGAACTCTGTCACGGCTGCGGGTTGTGCAAGATGGTCTGCCCAACCGGGGCGATAAGCGAGGTCCCACACGAACTCGGGGTCGTAGAATCAGGGGAAGCACGCGGATTTCCCTTCTCTCGCGGGTTACTCAACATCGGCGAGGCTATGGCTACCCCGATTGTCCACACATTGAAGGAAGGGCTTGATCCTGACCGTCTGGCGATCCTCGACGCACCGCCGGGGACCGGGTGCCCGACGATCGCTGCACTGCACGGGGCCGATGTCGCGCTGCTGGTCACCGAGCCGACCCCGTTCGGCCTGCACGACCTCAAGGCCGCGGTGGGAGTCGCCCGCTCGTTAAAGCTCCCGATCGCTGTCATCATCAATCGCAACGGGATCGGTGATGATCAGGTAGAGCGCTACTGCGAACAGGAGGGGCTACCGATCCCCTTAAAGATCCCGTTTGACCGTGAGATCGCCGTGCTTTACTCGGAGGGAACCCCACTCGTCGACGCTCTTCCGGCCTGGAAGGAACGGTTCATCCACCTCTACCATGAAATCATCTCGCAGGTGGGCGAAGGCGCTGCCTCCGTAGCGTCGGGCTTCATGCCCGACGATCTGAACAGACGTCGCACACAAGGTGCGACGGTACACGCTGCCGAGGATGTTCCCGCAGTGGACATTGGGCCAAATGAGGGGCCAAAAAAAGGAGAGGCGGGATGAAGAGCGTTCTCTTCCTTTCGGGAAAAGGGGGGACCGGGAAGACCTCCCTCGCCGGGGCGTTCGCCTTCTTGGCAAAGGAGAAGGTCCTTGCCGACTGTGACGTCGACGCGGCTAACCTCCACCTCTTGCTCGATCCAAAAATCACCTCGGAGGGAAACTTCCAAGGGATTAAACTCGCCGTTAAAGACGATGAGAAGTGCATCTCCTGTGGCAAGTGCCGCGAGGTCTGCCGCTTTCAGGCAATCGACGAGAACTTTACCATCGATTCCTACATGTGCGAGGGGTGCGGGGCCTGTGCATACGTCTGCCCGGTCGATGCGATCACCCTCTTACTGGTCGATTGCGGGCGCTGGTACACCGCGCGGAGCAGGCTCGGCCCACTTGCGAGCGCCGAGCTCTATCCAGGAGAGGAGACCTCAGGGAAGCTCGTCTTTCTGGTCAAGGAGAAGGCGGCCGAACTAGCTAAAGAGACAAAAGTAGAAGCCCTGTTGATCGACGGGGCCCCTGGGATCGGTTGCCCGGTGATCGCCTCGGTGAGCGGGGTAAGTGCGGTCATCCTCGTCACCGAGCCAAGCCTTTCCGGATTGCATGACCTTGAGCGGATCCTCGGGGTGGTCCGTCACTTTGGGATTCCGGCCTACCTCGTCATCAACAAGGCTGACATAAACGAGAAAGTCTCGGAAAAGATCGAGGCGTTCGCCGCAGCGGAGCAGCTCCCGCTGCTCGGACGGATTCCCTATGACCGCAAAGTAACCGAGATGATGGTCGTTGGGAAAAGCGCCGTCGAGGATGCCACAAGTCCTGCCGGAGCGGCGATGAGCGTGGTTTTTGAGCGCTTTACGGAGTTTTTTTATGATCATCGATGACCTGTTGGCGGAGGTGCGGCCAAAGCTCGCCGACCGAGTGATCGCCGATGTACGAATCGGCCTGGGATACACCGCTTCATTGCTTGACGATGGGGGCTGCGGCCTTTCAGGGACGGTAATCGAGGGGGCACAGGGCTGCTGCACCCTTCTAGCTCAGGCGGGAGAGCTAATCGGCAAGTCAGCCTTGGAGGTGGCGGAATACGCGGCCTCGTCTGACCCGGTTGCTTCCTCTGTTGGACTCGCAACGATTAACGCCGTTCTAAACCAACAGGGAGAATCAGGACCAAGCCCGCTTGAGCTGCTACCGATCGACAACGCACGGGTGGGAATGGTAGGCTACTTTGAGCCATTCATTCCGGAACTCCGTCGGCGATCGAGTACGCTGTACATCTTCGAGCGGCGGCCCCTCTCCGAGGAGGCTCTTCCCGATTGGTCGGCCGAGCGGCTCCTCCCTACCTGTGATGTTGCGATCATCACCTCACTAACGCTCGTCAATGATACTCTCGACCATCTGTTAAAACTCGCGCAGGGTGAGGTCGCCTTGGTCGGACCGACGACACCGCTGTCGCGGGTCTTCGCAAGCCATGGAGTGTCCCATCTTTTTGCCACAGTGGTTACCGATCCGCGTAAGGTTATGACCATAATCAGCCAGGCCGGTGGAACACAACGGTTCAAGGATGCGGTGAGAAAAGTCTATCTGCAGCTTAAACAAGATAAATAAAAGGAGGTTCACATGCCACGTGGAGATGGAACAGGACCAGCGGGAGCTGGTCAAGGAACAGGAGTGGGCCGTGGTCGTGGTCAGGGAGGCCAGGGCCGTGGACGAATGGGAGGAAACCGCGCCGGTGCAGGGCCATCGGGTGACTGCGTTTGTCCAAACTGCGGGGAGAAGATCGCTCACCGCGTTGGAACTCCCTGCTATCAGATGAGTTGCCCCAAGTGCGGAACGAACCTTATGCGCGCGTGAGGTTTTAGTAAAGAACCCCGCAGCAAGCTAAAGGGACATTGGAGAGCAGAACCTTAAAGACCTAACCGGAGTTGGTCCTTATGTTGCAATTTGATGTACCGCGTTGTCGCATCGGAAGTAACCTGGGGGGTGTAGTAAGTCCGTTCAGAATCTACTACACCCCCCAAGCACACCTGTCTGCCCTGGTGACGCAACAGGCAGGCAGGGTACGACGCTACAAAAACGGATGTAGCGTCGGAGTTTATCTTCGACGTTGGTCGGAGCTCGTCTCCGACATTGAGGGGTTTGTTCCTAACAGAGTTCATGTAGCTCGTACAAACAACAAGCAGGTTCGCCTGCGGCGAATCTCCGCTTTCCTCCTAGAAGCAAGCTTGAGGGTACGAAGCGAAGGCTCTTCATGAAGGTTTACCTCGATTGTATCCCCTGTTTCATGCGGCAAGCGCTTGAGGCCGCGCGATGGGCCACCGAGGATACCCGAAAACAAAGAACGGTGCTGGATGAAGTGGCGGTCCTCATCCCTAGTCTTCCGATTGACGCTACACCGATCGATATGGGAAGGAAGATCCACAGGGTAGTTAAAGAGGTTACCAGGACTCTTGATCCCTATCGTGAGGTGAAGAGACAATGTAACGATCACGCTCTTAAGCTTAGTTCTCAATTTCGCAAACGCGTGGAGGGGTCGGGCGATCCATTGCTTGCCGCGCTCAAGCTTGCGGCAGCGAGCAACGTTATCGACTTCGCGGTAACTTTGGACTTTGACCTCAATCGCTCGATTGAGGAGAGCTTGACGAATGACCTCGACTTGGTCGACTACCCCGTTTTGAAGGAGCGGCTCGAATCCGTCGAAGAGGTTCTCTATATCGGCGACAATGCGGGGGAGATCGTCTTTGACAGGATCGTCGTTGAGCAATTGAACAGACTGGGAAAGAAGATCACTTTCGTCGTGCGGGGAGAGCCGATCATCAACGATGTAACGATCGAGGATGCTTCCTATGTGGGAATGGATAAGATTGCAAAAGTTATCACCAGCGGGTCTGACGCACCAGGAACGAGCCTCCGCTACTGTACGGAGGAGTTCATCGACACCTTTAACCATTCAAAGTTAATCCTCGCCAAAGGGCAGGGGAACTTCGAGGGATTGTCCGATGAGGACGCGCCGCTATTCTTTCTCCTTAAGGTGAAGTGTCCGGTGGTCGCACGCGAGCTCAACACTACGCTAGGAAAGATCGTTCTTCGTGCAGGTGAATAGATGATCAAAGAAAACGTGAAGAAGATCCTGAGCGAGATTCCTTCAGATGTCACGCTCGTCGCCGCGGCCAAGACCCGAACGCCTCAGGAGATCCTCCAAGCGATCGAGGCCGGAGTCACAATCATCGGGGAGAATTACGTTAAAGAAGCGCAAAGCGCATTCGCCGTCATTGGCGAGCGCTGTCGGTGGCACTTTATCGGCCACCTGCAGCGAAACAAAGTTAAGGTTGCTGTTGAGATCTTCGATCTGATCGAGACCGTAGATTCACTTCCTCTGGCAGTTGAGATCGACAAGCGATGCTCCCAAATAGGGAAGGTCATACCGGTGTTGATCGAGGTAAACAGCGGCCGCGAGCAGCAGAAGGCGGGAGTCTTCCCTGAGAAGGCAAAAGGGCTAATTAAAGAGACTGTCCCCTTAAAACATATGCGGATCATGGGTTTGATGACGATGGGCCCAAGGTTCGGTGATCCCGAGAAGGCACGGCCCTACTTCGTGGAAACAAGACGACTGTTCGATGCCTTAAAGACGCTGCAACTGCCCGGGATCGAGATGAAGCACCTCTCGATGGGGATGTCAAACACCTATAAAATAGCGATCGAAGAAGGGGCAACCATCGTGCGAGTAGGCACAAAGCTATTCGGAGAGAGGGACTATACATGAATCAGCAGGAACAGATAAAAAAGCAGATGGAGAAGACCGCGCAAGGGATTAAGCAGGCGATGGGCCAGATCACCAATCGCGTGGTCGTGTTCAGCGGCAAGGGCGGCGTGGGGAAGACAACGGTGGCGGTGAACCTCGCCTATGCGTTGGCGAACAATGGAGCGCGAGTAGGCCTGCTCGACGCTGATATCACCGGACCGAACGTTCCGCAGATGGTGGGGATCACCGAGAC